>CADEEC010000094.1:3366-14640 GCA_902826255.1 uncultured Hyphomicrobiales bacterium | reverse complement strand
AAGGCCGACATCGAGTTTCCCAACGACCTGCTGCAGGAACTCGATCGCATGGAGTTCTACGTCTACGAGACACACGAGACGATCAAGGCGAAGCACAGGCCCATCGTCATCATCACGTCCAACAACGAGAAGGAGCTGCCCGACGCGTTCCTGCGCCGCTGCTTCTTCCACTACATCAAGTTTCCCGACCCGGAGACGATGCGCTCCATCGTCGAGGTGCATTTCCCCAACCTGAAGGGGCGGCTGGTGTCGGAGGCGCTGAAGGTGTTCTACGACGTGCGCGAGGTGCCGGGCATAAAGAAGAAACCGTCCACCTCGGAGCTGCTCGACTGGATCAAGCTGCTGCTGAACGAGGACATCTCGCCCGAGACGCTGCGCGAGAGCGATCCGAGGAAGCTGATCCCGCCGCTGCACGGCGCCCTTCTCAAGAACGAGCAGGATGTGCACCTGTTCGAGCGGCTTGCGTTCCTGAGCAAGCGGCAGAGCCAGGGACAGTCATGATCAATGAAGGCCCGCTCGCCCGCTTCGCGCCTCTCGGCGGCGGCCTCCTGAAACCGATCTACGCAGACTACTCGTTCGCCAACATCGCCAACACGGTCGAGCACCTGCTGACCGGCGAGGCGCGCGCACCGCTGCTGCCGCCCGACTGCTTCGGCGGCAGCTACCCGCGCCCGCGCAAGGTGGTGACGTTCTTCATCGATGCGTTCGGATGGGCCTTCTGGAAGGCGCATCAGCAGCGCTTTCGCACCACCAGCCGCGTGGTGACCGATGGCGTGCTGACGCCGATCTCCGCGCTGTTTCCATCCACAACCGCGGCATCGGTCTCGACGCTGAACCTCGGGGTGCCGCCGAGCGCGCATGCGCTCTATGAATGGAACATCTACATCCCGGCCTACGGCGAGACGATCCAGTCGCTGGCTTTCTCGCCGCTCGGGCGCCGCTACGGGCAGGATGCGTGCCTGCAGCGCGGCTACGATCCCGGCAAGATGCTGGAGGTGCATGAGACCGTGCACCAGCGCCTCGGCCGGCACGGCGTGAAGTCGGTGCAGTTCTCAGGGCGCAGCTACGCCGGTTCGGCCTACAACACGGTGGCGAGCGCGGGCGCCGAAGTCATCAAGCACGGCACGATGGCCGAGGCGCTCGTGCAGCTCAAGGCGATGCTGGAGCAGAGCCAGGACAAGGCGTGGCTTGGCTTCTACTGGGCTTCGATCGACACCATCGCGCATATCTATGGGCCGGGGACGCCCTATCACGCTGCGGAGATCGCCAGCTTCTGGAGCACGTTCGATGCGGTGTTTCGCGATGTGCAGAGCGCCGACACGCTGTACCTGTTCTTCGCCGATCACGGCCAGGTGCGGGTCGATGTGCGCGACACAATCTACATCAACAAGCGCTTCCCGCAGCTTGCCGACAGCCTCGCCATCAGCCCGACGGGTAACGTGATTTATCCCAACGGTGCGCCGCGCGACATGTTCCTGCATGTGAAGCCCGAGCGGCGCGAAGAGGTGCTGTCGACGCTGCGCCATGGGCTCGATGGCCTGGCGCTGGTGATGCCTGTCGATGCGGCGCTCGATGCAGGCCTGTTCGGCACTGGGCCCATCAGCCCGGAGCTGAGGCGGCGGCTCGGCGACGTTCTCGTGCTGCCGCATGCCGATCAGTTCATCTGGTGGCAGGAGCATGGCGTCATGGGCAACGCCTTCAACGGCCATCACGGCGGGCTTGCGCCGGATGAATTGATCTCCGCGCTCGGTGTGCTCCAATCTCTGTAGCGTGTTTCTCAGTGCCACTGGCGCCGGTGCGTTGTGCTTGCCGGCGCTGCTGAATGGGCTGTAGCTGTCCCCGTGCTGCAATCGAACGACATGGACTGGGGTGCCGGTTTCGCCCGCAAGGTGGGAGCGCGGCTTGCCGACTTCGTGACGCCGACCGTGCGTCTGGGCGTGACGGGGCTCGCGCGCTCGGGCAAGACCGTGTTCATCACGGCGCTGGTGCGCAACCTGATCGCCGGCGGGCGGCTGCCGTTTTTCTCCGCCATGGCGGAGGGCCGCGTGACGCGCGCCTACCTGGAGCCGCAGCCCGACGACGCCGTGCCGCGCTTCGCCTACGAGGATCATCTCGCCGCCCTGGCAAAGGATCCGCCGGAGTGGCCGGAGAGCACGCGGCGCATCAGCCAGCTGCGCGTGACGGTGGAGTACGAGTCGGCGCGGGCGTGGCGGCGCGCGCTGACGCCCGGCCGCCTGCACATCGATATTGTCGACTACCCCGGCGAATGGCTGATCGATCTGCCGCTGCTGGACCTGGATTTTGCGGCGTGGTCGGCTGCGTCGCTGGAGCAGTCCAAGGCGCAGCATCGCGCCAAGACGGTGCGACCCGGCTTGGCCGAGCTGGCCGCACTCGATCCCGACGGTGCCGCCGACGAGCAGGTGGCGTTGCGCGGTGCGGCGGAGTTCACGCGCTACCTCGAGGCGGCGCGGTCGGCCGATCCGGCGCTTGCGGTGCCGGGACCGGGCCGGTTCCTGCTGCCGGGCGATCTCGAAGGCTCGCCGCTGCTGACCTTCTTTCCGCTGCTGCCCAGGGGGGCCGGCTACGTCGAGGGGTCGCTCGGCGCGATGCTGGAGCGCCGTTATGAAAGCTACAAGACCCACGTCGTCAAACCGTTCTTCCGCAACCACTTCGCAAAGCTCGACCGGCAGATCGTGTTGATCGATGCGCTGTCCGCCGTGAACGCGGGGAGCTACGCGGTTGAGGACCTGGAGCGGACGCTGACCTCCATTTTGCAGGCCTTCCGGCCGGGCCGGAACTCCTGGCTGTGGCGCAACGTTGCGCCGCGTATCGACCGCGTCGCCTTTGCGGCCACCAAGGCGGATCATCTGCATCATGCCGACCACGACCGGCTGGAAGCGATCCTGCGCCATATCGCGATCCATGCGATCCGCCGTGCCGAGTTCGCGGAAGCCGAGGTCAAGGTGCTGGCCCTCTCGGCGCTACGGGCGACGCGGGAGGCGGAGGTGCGCTCGGGCCGCGATCTCCTGCCGTGCATCGTCGGCGTGCCCTTGCCGGGAGAGCGCGTGGGCTCCAAGGTGTTCGACGGAAAGCGCGAAGCGGCAGTGTTTCCCGGCGATTTGCCGGCCGAGCCGGAGCTGGCGATGCCGGGGATCAAGCCAATCGAGCTCGTGCGCTTTCGTCCGCCGCGCGTGCAAGCTGACGGTGCGGAAGGCCAACAGGCCGCGTGGCCGCACGTGAGGCTTGATCGCGCCATGGAGTTCCTGCTGGGAGACTGGCTGACATGAGCTCTTCACGCGAGCGGCGCGAGCCGCGCTCCTTCAGCCCCGACGATCCCGCCGTGCTGGTCGAGCCGGTACCGCGCGCGGAGCCCTCGCCGGACCTGCCGCAGAGCGTGGCCGACGATGCCGGGCTGGTGCAGCCGACGCTGTCCGACATCGGCCGGCGCGGGCTGCGCTGGGGCGCGCTGCTGTTGACCGCGTTGACGGGGGCGATGACGCTGGCGCTCGGCGCGTGGTTTGCGAAGTTCGTGTCGGCAGCGCTGGCGCGCGAGGACTGGGTCGGCACGCTAACGTCGGCCTTCCTGCTGGTTGCGGCCTTTGCCGGAGTGATGCTTCTGCTGCGCGAGTTGATCGGCTTCTCGCGGCTGTCGCGCCTCGGCCGCCTCAAGCGCGACATCGCAACTGCTCTTGCCGAGCGCGATCGCCGCCAGGAGAAGCGCACCGCCTTGCGGTTGATCGATCTCTACGCCGGCCGGCCGCAGCTCGCGTGGGGTTTGAGCCGCATCCGCGAGCACGCGCGCGACGTGCACGACCCAGGCGAGCTGTTCGTGCTGGTGGAGCGCGAGGTGCTGACCCCGCTTGACCTGGAGGCGCGGCGCATCATCACGCGCTCGGCCAAGCGCGTGGCGACGGTGACCGCGCTCAGCCCCATCCTGCTGATCGGCGTCGGCTATGTTCTCGTTGAGAACGTGCGGCTGCTGCGCATGCTGGCCACGCTCTACGGCGGCAGGCCGGGAACGCTCGGCGCCTTGCGGCTGGCGCGCATGGTGTTCACGCATATCGTTGCCACCGGCGGGATCGCCATGACGGACGATCTGCTGGGGCAGTTTCTCGGCCAGGACTTGCTGCGTCGCTTGTCACGGCGGCTCGGCGAGGGTGCCTTCAATGGGGCGTTGACGGCCCGCGTGGGGCTGGCTGCGATCGAGGTGCTGCGGCCGCTCGCGTTCACGAGCTCCGTGCCGCCGCGCATTCGCGATATCCTCGCTGAGGTTTTGAAGCCTCTTGTCTCACGATCGCAGAGTCCGCAGGTGCGGACTGCATCGCCGGGCACAAGGTAACGCCGCCGTTTACGATCATCGTTGGCATTTCCTTCACTGCCCGCAGCAGCGCTCCTGGCCATTCATCCGCGTACGTGCATATCTCTCCTACAGCCTGTGGGGGAATGGGAGTGATGACACGGCGTGGAGGTGCGGATAGGCCCGCACATGGGCCGCGCGTCTCGGGTCGCGAGAGCCAGGTCCTGCGTTGGGTGGCGGCGGGAAAGTCCGATTGGGAGATCGGACAGATTCTCAGGATTTCGGAGAAGACCGTGAACTTTCACGTCGAGAACGCCAAGCGCAAGCTGGGTGTCGCCACCCGCATCCAAGCCGTGGTGGCGGCCATGCGGGAGGGGCTGATCGAGGACGAGCCCTTCTTGCCCCGTGATTTTGATCCGCCCATCGGTTAGGTTGCCGGCCGGTGGCAGCACCCAGGGCATGCAGAAATGTTCGCAACCTTCTTCCACGAGCTGAAAGCGGCCAAGGTCCCCGTGACCTTGAAGGAATATCTGACGCTGATGGAGGCGATGCAGGCCGATCTGGCCGACCGCAGCGTCGAGCATTTCTATTATCTCTCGCGTGCCGCGCTGGTGAAGGACGAGCGCCACCTCGACAAGTTCGACCAGGTGTTCGGCCACGTGTTCAAGGGCCTCGACCTGATGAACGAGGCGGTCGAGGCGCAAATCCCGGAGGAGTGGCTGCGCTCGCTGGCGCAGCTTTATTTGACCGAGGAAGAGAAGGCCAAGATCGAGGCGCTCGGCGGCTGGGAAAAGATCATGGAGGAGCTGAAGAAGCGCCTCGAGGAGCAGAAGGGGCGGCACCAGGGCGGCAAGAAGTGGATCGGCACCGGCGGCACGTCGCCCTACGGGGCGGACGGCTACAATCCCGCCGGCGTGCGCATCGGCCAGAAGACCAACCGCAACAACCGCGCCATCAAGGTGTGGGACAAGCGCGAGTACAAGGACCTCGACGACAAGGTCGAGCTCGGCACCCGCAACATCAAGGTGGCGCTGCGGCGCCTGCGCAAGTTTGCGCGCGAGGGCCAGCCGGACGAGCTGGATCTCGACAACACCGTGCGCGGCACGGCGCACAAGGGCTACCTCGACATCCACATGCGGCCCGAGCGGCGCAACACGGTGAAGGTGCTGATGTTCCTCGACATCGGCGGCTCGATGGACTGGCACATCAAGCAGGCGGAGGAACTGTTCTCGGCCGCCAAGACCGAGTTCAAGCACCTGGAGTTCTTCTACTTCCACAACTGCCTCTACGAGTTCGTGTGGAAGGACAACGCGCGGCGCTGGACCGAGCGCACGCCCACCTGGCAGGTGCTTCACAAGTATCCGGCGGACTACAAGGTGATCTTCGTCGGCGATGCGTCCATGAGCCCCTACGAGATCTCGGTGGCGGGCGGCTCGGTGGAGCACATGAACGAGGAGGCCGGTGCCACCTGGATGCGCCGGGTGACCGACATCTACGAGCATGCCGTGTGGCTGAACCCCGTGCCGGACAACCACTGGGCATGGACCCCGTCCATCAAGATCATGCGGGACCTGATGGGGGGCCGTATGCACCCCCTGACCATCGACGGCCTTGATAAAGCCATGCGCGAGTTGATGAGGTAGGGGCGTCCCGTGGTTTTGCGTTTACGATCCGCGGAGCCGTTATTGACGGTGCCTGCAAACTTTGCACACTGCCGGACCATGGCTGAGCCGATGCACCGATTCTCCCGCCCGTTTGCCTTAGGCCTGCTGCTGTCTGCAGCGGGTATAGTGGCTGGATGCGGCGGCGGGAGCGGCACCGACAACATCATCACCGGAACGACGGCGTCGGCGGCGGAAGTGCCGGGCAACCTGCCGCCCGAGAACCCGCTGGCGCGCCCGACCGGCGTCGCCTGGACATCGGCCCGGGCCACGAAGTGCGGCTTCTACTTCGATGCAGGCAAATTGCGCGCGAGCTACCTCGCCTACGAAGCCAAGCAGGGGACGCCCGACCAGGTTGCGAAGGCGCAGCAGGCCTACGACAACACCTACAAGATGATCGGCCAGCGCATCGCGACCGATCCGGACTACTGCACCGACCGCAAGAGCGCCGAGATCAAGACCGAGCTGACGCGCCACCTTGCCGGCGACTTCACGGTGAAGGCGGTTCCCAAGAAGAAAGAGGAGAACTGCGGCTGGCTCGGCTGGGGGTGTGTGGAAGCGCCACGCGCCGACGAGAAGTGGGACAGCGAGAAGTGGTGGAAGGACGAGGAGCGCAAGCGGATGGGGCGCTGAGGCGTTCCTGCGCTCTCTCGCGCCGCAGCAGCTAGACGAGAGCAGGTTGCGATCAGCGGCTCGCCGCGCTCATTCCTGGATTGTGCGTCAGCGCTGGCGTGTGGGGCTCCTGGGTCCCGGCTCTCGCTGCGCTCGGCCGGGATGACAACTTCGGTTGACAGTTCAGAGCTTAAGCAAAACTGTCATCCCGGAATTGCGCGCAGCGCAATATCCGGGACCCAGGGCCGCGATTCTCAAGTCATCGTGAGAATGGCGCATCATCTGCCAGCCAGGTGCGCGCGCGGTCGTCCTAGCTGACGCCCAGCTTCTTCTGCAGCGACGACGACGAGGTCGTGTACTGGAACAGCAGCTTCTTGCCCGGATAGACGATTTTGTGGGCGGCCTGCGCCATCAGCGCCGCCTCGTGGAAGCCCGACAGGATCAGCTTGAGCTTGCCCGGGTACCAATTGATGTCGCCGATGGCGAAGATGCCGGGCGTGTTGGTCTCGAATTTCTCGGTGTCGACGAGAACGAGGTTCTCGTTGAGGTTCAGGCCCCAATCGGCGACCGGGCCGAGCTTCATCGTCAGGCCGAAGAACGGCAGCAGCCGGTTGGCGGCAACGTCGGTCTCACCGTCCTTGGTCTTCACGGTGATGGCCGACAGGTTGGCGTTGCCGCCCTTGAGCGCCGTCATTTGGCCGATGAGGAGCGCGATCTTGCCGTCGCGAACGAGCGCGCGCATCTGCTCGACCGAATGCGGCGCGCCGCGGAAGTCGTCGCGGCGGTGCAGCAGGGTGAGCGATCTGGCGACGGGTTGCAGGTTGAGCGTCCAATCGAGGGCGGAGTCGCCGCCGCCGACCACGAGCACATCCTTGTCGCGGAAATCGTCCATGCGGCGCACGGAGTAGAAGACGCTCGTGCCCTCGTACGCTTCGATGCCGGCAAGCGGCGGGCGCTTGGGGGTGAAGGAGCCGCCACCGGCCGCGACCACGACCACTTTGGCGATGAACTCGGTGCCGAGGTCGGTCTTCAGCCTGAAGCGGCCGTCCTCCAGCTTGGCGAGCTGATCCACCCGCTGGCTGTAGTGGAAAGTGGCGCCGAACGGCTTGATCTGCGCCATCAGAGAGTCGGTCAGCCCCTGGCCGGTGACGACCGGGAGGCCCGGAATGTCGTAGATCGGCTTCTCGGGATAGAGCTCCGCGCACTGGCCGCCAGGACGGTCCAGGATGTCGATGACATGCGCCTTGATGTCGAGCAGGCCGAGTTCGAACACGGCAAAGAGACCGCACGGGCCGGCGCCGATGATGACGGCGTCTGTCTCGATGGGTGTGGAAGTTCCGTTTCCTTCGGCCATCACACGCTCACTTCAATAGCATCTAGAACTGCTTCTCGGGAACGCGCACGATCAGCCCGTCGAGCGCATCGGTGACCTTGATCTGGCAGGAGAGGCGGCTCTCGGGGCGGACATCGAATGCAAAGTCGAGCATGTCCTCCTCCATGTCGCTCGGTCCGCCGGTCTTTTCGCGCCAGGCCGCGTCGACGTAGACATGGCAGGTGGCGCAGGCGCAGGCGCCGCCGCACTCGGCCTCGATGCCGTCGATCATGTGCTTCTTGGCCGTCTCCATCACCGTCATGCCGGCCGTGGCGTCCACGGTCTGGCTGCTGCCGTCAGGCTGGATGTAGGTGATCTTGACCATGCAGGAGGCAACGCGCGGTTTGTGGATTTTCGCGGACGCAGCATGCGCCCCGCCGCGTGTTAGCTTCCACGGCCGGCAAATTCAAGCAAGATAGTTTGATGTTCAAACCGTATGCCGCCTATCAGGCCGCGGCAAATAGGCCCGCAACCGAGCGGCGCGCTTCGTCTGCCGCTTCCTGCACAGCTGAGAAGGCGCGCTCGCGCTCGGTGCTTGCGGCATCGACCTGCTCGGCAACGCGCGCGATGACCGCCAGCCGGCGCGCGCCGACGGCGGCGGCCGAGCCCTTGATGCTGTGCGCTGCGTTGCGCCAGGACTTGGCATCGTGCGCGGAACGCAATTGCTCAAGGTAGACGGGAAGCTGAGCAACAAATAGCTCGAGGACCTCGCGCTCGAGGTCCGCGTTCCCCAAAGTGAAGCGAGAGAGGTACGCGCGGTCGATAGCGTCGCCCGCAGGCGCCGCGTCAGACGCGACACCCGGCGCACCCGATCCAGGGGCCGTAGCCTCAGGCACTCTACCCTCCTCCTCTGCCGGCATGCGCGTGGTCTCTACGCACCATGGCGGCCTTTCGCATCGATGCATGCGGGGGCATAACCAGCCGTTAAGGCCGGCCGACTACTGGAGCTGTTGGTAAATCCGGCCTTCCCGGGTTCGTGCTGCTGCGCCGCACCTTCGTTTTGCCCCATTGGCTGCCTAGCAAAGCCGGGAGCGGGGCGGGCGCACGGGGGAATCTGTGGGCCGGAACAGAGCTTTCCGGGTTGCATGATCACCAGCTTTTCGTGGTCGGCCACCTGTGCCCGGCGAGCCGAATACGCTATGTGTCGGTGCGGGGGCTTCGGGCCTAAAGCGTACCGAAGATGGACGGGGAATGGCTCACGACGGTAACACCCAGCGCGACACGATCGCGAAACTGCCGGAGCCGACGCGTGACCAGGACCCGAAGAAGCCGGACGCCGAGGCGCCGGCCTCAGACAGAGGCAAGCCCGCGAGCGAGCCGCCTGCCGTAAAGCCGTCGGTTGCCGAAGCCCTTCCGAAGTTCAACACCATTCCAAGGCCCGGCGAGGCCAAGAAGGGGCCGACCTCCGGCGCGATCCCGCTGCCCAGGACGGCTGTTCAACCGAAGCCCGCCCAGGCAGCCGCATCGTTGCCGCCGCCGCCCAAGACCGAGAAGCCATCCGCGACGGCGCCCGCGCCCAAGCCGGGCCTGCCGCCGGCAACGCCGGCGCAAAGCAAGACGAGTGGCGATGCCGGTGACGAAGCAGCGTCGCCCCGGCGCAGTGCGCGGCGACGGCCGGCAGCACCGCCCCGCGCGCGCATCGCGGCCAACGACGACGCGCCTTCCATCGGCGGCCTGATCTTCGCGCTGCAGCAGAAGCCGTCGAACCGTGCGTTCATGCTCGCAGCCGCGGGCTCCGGTGGATGGTTTGCCGTGGGCGGTCTGCTGGCGTGGGCGATGCTGGCGCCGGAAATCTCGCGCAGCGGCTTCCTTGGTGCCGCCGGCAGCCCGACCATGATCATCGTGGCGGCAACCATCTTTCTGCCGATCGCACTGTTCTGGTTTCTTGCCCTGCTCGCCTGGCGTGCGCAGGAACTGAAATTGATGTCCTCCGCCATGACGGAGGTGGCGGTGCGGCTGGCCGAGCCCGACCGCGGGGCCGAGCAATCGGCGGCGTCGCTGGGGCAGGCGGTGCGGCGGCAGGTGTCGTTCATGAACGAGGCCATCTCGCGCGCGCTCGGACGCGCCGGCGAGCTGGAAGGCCTCGTGCACAACGAGGTGGCGTCGCTCGAGAAGTCGTACCACGAGAACGAGCACAAGATCCGCGGCCTGATCCAGGAGCTGGCCAGCGAGCGCCACGCTCTCGTCAGCACGACGGACAAGGTGTCCGACACGTTGAAGGCCATGGGCGGTGAAGTGCCCATGCTGATCGATAAGCTGTCGGGCCAACAGATCAAGCTTGCCAAGATCATCGAGGGCGCGGGGCAGAACCTGATCGCCTTGGAGAACCAGCTCAGCACCGCCAGCGGCGGCCTGGAGAACACGCTCGCCAATCGCACGCAGCAGCTGCAGGCCGTGCTCGACGATTATACGGTGGCGCTCGATGCCACGCTGGCGAGCCGCGCCGAGGCGCTCGACATCCAGCTCGTGGAGCGGACGCGGGCGCTGGACGCGGCCTTCGCCGAGCGCCTGTCGCGTTTCGACGACGCCATGATGCAGTCGACGCTGGCAATCGACACCGCCGTGAGCGAGAAGGCGCGCGCGCTGACCTACGCCATGGAGAACCATGTGCGGTCGCTGTCCGACACGCTGGGCCAGCAGGCGACCAACCTCGACGAGTCCATGATGCACGGGCTCGATGCCGTGCGCCGCTCCAGCGACAACATCACCCGCCAGTCGCTGCATGCCATCGAGGGCCTGTCCAACCAGGCCGACCTCTTGAAGCGCGTGTCGGAGAATCTGCTGAGCCAGATGTCGGGCGTCGCCAACCGCTTCGACGACCAGGGCCGCACGATCGTGCATGCCGCCACGGCGCTCGAGTCGGCCAACACGCGCATCGACGATACGCTGCAGAAGCGGCATGGCGAGCTGAACGACACGCTGCAGAGGATTTCCGGCAAGGCCGATCAGCTCGACCAGGTGATGCGGGGCTATTCGCAGCGCGTGGAAGGCAGCATCGCCGAGACCGAGGAACGCGCGCGTCAGATCACGCGCCAGCTCGCCGACGGGGCGGCCGCGCATTCGCAGGCGGCGGCGCTCGAGCTGGAGCGGCTGCGGAGCCAGACGGACCTGCATGCCGCCCGCGCGCTGGAGGACATGCGCTCCAAGGTGACCGGCGTTTCGCAGGAGGTCACGCAGCACCTGGGCTCGATGGCGAGCCGCTTCAACGAGACGTCCGAGGAATTGAAGGCGCGCGCGGCCCGCGCCGCCGCCGATCTGCAGATCGAGCAGGAGCGCATCCGCGCCGAAGCCGACCGCCTGCCGTCGGTGGCGCGCGAGACGGCCTCGTTCAT
>CADEEC010000094.1:0-3356 GCA_902826255.1 uncultured Hyphomicrobiales bacterium | reverse complement strand
GACGGCCGAGAGCATGCGCCATGCGTTGAGCGACCAGTTGCGCGCGCTGGAGCAGCTGTCCAGTTTGTCGGCGCGCGAGCGCCGCGAGGTGAGCCCGCCGGGACCGCTTGCCTCCGGCGGGGCGCAAATTTCTCTGACCGCCGCATTTGCCGCACACCGCAGCGAGCCGTTGCCGCCGGCACCCGCGTCGCTCGATGGCGGCGGCGACCGCTGGTCGCTGGGCGACCTGCTGGCGCGCGCCTCGCGCGAGGACAGCAGCATCAACATCGCCAGCATCGCCAAGGCACTGGATGCCACGACGGCGGCGGCGATCTGGTCGCGGTTCCGCGCCGGCCAGCGCGGCATCATGGTGCGCAGCATCTACACCAACGATGGCCGCGTGCTGTTCGACGACATCACCTCGCGCTACAAGAGCGACACCGATTTCCGGCGCGTGGTCGACCGCTTCCTGGTCGACTTCGAGTGGCTGATCCGCGACGTCGAGCAGAAGGACCCCGGCGGCCGCACGGTGCACAACCACCTGATCTCCGACAGCGGCCGCGTCTACCTGTTCCTCGCGCACGCCAGCGGCCGGCTGCGCTGACCCCCCATGTCTCGGTTAACCATATCGGCCTCCATCGAGCGGTGGCCGATCGCCGGCGCGTTCGTGATCGCACGCGGGGCCAAGCGCGAAGCGGTCGTGGTCACGGCGTCGGTGAGCGATGGGAGCGTCACGGGACGCGGCGAGTGCGTGCCCTATGCCCGCTACGGAGAGACGGTGGAGGCGGTGCGCGCGGCCATTCTCCAAATGGACGGGGTGCGCGATAGGATCGATCTGCGCCGGAACTGGCCCGCGGGCGCGGCCCGCAATGCGTTGGATTGCGCGCTGTGGGACCATGAGGCCAAGAGCACGGGCCGGAGCGCGGCTCAGATCGCGGGCCTTCCCGTGCCCGGACCGCTGACGACGGCGTATACGATCAGTCTCGGGACCGCGGACGAGATGGCTAGCAAGGCGGCCGAGGCCGCGAGCCGTATGCCGCTGCTCAAGATCAAGCTCGGGGGCGAAGGCGATGCGGATCGCATGCGGGCCGTGCGCGCGGCCTGTCCGGGATCGCGCCTGATCGCGGACGCCAACGAGGCTTGGACCGCAGGCATGCTGGTAGAGCTGATGGCGGTCGCGGCTGAGTGCGGCTTCGAGCTGATCGAGCAGCCGTTGCCGGTGGGCGAAGATGGCGCGTTGGCGGGCATCGCGCGTCCGGTGCCGGTGTGCGCCGATGAATCGCTGCATACGCGCGACGATTTGCGGGCGCTGGCGAACCGCTACGATGCCGTCAACATCAAGCTCGACAAGACAGGCGGTTTGACCGAGGCCCTGGCGGTGATGGCAGAAGCGAAGGCAATCGGCTTCAGGACGATGGTCGGCTGCATGGTGTCGACGTCGCTGGCGATGGCGCCTGCCGTGCTGTTGGCACCGACCGCCGACTGGGTCGATCTCGACGGGCCGCTGCTGCTGGCGCAGGATCGAACACCGAGTTTGCGTTATGACGGCGCAATCGTTCACCCCGCAACGCCGGAGTTGTGGGGCTAGCGCGCGTCCTGGCGGCGTGACAACGCGAAGGCCGCCGCCAGTCCGGCAAGCGCGACCAGCGCCATCACCCAATACGCCCGGCCGGCGAAGGCGGCATACAGTGCTCCCGATGTGAGCATGGCGCTGCCCATGGCGATGCCGCTGGTGACGGAGGCGTACAGCGCCTGCGCGGTGCCGCCCTGTGCTTCAGGCACCGCGCGGCCGATGTAGTGGATGGCACCGAGATGCGTCGCGCCGAACGTCAACCCGTGCAGCACCTGCAGCGGCATAAGCCAGGCCAGCGACGGATCGAAGCCCATGGCGAACCAGCGCACCACCGCCGCCGCGCCGCCAAGCGCGATCAGGCCCACCGGACCGATGCGGGCAAGCACACGTGCCGAGTACATGAAGAGAAGAATCTCGGCGATGACGCCGATGCCCCACAGCGCACCCGCCCAGCTTGCCGAGATGCCGAGCGTCGCCCAGTGCACGGTGCCGAAGGTGTAGAAGGTGCCGTGGGCAGCCTGAATGGCGCCAGCGGCGAGCAGGAACAGCAGGAAGCTGCCGTTGCGCAGCAGGCCCGCAGCATCCGACAGGCGCAGGCGCGGCCCCGCGTTTTTCGCTTGGCCCCACCCGGCCGGACGCACGACGGCGTGCGCCGCCATCGTCACCAGCACGCCGCCCGTGACGGTGAGCCAGATGACGGCCGGCGAGCCCAGTGTGGCGATCACCCAGCCGCCGACCAGGGTGGCGGCGATGAAGGTCAGCGAGCCCCACAGCCGCATGCGGCCGTAGTCGAGGCCGGCGTTGCGCACGCCGCTCAGCGCCAGCGTCTCCGTCAGCGGCATGATGGTGGTCCACGCCAGCGCGAAGGCGATCGTGCACATGAGGACCGGCCAGAACCCGGACGACTGCGACAGCGCGACAAGGGCTGTAAGCGCGGCCCAGGCCAGCGCCACCAGGAACAGCCGGTGATCGCCGCTGCGGTCGGCGGCAAAGGCGATGGCCGGCGTCACCAGCACGCGTACGAACAGCGGCGCCGACGTGATGATGGCGATGTCGCGCGGGCCCAGGCCCTGCCCATCGAGCCACACGGGAAAATAGGGAAGGTTGATGCCGGCAACGACGAAGATCGCTCCGAACAGGAGCGACACCCGGACCGCGAAGGTGCGACCCTCGCGGCCCGACGCCTGATCGCTCATGCGGCTTTGGGCTGGTCGAGGATGATGTCGGCGAACAGCGCGGGATCGATGTTGCCGCCGGACAGCACGGCCGCAACCGTGCGGCCGTTGAGCGGAATCTTGTTGGCCAGGATGGCCGCCAGCGACACCGCGCCGCCGGGCTCGACGACGAGCTTCAGCTCGCGGAAGGCGAAGCGCACGGCGGTGCGCGCCTCCGCGTCGGTGACGGAGATGCCGCCGGCGAGGTTGCTGCGCGCCATCTCGAAGGTGAGCTCGCCCGGCGTGACCGACATCAGCGCGTCGCAGATGGAGCCGGCGAGCGCCGGGTTCCTCTGCCGCGTGCCTTTCTCCAGCGAGCGCGCGAGATCGTCGAAGCCCGCAGGCTCCACGCTGTAGATCTCGGTCGCTGGGCTTGCCTGCTTGACGGCGAGCGAGACGCCGCCGATGAGCCCGCCGCCGGAGGCGCCAACCAGCACCAGGTCCGGCGTGGCGCCGAGCGCTGCGGCCTGCTCCATCATTTCCAGGCCGACGGTGCCCTGGCCGGCGATCACGTCCGGATCGTCGAAGGGATGCACATAGGCGGCGCCGCGCGTGGCGCACAGCTCGCGGGCGATGGCGTCGCGGTCTTC
>CADEEC010000093.1 GCA_902826255.1 uncultured Hyphomicrobiales bacterium | reverse complement strand
CATCAATCGACGCTCGGCGCCTACGTCGGCCGGCTCGACGTCAAGGACGGCAAGGGCGTGATGGTCGGCTGGAGCTATCGCGACGGCGCCAAATACCTTCCCTCGGATGACGAGGTGAAGAAGCTGCGTCCGGCGTAAGCGAGTTCCCTCTCCCCATTCACTTCCGAATGGGGAGAGGGTTAGGGTTAGGGGCAGCTGAAGAGCTCTGACGCTGGAGCAAGCTGCCGCCCCTCACCCCGACCCTCTCCCCGCGCTGATTGGCGTGTGTGGAAGTGGTGGCGAAGCGCGGGGAGAGGGAGTTTCATAGCGCATGGATCTCATTTTCATTCAGATGCTGAACGGGCTGGCGAGTGCGTCCTCGCTGTTTCTCGTAGCGTCGGGCCTGTCCATCATCTTCGGCGTGACGCGGGTGGTGAACTTCGCGCACGGCTCGTTCTACATGCTGGGCGCCTACATTGCCTGGACGCTGGTGACCCGGTTCGGGCCGGCGAGCCCGCTCGGTTTCTGGGGCGGCGTGATCCTCGCCGCGCTGCTGGTGGGCGTGATCGGCGTGCTGGTCGAGGTGCTGCTGCTAAGGCGCATCTATCATGCACCGGAGTTGTTCCAGCTGCTCGCCACCTTCGGCGTGGTGCTGATGGTGCAGGACATCGCACTGGCTGTGTGGGGGCCGCAGGACCTGCTCGGGCCGCGCGCACCGGGCTTCCGCAGCTTCCTCACGATCTTCGGCAATAGATTTCCAACGTATGAGCTGTTCCTGATCTGCCTCGGGCCGATTGTGCTCGGTGCGCTGTGGCTGCTGTTCAATCGTACGCGCTGGGGCACGCTGGTGCGGGCCGCAACGCTCGATCGCGAGATGGTGGGTGCGCTGGGCGTCAACCAGCGCATGCTCTTCACGTCAGTATTTTTCCTCGGCGCATGTCTCGCCGGGCTCGGCGGCGCGCTGCAGTTGCCGCGCGAGGCGGTGAACCTGCACATGGACCTTTCTATCATCGCGGAAGCGTTCGTAGTGGTGGTGGTCGGCGGGCTTGGCAGCGTGACGGGGGCGTATCTCGCTGCGGTGATCATCGGCGTGATGCACGCCTTCGGCATCCTGATCTTTCCTAAAATCACGCTGGTGCTCGTGTTCCTGATCATGGCGGTGGTGCTGGTGGTGCGCCCGCATGGGCTGATGGGCCGCAAGCCGTCGGGGCCGCAGCACGGGCCGGCCGTGAAGGAGCCGCTGCTGTCGCCCGCCACGCGCGAGGTGAAGATGTTGGGCGCGGCGGCGCTCGCGGTGCTGCTAGTGGCGCCGGCGTTGCTTGGCGCCTACGGCGTGAGCCTGCTGACCGAGCTGGTGATCCTGACACTGTTCGCGGCGAGCCTGCATTTCATCATGGGGCCGGGTGGTTTGGCGTCGTTCGGGCACGCGGCCTACTTCGGGCTCGGCGCCTACGGCGCGGCGCTGGCGGCGAAATGGCTGGCCGCGCCGATGCTGGCGGGGATGGTGGTGGCGCCTATATTTGCCGGCATCGCGGGCGTGATCTTCGGGTGGTTCTGCGTGCGGCTGTCGGGCGTGTACCTCGCCATGCTGACGCTGGCCTTCGCGCAGATCGCCTGGTCGGTGGCGTTCCAGTGGGTGGAGCTGACCGGCGGCGACAACGGTATCCTCGGCGTGTGGCCGGCGCAGTGGGCGTCCGGCAAGGTGGTCTACTACTATCTCGCGCTGATCCTCTGCACGGCGGCCGTCCTGGCGCTGCGGGCGGTGATTTTCGCGCCGTTCGGCTACGCCCTGCGGGCGGGGCGCGACAGCCCGGTACGGGCGGAGGCCATCGGCCTCAACGTGACGCGCATCAACTGGGCGGCGTTCATCGTGGCGGCAGTGGCGGCGGGTATCGCCGGCGGGCTCTACGCCTACTTCAAGGGCAGCGTGTTCCCGACCTATATGGCGATCCCCAAATCCGTCGACGCGCTGCTGATGGTGCTGCTCGGCGGCGTGCAGACGGTGACCGGGCCGATTGTCGGCGCCTTCGCCTTCGTGTGGATGCAGGACTGGCTGGTGCGCGCGGTTGCCGAGTATTGGCGGCTGGTGCTGGGCGCAGCCATCGTGGTGATCGTCCTGGCGTTCCCGCAGGGTCTGGTCGGCAGCCTGGTGGCGTGGCGTGAGCGGCGCGGCGATGCGGATGCGGCAGAGCCCGTGGCCGAGGGCGCCCGATGAGCGAGCCGGTCGTCCTGCAGGCGGAGGGGCTGGCGAAGGCCTTCGGCGGCGTGAAGGCCGTCGACGGCGTCAGCTTCAAGGTCGAGGCCGGCCGCCTGCTGGCGTTGATCGGCCCCAACGGCGCGGGCAAGACCACCTGCTTCAACATGCTGAACGGGCAGCTGAAGCCGGATGCAGGCCGCGTCACGCTGGGCGGACGCGACATTACCGGGCTGGCGCCGCGCGAGGTGTGGGCGCTGGGCGTCGGCCGCACGTTCCAGATCACGGCGACGTTCGCCTCCATGACGGTTCGCGAGAACGTGCAGATGGCGCTGCTGTCGCATCACGGGCAAGCGTGGCGCCTGTTCGGCCGCGCGCGCGAGGCACACATGAGCGAGGCGAACCGGCTGCTGGAGCAGGTCGGTATGCTGGCACAGGCGGAGCGCGCGTGCGGCGTGCTGGCCTACGGCGACCTCAAGCGCGTGGAGCTGGCCGTTGCGCTCGCCAATGCGCCCAAGCTCTTGCTGATGGACGAGCCGACCGCCGGCATGGCGCCGCGCGAGCGCATCGCGCTGATGGAGCTGACCGCGCGCATCGCCCGCGAGCAGGGCATCGCCGTGCTGTTCACCGAGCACGACATGGACGTGGTGTTCGCGCACGCCGACCGCATCATCGTGCTCGACCGCGGCCGCCTGATCGCCGACGGCAAGGCGGAGGACGTGCGCGCCAACCCGGCGGTGCAGGCGGTCTACCTCGGCGCCGGCTCGACCTTCGGAGCGCACTGATGCTGAAGGTGGAGGGGTTGCACGCTTACTACGGCCGCGCGCACATCCTGGCGGATGTGGCGTTCGAGGTGTCATCCGGCGAGGTGGTCGTGCTGCTCGGGCGCAACGGTGCCGGCAAATCGACGACGATGAAATCGATCATGGGGCTGGTGGCCCCCGCATCGGGGCGCATCGCCTTTCGCGGCACGGAGATCGCGGGCAAGCAACCGTTTGAGATCGCGCGGCTCGGCCTCGGCTACGTGCCGGAGGACCGGCGTGTGTTCACCGAGCTGACGGTGGAGGAGAACCTGGAGGTCGGGAAGCGTCCTGCTAATCCCGACGCGCCGGAGTGGACGACGGAGAAATTGTTCGCACTGTTTCCCAACCTCGCGCGCATGCGCGACCGGCCCGGCAGCCAGATGTCGGGCGGCGAGCAGCAGATGCTCACGATCGCGCGCACGCTGATGGGTAACCCGTCGCTGGTGCTACTGGACGAGCCGTCCGAGGGCCTGGCGCCGGTGATCGTGGAGCAGATGGCCAAGACCATCCTCGACCTCAAGCAGCAGGGCCTGACCGTGCTGCTGTCCGAGCAGAACCTGCACTTCGCCCGCACGGTGGCGGATCGTGCTCTCATCATTGAGAAGGGCCGCATCCGTTTCGCCGGCACGATGGCGGAGCTGATGGCCAACGAGGGCGTGCGGGCGCAGTATTTGAGCTTGTAGCACGACGTCATCCCGGCACTTGTTGCCGGGATCCAGCGTGCCAGGAACGTCGGAGCAAGCTGAGAGATGGATCCCGGGGACAAGCCCCGGGATGACAGTCACTTGCCCGCCGCCTCCACGATCAGGTCGCCCAGCGCGGCGAAGTCGCGTTTGCGGGGGGAGGTTGCGCGCCAGGCGAGGCCGACGACGCGCTGCGGTTCGGGATCGGCGAAGCGCATGATGCGGATGTCGGCGCGCTTGGTTTCGAGATCGAGGCTCAGCTCGGGCAGCAGCGTGAGGCCGAGGCCGTTGGAGACCATCTGCACAATTGTCGAGAGACTGGAGGCGCCGAACATGTCGATGCTTTCCACCTTGCGCAGGTCGCAGAAGGCGAGCGCCTGATCGCGCAGGCAGTGGCCTTCTTCCAGCAGCAGCAGGCGGTCGTTGCGCAACAAATCCGGCGTGGCGCGCGGGCTGCCGGAGATTATGCGCGAGGCAGGCAGCGCGAGCAGGAAGCGGTCGTCGAACAGCGGGGCAGTCTCGATGCCGGCGTGCTCAACGGGGAGGGCGAGCAGCACGACGTCGAGCTGGCCGTCGACCAATTCGTCGAGCAGCTTCTGCGTCTGCGTCTCGCGCAACTGCAGATCGAGATCGGGATAGGTGGCGCGGATCAGCGGCAGGAGCTGCGGCAGCAGATAGGGCGCGATGGAGGGAATGGCGCCGAAACGCAGCGTGCCCGAGAAGCTGCCGGCGAGCTGGCGCGCGCTGTCGATGAGGTCGTTGACGTCGGCCAGCACGCGCGTGGCGCGCTCGGCGATTTCGCGGCCGCCCGGCGTGAGGCTGACGCCCTTGCGGCCGCGCTCGAGCAGCTGAATGCCGAGCTCTTTCTCCAAATCCTGGATCTGCATGGAGAGCGCGGGCTGCGTCACGGCGCACTGCTCGGCCGCCAATCGGAAATGGCCGGTGTGTGCCACGGCGCTGAAATAGCGGAGCTGTTTGATCGAGATCATTGACGATCAATAAAACTGATCGGATGAGCTAAGTAAACCTATTTGAGCTGATCGCGATGGATCGTTTAGAGTGGTTCTCAGAAACCAATCACAACGTGAGGAGTGGGGACATGGACGCGAAGGTGGACAACAAGGGGCCAGGCGGCGGGTGCCCGTTCTCAGGCGGCAGAAGCAATCGCGACTGGTGGCCGAAGAGCCTGGATATTTCGGTGCTGCACCGGAATTCCGGCCTGTCTGACCCGCTGGGCGAGGACTTCGACTACGCGGAGGCATTCAAGAGCCTCGACCTCAACGCGGTGGTGAAGGATCTCACCGCGCTGATGACGGACTCGAAGGACTGGTGGCCGGCGGACTTTGGCCACTACGGCGGCCTGATGATCCGCATGGCGTGGCACAGCGCGGGCACGTATCGCATCACCGACGGTCGCGGCGGTGCCGGTGCCGGCCAGCAGCGGTTCGCGCCGCTCAACTCGTGGCCGGACAACGCCAACCTCGACAAGGCGCGCCGGCTGCTGTGGCCGATCAAGCAGAAGTACGGCCGGAAGCTGTCGTGGGCCGACCTGATGATCCTTGCCGGCAACGTCGCGCTGGAGTCGATGGGCTTCAAGACGTTCGGTTTCGCCGGCGGCCGCGCCGACGTGTGGGAGCCGGAGGAGCTGTTCTGGGGACCTGAGGGCTCGTGGCTCGGCGACGAGCGCTACAGCGGCGAGCGCCAGCTCGCGGAGCCGCTGGGCGCCGTGCAGATGGGATTGATCTACGTGAACCCGGAGGGGCCGAACGGCAATCCCGATCCGATCGCGGCGGCCAAGGACATCCGCGAAACCTTCCGCCGCATGGCGATGAACGACGAGGAGACGGTGGCGCTGATCGCGGGCGGCCACTCGTTCGGCAAGGCGCACGGCGCGGGCGATCCTTCGTTGATCGGGGCCGAGCCGGAAGGCGCGGCACTGGAGGACCAGGGCCTCGGCTGGAAGAGCAAGTACAAGACCGGCATCGGCTGCGATGCCATCACCGGCGGCCCGGAGGTGACGTGGACGCAGACGCCGACCAAGTGGAGCAACCTGTTCTTCAAGAACCTGTTCGAGAACGAGTGGGAGCTGACGAAAAGCCCGGCCGGCGCCAAGCAGTGGCAGGCGAAGGGCGCGACGGCTGACGTGCCCGACGCGTTCGACAAGTCGAAGAAGCACCTGCCGATGATGCTGACGACGGACCTATCGCTGCGCATGGACCCGGCCTACGAGAAGATCTCGCGGCGCTTCTATGAGAACCCGGATCAATTTGCGGATGCATTCGCGCGGGCGTGGTTCAAGCTCACGCATCGCGACATGGGTCCGCGCGTGCGCTATCTCGGACCGCAAGTGCCGAAGGAGGTGCTGATCTGGCAGGATCCGATCCCCGCCGTTCAGCACGAACTGATCGACGACGAGGACGCCGCCGACCTGAAGGCGAAAATCCTGGCGTCCGGACTGACGGTGCAGCAGCTTGTTTCGGCAGCGTGGGCGTCGGCATCGACGTTCCGCGGCTCCGACAAGCGCGGCGGCGCCAACGGTGCACGCATCCGGCTGAGCCCGCAGAAGGACTGGGAGGTCAACGAGCCGGCGCAGCTGAAGACGGTGCTTGCCAAGCTCGAAGCGATCCAGAAGGACTTCAGCGCCGGCGGCGGCAAGGTCTCGCTCGCCGATCTGATCGTGCTCGGCGGCACGGCTGCGGTCGAGAAGGCGGCGAAGGATGCCGGCGTCAACGTGGAGGTCGACTTCGCGCCCGGTCGTGCGGATGCCGCACAGGATCAGACGGACGTGGACTCGTTTGCGCCGCTGCAGCCACGCGCCGATGGCTTCCGCAACTACGTGAACGGCAAGGCGCTGCAGTTCATGTCGCCGGAAGAGGCGCTGGTGGACCGGGCGCAGCTTCTGACGCTGACCGGGCCGGAGATGACGGCACTGGTGGGTGGCCTGCGTGTGCTCGGCGCCAATGCCGGGGGCGCGAAGCACGGCGTTTTCACCAAGCAGCCGGGCAAGCTGACGAACGACTTTTTCGTCAACCTGCTCGACATGGACACGGTGTGGCACGAGACCGGCGACAACGCCTACGAGGGCCGCGATCGCAAGTCCGGTGCCGTCAAGTGGACGGCCACCCGCGTCGACCTGATCTTCGGCTCGCACGCGCAGCTGCGCGCGTTCGCCGAGGTGTATGGCAGCGCCGACTCCAAGGCGAAGTTCGTGAAGGATTTCGCGGCGGCTTGGACCAAGGTGATGAACGCGGACCGCTTCGATCTGCGCGCCTGAGCCAACGAAGACTGTCATCCCGGGGCTTGCCCCCGGGATCCATCCGCCAGCCTGTTCCGGCGTTTGCTGCGCGCTGCATCCCGGCAACAAGTGCCGGGATGACAAAAGGAGCGTAGCTGCCGTTTCGCTCCTACTTGGAAGAACCATGAAGAACTCAGGCGGCTCGCGTTGTGGCCGCCTTCTCTATTTTGGTGCGGACAGAAATGCCCCGGGCGCTCCCACGCTGCGCCATTCGCCAGCAAGGGTGAGCACCGCAGCAACGATTAGGCCGGCATGGCGCAGCGCCTCGGCGCGGGCAACGCCGGCATCGAGGGCAGCGGCGATCCGGGCTGGAGTAAGCGGTCCTACGTCGACAGTGACCGGGATGTCGCCGAGGTCGCTGTCGGGATCGAGGTCGCGGGCGGGGCGGCGCAGAACTGCAGGATCATCGATGTTCACAGCGTTGGCGATGATGGTGGCGGCAGCGTCTGCGGCGCCGGCGTCGCGCGCAAGCACGGTGACGGCATCGGCGATGCCGAGCGAGAATGAGCGGCCGTGGCGGCCGCTGGTGGCGATGCCGCGAACGGGCATGTCGTGCGTGATGCGCACGTCGCCTTCGGGCACGGCCATCTCCAGCGAGCGCACGACGCCGATCGCAAGCGAGGTTCCGGGTGTCAGATGCAGCGCGATGTCGCCGCCGTTGTTGACGTAGGCGCGCGCGAGCGGCGCGGCGGGCGTCATCGCATCGAGTACGGCCTCTGCGACGGAGCCGGCCACGGCGGCCATGGGCGTGATGAACTGACCGCGATAGGGCCGGCACGCCTCTACCATGCGTCGCGCGATGGGGCTTTTGAATTCCCTCTCCCCGCAAGCGGGGAGAGGGTCAGGGTGAGGGGCGGAAACGCGCGGGACGGGTGGGATTTGTGGCTGCCCCTCGCTCCGGTCCTCTCCCCACGCTGACGGCAAATCAGGCGCCCAAGGCGATGCGTGGGAAGAGGGAGAGCCCAGGGGCCTGCGCAACAACGGCAGCTCCGCGGCAAGCTCGGCGAGGAGGCCGGTGAAGCGGCGGTCGGCGGCGGCGTAGGCGTCCTGTACGGCTTGCGGTGAGCCGTCTGCCCAGATGACGAGATCGATGGGGCCTTCGGAGAGGTGGAGCCGGTTGCCGGGGAGCAGGGCGATTTGGTGCGCTTCGGACATGGCTTGTGACTGCAGCCTAGCTCAACTCCGCCGTAGGCACAGCCAGGCGGGACGGCAGGGCTTGTCCCCGATCCGGGGGTGCATGTGCGACAGGGTACGATGCGATCGCTATATTAGCGCATGGCGTGGCAACACATTCGCATCCCTCGGTTCGGCGGCCCAGAGGTCCTGGAGTTGGCGGAACAGCCGACGATCCCCGACCCCGGCGGTGGCGAGGTCCGCATCAAGGTACTCGCTGCCGGCACCGGCTTCACCGATACCTTCATCCGGCGCGGCCGCTACCCCGATTTCAAGGGACCACTGCCGTTCACCTTGGGATACGACCTTGTCGGCGTCGTCGAGGCGACTGGACCCGGCGTCCCTGTTGAACTTGCCGGACAGTTGGTTGCTGATCTCTGTATCGTCGGTGGATACGCACAATATGCGATCCGCCCTGTGCGTTTTCTCGTGCCGGTCCCCGATGGCGTCGATGCCGCCGAGGCGGTGTGTATCCCGCTTGCCTATCTCACCGCGTTCCAAATGCTCACCCGCTACCGCCGCCTTCCACGCGGAGCAACTATCCTCGTAGTTGGTGCCTCCGGCACGGTTGGAACCGCGCTGCTCGATCTAGCGCGCCATCTCGGCCTAAGCGCGATCGGCACCTGCTCGGCGAGCAACGTGGCTACGGTCGAGGGCTTCGGCGCAACGGCGATCGACTATCGTGCCGGCGACTTCGTCGCGGCTGTGCGCGAGCTCACCGCAGGGCGCGAGGGAGGCGCTGGTGTCGATGCAGCCTTCGATGCAATTGGCGGCGCACATTTCGCGCGCACTTTCGCGTGCCTCGCACCTGGCGGCCTGCTCGTCGGCTACGGTGCGCAGACAATGGCCGTTGGCAGCGCAGGCCTGGCGTCAGCGGCACTCGCTTTGGCACGACTCAAGCTATGGGACATGCTGAGCAGTTTTTTCGGCGGCCGTCGCACCGATTTCTACAACATCACCGCGCGTCGAACGGCGCGTCCGGAGGATTTCAAGGCCGACATGGCGGTACTGTTCGGCCTGCTGCGCGAGCGTGCCATCCATCCCGTCGTGATTGACCGCCTCCCTCTCGTGGCCGCGCGCGAGGTCCACATCCGCATCGATCGCGGCGGCCTCGGGGGCAAGATCGTGCTGCTTCCCTGGCCCGAGGTGTGATGTCCGGCGGGCCACTCGCACACTAAGGCGGGCTCACCCTACGGCTTTTGCAGCGGCCAAGGATTGGCGTCGAGCCAGGGTTCGACCTTGGCCTGGTTGCGGTAGGTGCCGAGAACCTCGTCGAGCTGCACGATCTCGTCGGCGTGGCCGCCGGTGGCGAGGTAGAGGGCGCGGGGCAGCGTGAATTCCAGCGGCGCGACAATGGCGGGCGTCGGCACATAGCCGAAGGCGTTCTTGGGCAGGCGCAGGACGTCGACCATCACGGTGATGCCACCGCCGGGCCAGAGATAGGTGGGCGCGCCGCCCATGGTGACGGTGGTCTCGCCCGCCTGCACCGAGCGCGTCAGCAGCACGGGGTTCTCCGTCACGCCCGCGCGCAGCGAGCCGCCGGCGCCGGCCATGAACATCACGGTGCACAGCGAAGGCTCGCAGTTCTCGCCGATGCGGTCGACGACGGTGCGAACGGCTTCCGGCATGTCGGCGGGCACGGGTTGCAGGTTTTCATCGAGGATGCAATAGAGCGCGTCCTCGCCGGTGGTGGAGGTGAACAGCACCTTGAGGCCCGGCCACGCTACCTTGGAGTCGATCTTCTGCACCAGCGCCAGCGGGTCGGAGATGTCGGTGCCGCCCCAGCCGAGGCCCGGACTGGCGACCTGGAAGTAGCGGCCGGGCGTGGACTTGCGGCCCTTCACGCGGATGCCGGCGGGCGGCATGTCGAGGCAGCGGCCGGCCTGGTGCTCGGTCAGCACGCCGGTGATGTGGTCGTCGACGACAATCACCTCGTCGACGTGGCCGTGCCACTGCCTGGCAAAGATGCCGACGGTGGCGGAGCCGCAGCCCACCCGCATGCGCTGCTCCTCGCGGCCGTCGACGATCGGCGCCTTGCCGGCCTCAACGATGACGGTGTGGCCTTCGTCGATGCTGAGCTCGACGGCCTCCCCCGCGCACAGCTTGAGCAGGGTCTCGCAGGTTACGTTGCCTTCCTTCTTGCTGCCGCCGGTGAGATGCCGCACGCCGCCGATGGACAGCATCTGCGAGCCGTATTCGGCGGTGGTGACGTGGCCGACGGCTTCGCCGGCGCAGCGCACGGGCGCCTGCTCAGGGCCGAGGTGGCGATCGGTGTCGATCTTCACCTTGACGCCGCAATAGCTGAAGATGCCCTCGGTGACGACGGTGACGGTGTCGACGCCCTTGTGCTCGCTGGACACGATGAAGGGGGCGGGCTTGTAGTCGGGATAGGTGGTGCCGGCGCCAATGCCCGTGACGAAGGTACGCTCGGGCGCCAGGATGGCGCCGTCCCAGTTCTGGCCGGCAAAGGGTACCAGCGGCGCGCCGGCTTCCACCGCGCGCTCGAGAAAGACGACGGGGTCGGTGCGGATCAGCGTGCCGCCGACGTTGGCGTAGCGGTCGCAGGCCCCGGCGCGGCCTGGGCGGATGCGGCACAGCACCGGGCAGGCATCGCAGCGCACGATGCCGTCGCTGCCTTCCGGTGCGCCGAACTTGCGGGCGCGCTCGGCCTGAGCTCTTGCGAAGGTGTCGTCGGTCATGGGCTTGCTGCACCGCGTAATGCCGGCGCGGCAAGTCTGGCGCATTTGCCGGCTGCGGGCTAGTGCCCCGCCTTTTTCGAGGCTCGCCATACCTTGCAGCCGGCGTCGCGAGCGAACTTCGGAAGCAAAGGGATACTAGAATCATAAACTTGCTCGTGTGGTTCAGATCGAGCAATTCGCCCCGAACCGGGCAGCATACGCCGGCGAATTTCTCGATCGTCACACGAGTGCGGCGGCTGTCCATCCGCGGTGGGGCAAAGTGACTTGCCGGGCGGCGCATGGCATGATGCGGCCACCGAAACAGGCTGCAGCCGGCGCTCCTATGGGCAGATCAGTCGAGCACCTTCTCCTGCGGCTGCTGACGCCGGCCATCCTACTATTCCTGTTTGCGCATGCCGTCTCCCCGGCGCTCGACCGCGCGATGCCGGCGCGGGGCGGGCACGACGCCCCAGTGGCGGCGGCGCCCTATCTGCAGGACGGGTCCAGCGCGGCCAAGGCTGCACGGCCTGGCAAGGCGCAGCTTCGCAAGGGCCGCTTCTATGAGGCGCGTCCGCTGGCAAGCGCGAAAGCCGGCTCGGGCGACGACACGGCCGCACTTGCGGCGAATTTGAACGAGCACAGACCCGTCAGAAGGGTTGCCTTCGGAAGCCGTGACGCAGGCCCTTGGCGCTCCGTCGCGGATCGTCGCGCGCAGAAGCCACGCGACTCCCCGCGCGTCGCCTAGCACGGGGACACGGCGCGCCGGCGCCGGCCCACTCCACCATAACCAGAAGCTTGAGCCGCGCGTGATGGAGCGAGGCTGCACGAGCGTGCAGCCCGCCGGCGTGGGGCGGGAGTTCACAAAATGCTTGGTGATTTCTTTGTGCTGTTTGCGGGCCTGGTCATCCTCGCGGCCACGTTCGTACTGTTTTGGACCTCGCTGCCCAGACCCAGCGGTCCGCCGCGCTGGTTCATCGGTACCACCTTCGAGACGGCGATTGCGATCGCCATCACAAGCGGAGTGGTGCTCGGCATCGGCACGCTGGTGGCCGGAATGCTTCCTGTGCTGGGGGCAAAATGAGCGCTCTTTTCACCGGTGCCGAGTTCATTATCGGAATCGCGGGCGTCATCGCCGGACTGGCAATCACATGGTTCGCGAGGGGGTCGAGAATGTCGAGCCTCGGTCTCAGTATTGTGCCCGTCAGCGCGCTGGCGCTGATCGTGATCGGCATCGCCCTGATGCTGAATGCGGCTCGGATACTCTAGACGCGTGTCCAGCCGTACCGTCGCCTCGCGCGATGGTGCGGCTGGCGCGACGTGCAAATCCAGCCGCAGGCACGCGGACGCCACCTGTGCGGCGCCTCGGGATCAGATTGTCGTCAGAGTTGCGCGTCCCGCGGATGGGACGCAGCGCGCCATCAATTGTAGCCGCCGTAGTAGCCGGTGACTTCGCCCCACACATAGCCTTTGTGCGCCATGCAGTGCTTCATGCGCTCCATGGACGGCTCGTAGCCAACCCAGGCGCGCTCGCGGCATTCGTGCATTGCGCTTCGGAAATGACCGGGATGCAGCGGGCGACCGTCAATTCTCTGCCACGCCATCTCGCCGCCGCCGCAGGCGCCCACAAACAAGGCAGCCCCGAGAATCGCGAACTTGTGCAACTTCATAACGCGCCCCAACGCAACGAACACGAGGGCATCTAACAGCAGGGGAGAGGGCAGGGGAAGCTAAGTGCCGGAGGCTGTGTGCAAGTTTCCGGTATGGTGGGCCATGAATGCAACGGTTGCGGCAGGCTGTCCTGCTGCGTTGAACAAAGTTTGGCATGGCGTCAGTGTCATGCAAGCCACGCGCTAGGGTGCAGTGCGCTGCTTGAGCAGGAGATCGGAGAACGCCGCCGGGTCGCTAACGGGAAGCGAGCATTGCGGACCGATGCACGCATAGGCGGTGGGCTTGCCCTGGACAGCGGATTTGCCTGCAAGCGTTGGATTGGCGAGCGTCTGGCTGGGGCCGACCACCTGCTGCACGGCACCGGGGAGCGAGAGATCGAACATGGCGCGGGCGAGCGGCTTGCCCACGACAGCGCCGGCTTCCGGGTCGATGACGACAACGTGCTGCGGGGCCAGCAGGTCATAGAAACCGGCGAGAAGACCGCAGTGACCCAGGGTATTGCGACCAAGGTCTGAAGCGAACGCCTTCGCGATAGCGTGCGCGCGATCCATGTAGGCGGGCTCGCCGGTGAGCAGGCTGAGCGCAACGAGGTTTGAGATCATCACCGCATTGGCGTTGGGCGTAGCATCGTCGTGGGCGGAGCGCATGCGCACGATCACGTCGGGCGTGTCGTCGGCCGTGAAGGCATATCCGCCGATGTCGGCGAGCCAGTAGTGGCGGTCGAGCGTTGCGGCCCAGCGTTCGGCGGCAGCCAGGTAGGGTGCATCGTTGGTGGCCTCGTGCAAGCGGATCGCGCCCCAGATCATGTTGGCGTAGTCGCTGGCGGTGGCCGGCGCGCGCGCCTGGCCGGCGCGATAGGAGTGGATAAGGCGGCCGTCCTTCTCCATGCGCGCGGCAACGAAGGCGAACGCCCGCTTCGCCATCTCGAGCCAGTCGGGCCGCTCGAACACGCGCGCAGCGTGCGCAAGTGCGGCGATCATCAAGCCGTTCCAATCGGCCAGCACCTTGTCGTCCCAGCCGGGGCGGATGCGGCCGGCGCGGCGCGCGAGCAGCTTGGCGCGCAAGGCGGCGAGCCTGGTTTCCTCCTCATCCGATTTGAGATCGAGCGTGCCGAGGCGATTGAGGATGACGTGGCCTTCCCAGTTGCCTTCGCCGGTGACGTCGTAGACCTCGTTGAACAGCGCGGCGTCCGCTTCGCCGAGAACTTCGGCGATCTCAGCCTTGGTCCAGACGTAGAACTTGCCCTCCTCGCCTTCGCTGTCGGCGTCGAGCGAGGCGGCGAAGCCGCCGCCCTCGGCGATCATCTCGCGCTCGAGCCAGGTGACTGTTTCCTGGATGCGGCGCGCGTAGAGCCGATTGCCGGTTTCGCGAAAAGCCTCGCACAGGAGATCGACGAGCAGCGCGTTGTCGTAGAGCATTTTCTCGAAGTGCGGCACCAGCCAGCGCGCATCGACGGAATAGCGCGCGAAGCCGCCGCCCAGGTGATCGTAGATGCCGCCCTGGCAGATGTTGGCGAGCGTGACGTCGACGGCGCGCTGCGCATTGAGATCGCCGTAGCGGATGGCGCCGCGCCACAGCAGCCAGAAGAAGCTCCACTGCGGAAATTTCGGCGCGCCGGCAAGGCCGCCGCGTTGCATGTCGACGGCGCTCAGCATGCGCTGGGTGAGGTCGCGCAGCGCAGGGTCCTGAATGTTGGGCTCGGCGCTATTCTGCTCGCGTTCGCTCAGCGCGTTCACGAGCATGCCGGCGTTGTGGCTGATCTTGTCGGGCTCTTCGCGGTAGATGCGGGAGACCTCGGCCAGCACGTGCTTGAACGAGGGCCGGCCGAAGCGCGGCTCGGGCGGGAAGTAGGTGCCGCCCCAGAACGGCCGCGCGTCGCTGTCGAGGAACATGGTGAGCGGCCAGCCGCCCTGCTCGCCGAGCGAGTGCAGGGCGCGCATGTAGATGGCATCGATGTCGGGCCGCTCCTCGCGGTCGACCTTGATGTTGACGAACAGGGCGTTCATCTCGGCGGCGGTGGCGTCGTCCTCGAAGCTCTCGTGCGCCATGACGTGGCACCAGTGGCAGGCCGAATAGCCGATCGAGAGCAGGATCGGCTTGTTGGTGCGCTTGGCTTCCGCCAGAGCCTCCGGTCCCCACGCCCACCAGTGCACGGGGTTGTCCTTGTGCTGCAGGAGGTAGGGGCTGGTCTCGCGGGCGAGACGGTTTTCGTCG
>CADEEC010000092.1 GCA_902826255.1 uncultured Hyphomicrobiales bacterium | reverse complement strand
CCTTGCCGTCCTTGACGTCGAGCCGGCCGACGTAGGCGCCGAGCGTCGATTGATGATCGATTGCCCGGTATTCCACCTGCCCGAACGCGCTCTGGAACTTCAGCCCGCGCATGGCCTCGATCAGCTTCTCGTTGTCGGTGGTGCCAGCCTTGGCAAGGCCCGCCGCAATCGAGTTCATGGTGTCGAAGCCGACCACCGAGCCGAGCCGCGGGTAGTCGTTGAACTTCTTCTTGTAGGCCTCGTAGAAGGCCGTGTGCTCGGGCGTCTTGATCTCGGCGTGCGGATAGCCGGTGACGATCCAGCCCTTGGGCGCTTCCGCACCCAGCGGATCGAGATATTCGGGCTCGCCCGTCAGCATGCTCGTCACCTCGCGGCCCTCGAACAGGCCGCGCGTGTTTCCTTGCCGCACGAAGTTGATGAGGTCGCCGGCGAAGGTGGCGTTGAAGATGCCTTCTGGCTTCGCGGCCTCGAGCGCCTGCACCGTGGCGCCGGCATCGATCTTGCCGAGGGCGGGGAACTGCTCGGCGACGAACTTCACACCCGGTTTGGCTTTGGTGAGCAGCTCCTTGAACCACTTTACGCACGACTGGCCGTACTCGTAGTTCGGTGCCACGCAAGCCCATGTCGTGGTTTTCAGCTTGGCGGCTTCCTCCACCAGCATCGCCACCTGCATGTAGGTGGAGGGTCGGAGCCGGAAGGTATAGCGGTTGCCGCGGCCCCAAACGAGTGCGTCCGTCAACGGCTCGGAGGCGACGTAGAGCCGCTTGTTCTGGTTGGCGAAGTCGGAGATGGCGAGTCCGACGTTCGACAGGAACCCGCCGGCCAGAATATCAACCTTCTCCGCATTGAGAAGCTCGCCCGCATGCCGCACGGAGTCCTCGGGCTTGCCGGCGTCGTCGCGATGGATGGTCTCGATCTTGCGGCCGCCGACACCGCCCTTGGCGTTGATCTGCTCCAGCGCCAGCGCCCAGCCGTTGCGGTAAGGATTCAAAAAGGCCGGCTGCGCGGTGTAGCTGTTGATCTCACCGACCTTTATGGCCGCGCCCTGCGCACGCAGGACTGAAGGGGCGGCAACGACGGCGGCGGTTGCCGCCGCCGATCCGGCAACAAATTTGCGGCGATCAATCTTCATGACGTCTCTCCACAATGAAACACCTGTTTCTGCATCCGGGCGCGGACGGGCCTATCTCAACCCATCCGTTCCCTTGATCTCATCCTTCTTGAGCCCGCCGACGCGCGGCAGCGGCCGGCCGCCGTCCGTCACGGCGACACACACCACGATCTCGTTGGCGCGCGGCGCGTCCGGCACCCGCACCTCGATGGCATCGAAGTGCGAGCGCACGTAGGCTGCATCCTTGTGCCCTAGCGGCACGTCGATCGCCGTGCCCGGTCCGCCGCTCTTTTTCGCTGACGGAATGAGCGCAGCGCCCTTCTCCAGCACGCGCCGCACCGGCGTGCCCATCTTGGGATGCAGCAGCGCGGCTGCATGCTCCAGCTCGCCTGCCTCGCCGACAATGGCCGCCTTGCCGTAGCCTTCCGCCTTGCCGCCCGGGATGCCGAGCGCGGCAATGCAGCGCTGCGTCAGCACCTCACCCAGCTCCTCGCTGATCTCGATCAGCGGCGTCAGGTCTTCCACATAGCGGCCAGCAAACGGGTTCTCGATGACCGCGCACGCCACCGCCCGCTTTACGGGGGGCGACACCGGCCGGCCCATTTCCAGGCGGGTCTCGTCCACAATGCTCTGGATCTTGCGGTCATTGGATTTCTGGGGGTGGCCCTCCCTCTCCCCACCCCTCGTCGGCCGCTCCGCGCACGAAACAAACGTGGGGAGAGGGCCGGGGTGAGGGGCAGCCACAAACCGCGACGATCGTGCAGGCTTCTGCCCCTAACCCTCCGGCAAGCGGGGAGAGGGGACAATGTGGGCGCGTGTAGGAAATCGCTCACCTCAATGTCCCACCACTTCCGGAATGCGATCGGCCGGGGGCGTGTTGCGCGAGCGGCCGCAGGAGACGTTGCCGTCGATCATCACCATGCCGATGCCGGGCAGGTCGCCGAGCGACATCGACTCCAGCAGCGTCTTGCCCGATGTGTGCTGCGCCTTGTCCATGAATACGAAGTCGGCCGGCTTGCCCGGCGCGATCAGCCCCGCATCGAGCTTGCGCACGCGCGCGGTGTTGCCCGTCGCCATGCAGAACACGACCTCCGGGGCCACGCCGCCGAAACTTGCCAGGAATGCCACCGTGCGCAGGATGCCCAGTGGCTGCACGCCGGAGCCCGCGGGCGCGTCGGTGCCGATGATGATTTCGTGTGTGCGCTTCAATTCCATCGCCGTCTTGAGTGCGGTGATGGCGGCCTTTTCGTTGCCGTTGTGCACGATCTCGATGGCACCCTTGGCCTGCTCGCACAGCTGGCAGATGTGCCCCGGCGCCAGCGCCGTGTGGCCGCCATTGATGTGGCTGATGACGTCGGGGTTGGCTTCCAGCACAACCTCATGACTTATGAGGTTCGATCCCGGTATCGATGGACCGCCGGTGTGGATGATTGTCTGGAGGCCGTGCTTGCGGCACCAGTCGACGTGCTTCTTGGCTTCGGGGCCCGTATTCACGGTACCGAGGCCGATCTCGCCGATCATGGTGACGCCGGCGCGTGCCATCTCGGCATAGTCCTCCTCGCCCATCGTCTTTTCCGCGATGGGCGCGCCGGCCATGATCTTGGCGCCGGAGGGGCGGAAGTTGGCGAACGTGCGCTGTGCCGCGATGGCCAGCGCCTTGACGCCGATCGGGTCCTTCGCCGGGCAGGGCAGATGCACCTCGCCGGCCGACACGAACGTCGTCACCCCGCCGTTGACGCAGGACTCGATCCAGCCGAGCTGGTTTTGCCGTGGTGTCCAGTCGCCGAAAACGGGGTGGCAATGGCTGTCGATCAGGCCGGGCGCGACTGTGCAGCCCTTGGCATCGACAACGCGATCTGGCTTGTCGCCATCGACATTCTTCGCCCTGCCGACAGCCGTGATGCGGCCATCGACGGCAACAATCGTATCGGCATCCAGAATGGGCTCGCCGAGATCGCCGGACAGCAGCAGGCCGATGTTGCGCACGACGAGCTTGCCTTTCATCGGCCCGCCGGCAACTTCCACGGCCATCTGGCAACTCCTCGACTGACGCAGCGCCAGCAATCATGGCGGCGGCGGCGCGCAAGCGCAAGTAGGACGCCACGGCTCAAAACTCAGGCTTCTGCCCTTTGCGCGCGCCGCAACGCGTCGCTACCTGGCGGCCGGCGCCAGGCCCACACCCTTTGCCGGCGGCGGGGAGCCGTCCTCCTTCAGGAAGCGGCCGTTTACCCAGCCCCGGGTACCGTTGTATTCGACCTGGCACCAGCGCGGCCGACGCTGCGCCTTGTCCCGCTCCGCCTGCGTCATCTGCAGCCATTGATTGAAGGTCACGTCGTTCGCGCAGCCGAGATTTTTGATGCCGCGCGCATTGAAGGGAATGCGTGCGATGGCCCGCGTGTCCGCATTCGGGGCGATGCGCAAGTTGAGCACATCGTTCGGCGCCACGCCGGTTACGGCCCAGAAGTCGGGGCCATGGCCCTGTGCGCCAGCAAGCAGCGGCGCGCTGCATGTCAGCAGCACACACGCCACAATCCGGCTCACCCATCCAAGCATGGCATCCTCATGCGGCGACACCCGGTGCGGCTGCCACCAGAGATGGAAAGTCACCTGACTTGCCTTCGAGTGCAAGCCTGAGTGCAGCCGAATTCGCCATGGCGGAGACCAAAAAGGCCCGGTCCAGGGAGAGAAGCTTGGGCGACAACTCGTCCGTGCAGGCTGGACCGGGCGCGAGTGCCGAATGCTGCAAGCATACGCGCCTTTGCGGCAGCGCTGCGGAAGGCCGATGACGAACCCGTGGCCTCATTCGTTCGTGTCAGTGGCCACCTCCCGGCTTGCAATGCCGTCACAAAGGGATGATCATGGGTACGTCTCGCAGATGGAGGCGCCGTTGAGCGACACCGAGCCGATACAGCCAAGCCCGCGCGCACGTGCGGGCCATTCCTCAACGGTCGCACTGCTTCCCTTCCCTAAAATCTCCAACGTCTATTTCGACCGCCACGAGATCCGAGAGATCCTGGCGCTTTACGGCCGCAAGGTTGCGGCCGGCGAGTGGCGCGACTACGCCATCGACTTCGAGCGCGAGAAGGCCGTGTTCTCCGCCTTCCGCCGGGCGAGCGAGGTCCCTCTCTATCGCATCGAGAAGTGCCCGAAGCTCGCGCGCAAACAGGGCGCCTATAGCGTCGTGACCGCCGCCGGGCTGATCCTCAAGCGCGGCTCCGATCTCAAGCGGGTACTGGCGGTTCTTGAGAAGACCACGCGTCTCGCCGCCGTCTAGCGCGACTTGCGCTCCACAGGCTGCGATTTGTCGCCCTCGCCCAGCGGCAGCTCCATGGTCACGCTGTCGAGCCAGCGTCCGAACTTGTAGCCGACCGAGTGGACGGTGCCGGCAAACGTGAACCCGGCGCGTCGATGCAGCGCGATCGACGCGAAATTCTGCGAGTCGCCGATGACCGCGATCATCAGCCTGTAGCCCGCCGCGGTTGTCGCCGAGATCAGCTCACTCAGCAGCGCCCGGCCCACACCCTTCCCGTGCGCGTCGGGGCTGACATAGATGGAATCCTCGACCGTGAACCGATAGCCCGGCCGCGTGCGATAGGGCCCGGCGTAAGCATAGCCCACCACCTTGCCGCCGACCTCGGCAACGAAATACGGGTTGTCGCCGGCGACCATGGCCTCGTAGCGGCGCAGCATCTCCGCCTCGTCCGGCGGCTCGATCTCGAAGCTTGCCGTGCCATGCAGCACGGCGTGGCGATAGATGGCGGTGATGGCTGGAACGTCGGCGGGGGTTGCCGCGCGCACGGCGGGACTGGTCATAGAGGCACGATCCTGGCCCTCTGAAACGCAGCCAATCTCGCGCAAGCCACCGCAAAAGCAAAGGGCCCCGCGCTGCGGGGCCCTTCGTAAGCTACGTCCGATCTGCTGCTTACTCGCGGTTGCCGAACAGCGAGAGCATCATCACGAACATGTTGATGAAGTCGAGGTAGAGGCTCAGCGCGCCCATGATGGCGCCCTTCGTCATCGCCGCAGCGTTGCCGGCCAGCTCGTAGTAGCCGTCCTTGATGCGCTGCGTGTCGTAGGCGGTGAGGCCCGCGAACACCAGCACGCCGATCACGGAGATGGCGAACTGCAAGGCGCTCGACTGCAGGAAGATGTTGACGATGGCGGCGATGATGATGCCGAACACGCCCATGATCAGGAACGATCCCCAGCCGGAGAGGTCCTTCTTGGTCGTGTAGCCGTACAGGCTGAGCGCACCGAAGGCCGCCGCCGTCACGAAGAACACCTGCGTGATGGACTGCGCCGTGTAGCGCAGGAAGATGCTCGACAGCGAGGCACCCATGACCGCCGCAAACAGCCAGAACGCCATCTGGGCCGCACCGGTGCTCATGCTCTGCACGCGCCAAGCCAGGAAGAACACGAACGCCAGGGGCGCAAACATCAGCACATAGGCCAGCGGGGTGGTGAAGATGGTCTGGCCAAACGGCGTCAGGTACATGCCGCGATGGAGCTGCATGATCCGGCCGCCGGCATTGGCCGCAAGCGCCGGGTCCATCGTGACCGAGTAGTTGAAGATGATGTAGGCAACCACGCCCGTCAGGGCGATGCCTGCGGCCATGTAGTTGTACACGCGTAGCATGTACGCGCGCAGACCCTCATCAACCGCGACGTCAGTGTGCGCAACTGATCCGGATTGCGCCCACCTGTTGTCGATCTGAGCCATATGATCCTTCCCTTCAACTTTGGGCGAAGCAGTGCTTCGACCCCACAATTATGGGGGCGGGGCCGTTCTGTTGCAAGAGCGACACGCCACCGAAACCGGTATCCAGGTAGGCATACGGAGTGGCGGCGGCAAGTCGTAGAACCACCTAGTCCGCCCGCAGGACGGGTACCGGCGCCGCCTTGAGCACGCGCCAGGTGCCATAGCCGCCGAACACCGCAACCAGCGCCACGGCCAGCAAAAGTGCCTCCGCTGCAGCACGTGGCGAGAAGGTGAATGGCAGATCCATGACACCGGATACGGTTACCCAGGCGGCAAGGCTACCGATTAGTAATGCGATGCCCGAGGTCAGGATCGCGAGGATCAGATACTCGAACGCATGCGAGGTCAGCACTCGCCGCCGGGTGGCGCCCAGTGTCTTGAGAATGACGGCTTGCTTGACACGGCGGCGCTGTGCGGTGGCCAGCGCACCGGCCAGCACCAGGGCGCCAGCAAGCAGCGTGACGCCGCCCGCGGCGCGCACCGCCATCATCACCCTCTCGAAGATGGCATTGAACGCGTTGATCGCGTCCTTGACGCGGATCGCCGTCGCCGCCGGAAAGGCCCGGCCCAACTCCCGCGCCAGCTTGGCTTCCGCCGCCAGCGTCGCGTCCTTGGGCAGGGTCACGGTTGCCAGTAGATTGTGCGGCGCGCCGGCCAGCGTGTTGGGCGAGAACACCATGACGAAATTGAGGGAAAGGCTTTCCCACTTCACCTCGCGCAGGTTGGCGACCCGGGCCGTGACGTTGCGGCCGAGCACGTTCACGGTCACCGTATCGCCGACCTTGAGACGAAGACCCTTGGCGATTTCGGCCTCGAACGACACCAGCGGCGGGCCCGCGTAGTCGGTCGCCCACCAGGTGCCCGACACCACGCTCGTTCCCTCCGGCACGGTCGCCGAATATGTCAGCCCGCGGTCGCCGGTCAGCACCCATTTGGCCTCCGGTGCGGCCTTCACCTCCTCGGCCGGCGTGTCGCCGACCTTGACGATGCGGCCGCGCAGCATGGGCGCCTGCTGCACCTTGGCGCCGGGGAAGTCCTTGCGCACCAGCGCCTGGAAGGCAGCGAGCTCATCCCGCTTCACGTCGAGGACGAAGTAGTTGGGGCTCTCCTCCGGCAGGCGGTCCGTCAATTCGGCAACAATCGATCGGTCGACCAGCGCTACGGTCACCAACAGCGACAACCCCGTCCCCAGCGACAGCACCACCGCCCGCGTCAGCCCGCCGGGCGCGCCGATGTTGCCGATGGCGAGGGCAAGCTCCGGCCACCGCGGTCGCGGCAAGAGCCGGGCAATCCAGTTCAGGCCGGTGCCGAGAGCGAGGAACACGGCGAACACGCCAACGACAGCCAGGCAGTAGTAAAGCGCCAGCCACGGCGCCTCCGACGTGAGGACGGCAAGACTCACCAACACCAGCGCCGTTACCAGCGTCGCCACAAGAACGCGCACCGGCGGCAACCGACGCTCGGGCGCCACCTCGTCACGGAACAGCACGCCGGCACGCACCTGTCCGGCCCGGCCGAGCGGCCACAGCGTGAACAGCAGCGCCACGAGAAAACCGTAGCCGGCGGCCGTAAGGACGCTGCGCGCGCTCAGGGCGACTTCGGCTTGGATCGGAAGTGCCGAGCCGATCATCGCGGTTACCGCGAATGGAATAAGCAGCCCCACTGCCATGCCAGCAACAACGCCGATGCCGGAAATGAACAGCACCTGCACAAGATGCACGCCGAAGACGACGCGATTTGTTGCACCGAGGCTTTTGAAGGCGGCAATCACCCTGCGCCGCCGGTCGATGTAGGTGGCCACCGCGTTGGCGATGCCGACACCGCCCACAAGGAGCGCGGTCAATCCGACCAGCGTCAGGAACTGGCGCAGGCGCTCCAGCGTGCGCGTTACCTGCGGCGAGGGATCGCGCCGGTCGCGCACGGTGAAGCCATGCTCCGGCAGCGCCTTGTTCACCGCATCGCGGAACTTGACGAGGTTTGCATCCGAGCCGCCGGTGCCCTCGCCCAGCTTCAGTGCATAGCGCCAGCCGACAAGGCTACCCGGCTCCACCAGGCCGGAGCTCCGCAGCGTCTCCAGCGAGACCAGCACGCGCGGGCCACCTGTCAGCCGCTCGGTCAGCTTGTCGGGTTCTACGTCGATGGTGGCGCGGATGGGGAGTTCGACGGTGCCGATGGTGATGCGGTCGCCGATCTTCACGCCGAGGCGCTCGAGCAGGATGGGATCGACGGCGGCGCCAGCTTCCTTGCGTACGGCCTCGTCGAGCGGCATGCCCGACGACAGCTTGAAAGCGCCCACCAGCGGATAGTCCGCATCGACGCCGCGCACCTCCGCCAGCGTCTGCTCGGCGCCGTCCAGCGTGCGCGCCATCGCCCGCACGGTCGCTGTTTCGCTTAGTTTCCCCTGCTGCCGCAGCCACGTCAGCGCGGCATCGTCGGCTGCCTGATGCGGCCGCGACAAGGTCACGTCGCCGCCGAGCAGCACTTCGCCCTGGCGCTCGAAGCTGGCACGCATGGCATCCGCCAGCGCGCCGACACCCGTGATGGCCGCTACACCCAACGCGACGCAGAAGATGAACACATAGAAGCCCGACAACCCGTTGCGCTGCTCGCGCAGGGCGAGATTGAGCACCAACGGCAAGCGGCTCGCCGTTGCGGACCGGTCTTCGCGCGGGAGCGTCGTTGCCGTCATGCCGGCGCCAGCTCGCTCTCGACGCGACCGTCCGCCATGCGCACCACGCGGCTGCAGCGCTCGGCAAGCCGCGGATCGTGTGTGACGAGGATCAGCGTCGCCTGCCTACGCTTCTGCAGATCGAACATGAGATTGACGATGTGCTCGCCGGTCTTGCCGTCGAGATTGCCGGTCGGCTCATCGGCCAGCAGGATCTGCGGCCGCGGACTGAGCGCACGCGCCAACGCCACGCGCTGCTGCTCGCCACCTGAAAGCTGAGCGGGAAAGTGATCGGTGCGATGCGACAGGCCGACCTCGTCGAGCAGCGCACGCGCGGTCTCCAGGGCGTCCGCCTTGCCGGCAAACTCCAGCGGCAGGGCGACGTTCTCCAGCGCCGTCATGGTCGGCACCAGATGGAACGACTGGAACACGATGCCGATGTTGGCGCCGCGCACCAGCGCGAGCGCATCTTCGTCCAGCCTGGTGAAGTCACGGCCCGCGACCTCGACGCGCCCGCTGGTGGCCCGCTCGAGGCCGGCAATGACCATCAACAGCGAGGTCTTGCCCGAACCGCTGGGGCCGATAATGGCCACGGAATCTCCGCCCGGCACCGCCAGGTCCACGCCTCTCAGAATTTCTACAGGGCCGGCGCGGCTCGACAGCGTGAGCGATACGTCCCTGAGCGATATGATGGAATCTGACACGAGTGAATTCTGTCTCCGGCCGGGGCTTGCCTCGAACCCAGCAAGTTTCTACCTCAGATTGGTCCGAGACGGCTGGAGGACCCTGATGCACGCGCACCGACCGAAGGCAACGCCGACAAACATGGTGCGCCGCGCGCTCCTCCGCAATTGGCTGATCGTTGCGCTCACCGTTTTGTTAGCGGCTCCGCATTCGACCGCTTATGCGCAGCCCAAGGCCGCCCCGCTGCGCATCGTTGTCTTCGGCGACAGCCTCGTCGCCGGCTTTCAGTTGAAGGCCTCCGATGCCTTTCCGGCGCAACTCGAGAAGGCCTTGAAAGCGCGCGGCCAAGCCGTCGACATCATCAATGCAGGTGTTTCCGGCGATACGACGGCAGCCGGCCTCGAACGGCTGGAGTGGGCCGTGCCGGCCGGCACGGACGCGGTGATCCTGGAACTCGGCGCCAACGATGCGCTGCGCGGCCTCGATCCGGGGCGCGCGAAGACAAACCTCGACAAGATCATGACCAAGGTGAAGGCAGGCGGCGCGCAAATCCTGCTCGCCGGGATGGTCGCGCCGCGCAACCTGGGTGCGGGCTACTCCGAAGCGTTCAATGGCATGTACGCGGAGCTGGCAAAGAAGCACGACGCGGTGCTTTACCCGTTCTTCCTCGACGGCGTGGCGCTCAACGCGGGCCTCAATCTCGGCGACGGCATCCATCCCAATGCCCAGGGGGTTGCCGAGATCGTCAAGCGCATCATGCCGGCTGTCGACGAGCTGATCGCGCGCACGCGCGCGCGGCCTGCCGCACCGAAAGGCTAGCCATGGTCCGCCTGTTCACAGCCATCGAAATTCCCGAGCAACAGCGCATCCGACTCGGGTTGCTGCGCGCGCCGCTCAGCGGCGCCAAGTGGGTAGACCCGGACAACATGCACATCACGCTGCGGTTCGCCGGCGATATCGACGAGCGCGTGGCGGACGATTTCGCCGAAGCGCTCGGTGAAACCGAGATCGACCCGTTCCGCGTCACCATCACCGGCGTCGGCGCCTTCGGCGGTCGCGACACGCGCGTGCTGTGGGCCGGCGTCGAGGCTGGACCTGAACTCGACGCCCTTTATCGTGCAAACGAGCGTGCGGCGCGCGTTGCGGGGCTGGAGCCTGCTCCGCGCGGGTTCAAGCCGCACGTCACGCTGGCGCGCATGCGCGGCGCCCGCAACAGCGCAGCCGCACGCTTCCTGGAAGAGAACGGCGATCTGCGCCTGGAGCCGTTCGTTGTGACGCGGTTCGTTCTGCTTTCGGCGCGGCCGGGCGTGGGCGGCGGACCCTATGGGCTCGAGGCTGCCTATCCGCTCGGCCATCAGGACAGCTCTCACGACTTCGCGGGCTCCCCGCCATGATCGTCATTTCGGGCAGCATCGTCTGCACGCCGGAGACCTTCAACGAGGTGTTCGAGCTCAGCCTCGCGCATACGCAGCGCGCGCGAACGGTTGCGGGCTGCCTGATGCATACGGTTCATGTCGACGCCGAAAACGGTTTGCGGCTGGTGTTTCTCGAGCATTGGGCCGATCGGGCCTCCGTGCTGGCTCATTTCGCCGATCAGCGATCGATGGAGTTCATAGAGCGGGTGCGCGAGCTTGCCGCCGAGCCGCCCGGCATCCGGATTTTCGAGGGTACCGAGATCGGCATGCGAGACTTGATGGCACGACCCGCAGATACCGTGGACTGAGTTCATAGGGAGGAACGCCGATGGCGCAGAAACTCGATGACAATGCGCGCAAGACCCTGCCGCAGCGCCTGCCGGACTGGAAGGCGGTCGACGGACGCGACGCGATAGCCAAAACGTACAAGTTCAAGGACTTCAACGCCGCGTTCGGGTTCATGACGCGCGCAGCCCTGGTGGCCGAGCAAATGAACCACCATCCCGAGTGGTTCAACGTCTGGAACCGCGGGGACGTGACGCTCTCGACCCATGACGCGGGCGGTCTCACCGAGCGCGACCTCAAACTGGCCGAGGCCATGGACGCAATCGCCAAGGGCTGAACAAAATCGCGCCTTCAGCGTTGGTGCTTTTGAGTTCAGCTGAAGGAATGCAGCAATGGCACAAAGCTACGGTGCTGAGACTGAGCGTGACCGCACGGCCCAACGCGATCCGCTCAATGAGATGACCTACCAGATCGAGGACGTCGCCAGCCGCATCGCCGAGCAGGGCAAGGAGGCGAGCGCGGGCATGCAGGAGGTGGCCGGCAACTTCAAGACCGCCTTCGACAAGTCGCTGCGCGACCAGCCGATGGCAACGCTGGCCACGGCCGCGCTCGCCGGCTTCGTGCTCGGCGCAATCTGGAAGGCTTAAGGCAGCCGACCCGGGCTTTGCCAGGGTCGCACTGAGCGTCAGCGCGGCGCCATGCGCAAGGCGCCGTCGAGGCGGATGCACTCGCCGTTGATCATGACGTTCTCGCAGATGTGCACGGCGAGAGCGGCATACTCCGTCGGACTTCCGAGCCGCGAGGGGAACGGCACCGAGGCCGCCAGCGACTTCTGCGCCTCGTCCGGCAGGTTGTCGAACATCGGCGTCAGGAAGAGGCCCGGCATGATGGTCACGACGCGGATGCCGTCGCGGGACAAATCGCGCGCCACCGGCAGCGTCATGGACGCGACGCCGCCCTTGGAAGCGGAATAGGCGACCTGGCCGATCTGGCCGTCCTGCGCCGCCACCGACGACGTGCAGATCATCAGGCCACGCTCGCCATCCTTGTTGATGGGGTCGGTCGCCTGCATGCCCTGCGCGCACTTCGACATCATCAGAAATGTGCCGATCAGGTTGATCTGGATGACCTTGGTGAAGGTCGCCAGGTCGTGCGTTTCGATCGCGTTGGTTTCCTTGACGCGGCGCGTGATGCGCTTGGCGACGCCGATGCCCGCGCAATTGACGAGAATGCGCTCCTGGCCGTGCGCCTTACGCACGGCGGCGAGCGCGCTGTCGACATTGGCCTCGTTGGTGACGTCGCACTTGGCGAAGGTGCCGCCGAGCTCCTTGGCGAGCTTCTCGCCCAGGTCTGCATTGAGATCCAGCAAGGCCACGCGCACACCCTTGGCAGCAAGCGCCTTGGCCGTCGCCGCACCGAGGCCGGATGCGCCGCCGGTGACGACCGCGGCGATGCTCTTAGATAGCTCCATGTCACTTCCTCGCTAACTTGCAATCGGTTGAGGCGTAGGCCGCGCGCGCTGGATCATGACACCGGCCACAAGGAACATCAGTCCAAGTATCACATTGAAGCCGATCCGGACTCCGAGGCTCGACAGGCCCGGCACAAAGCCCCCTATCTCTACCCCAGTCAAGAGCTGGATCGCCGGCGCCAGCAGGGCAGGAAACACCAGGAACAGGCCGGCAATGGCGAACAGCGTCGTCTCCAGCGCCGTGTTCTTTTTGAAAAGGAAGCCCTGCGCGGCAAAGCCCAGCATGGCGGTGCCGGCGGCGATCTCCAGGGATATCTCGACGATGTCGAACCAGCTGCCGCCGGGCGGCACCTTCAGCAGCAGCCCGATGCCTTGCGGATCGAGCACGAACGCAAACGGCACGAGGAAGGCCGGCATCGTGTACTTCCACGACTGCAGCGTCGTTCGGTAGGGGTCGCCGCCGGTGATGGCAGCGGCCGCGAACGGCGACAATGCGGTCGGCGGTGATACTTCCGACAGCACGGCGTAGTAGAAGATGAACATGTGCGCGGCGAAGTCCGGCACCCCGAGCTTGATCAGCGCCGGCGCCGCGATCACGGCGCACATGATGTAGGACGCCGTAACCGGAACGGCGAGACCGACAATCCAAACGATGCCGGCGGTGAAGATGGCGGTCAACAACAGGCTGCCTTGCGCATAGCCGATGATGATGTCGGCGAAGCGTTGTGCGAGACCTGTCAGCGTTACGACACCGACGATGATGCCGGCCGTGGCGCAGGTGGCCGCCACGTTGAGAACGCCCGTGGTGCCGTCCTTCAGGGCCCGTGCGAGCTTTTCGGTCGAGGGTGCCAGCCGCGGCGCAAACAGGCCGATAGCTGCGCCGACAATAAGCACGCCGAAGATCAGAATCCACGTGTATTGGTTCATCCACTGCGTCGACGAATAGCCAAAGAGCTGCGGCACCACCACCGCGAGGCTCGCAACAAGCGGCAGCGCGAGCCACCAGGGCGCAATGGCGGTATCCGAGCGCAGCGCGCTGACGGCGATGGCGAGCATCGTCGCCCAGAACACCGACAGCACCGGCGAGAAGCCGAGCAGCATGAAGGCGATGATCGAGATCAGCGAGACGAAGTGGTACCAGTAGGTTTTGGTGAGGCGCCACACCTCACCCTTGGCCACCATCACTTCTCCCGCTCCGCCCGTCTTGCGCGCGTCGATCTCCACCATGACCAGAATAGAGAAGTAGAAGAGTATGGTCGGGATCGTTGCCATGATGATCACGTCGAAGTACGAGATCTTCAGGAATTCAGCGATCAGGAAGGCCGCGGCGCCAAGTACCGGCGGTGAGATGATGGCGCCGAGACCGCCAGCAGCAAGCAATCCGCCGGCGGCATTCTTTTCGTAGCCGGCCTTCTCCAGCAGCGGATAGGCGACCGTGCCGATGGTCACGGTCGTGGCCACACCGGAGCCCGACGGCCCGCCCATCAGGAACGAGGACAGCACGACCGCGCGGCCGGCCGAGTTGCGCTTGCCGCCCATGGCGGCAAACGAGAAATCAATGAAGAAGCGGCCGGCGCCCGACATCTGCAGCACGGCGCCAAAGATCGTGAAAAGAATGATCAGGCTCGAGGCCACATCGACGGTAGTGCCGAAGATGCCTTCCAGCGTCATGTAGAGATGGGCAACGAGGTCGGAGACCGGATAGCCGCGATGCGTCCAGGGCGGCGGCAGATAGCGCCCGAAAATGGCATAGAGGGCGAAGATGATTGCCACCGTGGGCATGATGAACCCGGTCGAGCGGCGTGTCGCCTCCAGCAGCAGAACGACAAAAATGGCGCCGACGATCCAGTCGGTTTCAAACGGTGCGGTGGCGCGGTCGCCGAAATAGGCGCCCTGCGAGAGCACGTAGAGGATGGTTCCCGCGCTCGCGGCCGCCAGCAGATAGTCCCACCAGCGGATGCGATCGCGAAAGCGCGCCGCCACCGGGAACATCAGGAAGCACAGAACCATCACCATGCCGACGTGCGCCGGCCGGAGCACGTGCGCAGGGACAATCTCGTAGGCGGCATAGAGGTGAAACAGAGAAACGAATATCGCGAACACGGCGATCGCCATGCCGACTGGGCCGCCCAGGCGATTGAACGCGCCCTCTTCCTCCTCGACGAGCTTCTCGATCCGCTCGCGGGCATCTTCGGAAAGCTCGGCAGGCCGACCTGCACCGGGATCGATCGTTTCTGGCTTCACTTGCACGACGGTTCCTCCCCCGGCGGCTTTCCTGCCGCCTTTGCGTGCATGCTACACGACCCTTCTATGCGAGGTCACGAGCGCAGGCGCTGAA
>CADEEC010000091.1 GCA_902826255.1 uncultured Hyphomicrobiales bacterium | reverse complement strand
GATGCTGACGGCGGCCTTATCGCGCAACAACGCCACCAGATGCGCGGCCAGTAGCGAATGACCGCCGAGGTCGAGGAAGAAATCTTGCTCAGCGCCGACGCGCGGCAGCTTGAACAGCTGCCCCCAGCACGCGGCAATTTGTTGCTCCAATTCCGTTTCGGGCGCCGGCCCGTCGTCGGCATCGGGGACGAGCGGCATCTGCGGCTCGGGCAGCGCCTTGCGATCCACCTTGCCGCTCGCCAGCATCGGAAGCGCGTCGAGCACGTCGAGATGCGCGGGCACCATGTAAGCGGGCAGGCGGGAACGGAGGGCGTCGACGATGGCGCCACGATCGAGATCGCCGGTATCGGCATTGAGAACCACATAAGCCGCCAGCGACGGCACGCCCTCACGCTCCCACAAGCGCACAGCCACGCTGGCGATCTGCGGTTGCTCGAGCAGCACCGCCTCGATCTCGCTAAGCTCCACGCGGAAACCGCGGATCTTCACCTGGCCGTCGATACGGCCGAAGAATTCCAACTCGCCGTCTTCATTCAGGCGCACGAGGTCGCCCGTGCGGTAGAGGCGGCGATCGCCGTCCTGGATGAAGGCGCGCGCTGTCAGCTCGGGCTGGTTGAGATAACCGCGGGAAACGCCGGGGCCGCCGACGAACAACTCGCCCTTGCTCCCGCGCGGCACCGGTTGCATCTGCTCGTCCAAAATGAGCGTGCTGTAGCCCCTGAGCGGCGCACCGATCGTCACCGGCTGGCCGGGCTGTAGCGCGACGGCCGTGGTGTTCACCGTAGCTTCGGTGGGGCCGTAAACGTTGAGCATGGTGCGGCCGTCGCGCGACCAGCGCGCGACCAGCTCAGGCGGGCAGGCCTCGCCGCTGACGACGAGCTGGCGGAGGCAGGGAATGTCCTCCGTCATGGTCGACAGCATGGTCGGCACGGTGGAGAGGTACGTAATGCCGGACTCGCGTAGGAAACGTGCGAGATCATTGCCGAACTTCGGCGTCTCCTTGCGGCCGGCCACCAAGGCCGCGCCGTTGGAGAAGGCCATCCAGATCTCCTCGGTCGAGCCGTCAAAACCCAGCGCGAACCCCTGATAGATGCGGTCCTGCGCGGTCGTTGTGCAGGCCTCGTTGAAGGCCCGTACGAAGTGCACCACGTTGCGGTGCTCGGGCATCACGCCCTTGGGCCGGCCGGTCGTGCCGGACGTATAGAGAACGTAGCAAAGATCCGACGCCGAAAGGCCGGTCTCGGCGCGCGCGAGCCGCGCGCGCGGGAGCGCGTTGAGGCCGAGCAGGGGATCGTCAACCGCCACCACCGCCGCCGTTTCGGAAAGACCCAAGGCGCGCGGCAGCAGTGCCATTTCGGTCAGAATGACTGCAACATTTGCTTCGCCGGCAATCAAGCGCAGGCGCTCATCCGGGTGACCGGGCTCAGGCGGAACGTAGGCGCCACCGGCCTTGAGCGAAGCCAGAATTGCAATGATCGGCAGCTCCGAGCGATCGAAGCACAAGCCCACGAACGCGCCAGGACCTATGCCGGCCGACCTTAGGTAACGTGCAAGCTGGTTGGCACGTGCATCGAGCTCCGCGTAGCTCAGCACAACCTCGCCGCACGCCAGGGCCGGCGCATCCGGCGTGCGATCGACCCACTGCTCGAACAGCTGATGAAGACATGTTGCGTCGGCATCCTGCCGGACAGCGTCTTCGTGAATCCAAACGGAAGACTTTAGTTCCAACTGCATCATTGTCCCTCGCATGCGCGCACACGAGAGCAATGCAAGTTCAGTGCAAACTAGAAGGAGAATGAATTGGTGACGCGTTTAGCTTTCTGATTAAGCGTTATTATCGGATTAGTTTGTGTTTTATCGATCCTCATTTTAACAGACCGTTTAGGGGTATGAAGGCGAAGCGGTAATCGGGCGGCGGGCCCAAAGCGTTACTGCAATTCCACTCAGCCCCAGCGGCCAATGCGCGGTTCATGCCAAGCTGCGGCCGTGTAACCAAGTTTTCGCAGTGAGGGGCGAAAAATGAGTGAGATTGCGTATCTGCCGATTAAGTCGCGTTCTTTGTATCAGAACGTGAGCGATGAAGATTTCGGTAACCATTTCTGGCAGGATAAGAATTCTGTCGTCCGCATTCAGCAGCTCGAAGCGCTGCTGAAGGACGTCATTTCTCCCGAAGCCCTGGAGGACATGCGCGGTGGCATCACCAAATCTGGCATGTCGATCCGGCTCAATCCGTATGTTCTTTCGCTGATCGATTGGCGCAACGTCTACGGCGATCCGGTGCGCCGTCAGTTCCTGCCGATGGCCTCGGAGTTGGAGGACGATCATCCCTATCTCGCTGTGGATTCTCTCGGCGAGCAGCACACATCGCCGGTGCCGGGTCTCGTGCACCGCTATCCCGACAAGGTGCTGTTCCTCGTCACCTCTGTGTGCCCGGTCTACTGCCAGTACTGCACGCGCAGCTACGCCGTCGGCCAGGACACGGCCGTCGTGCAGAAGGCCAACGTCACCAGCGCGCAGAACTGGACGGCCGCATTCGAGTACATCCGCGCCAATGCCCAGATCGAGGACGTCGTTGTTTCCGGCGGCGACATCTCGCGGCTGAAGCCGGCCAACATCCGCCTGCTCGTCAATACGCTGCTCGACATCCCGCACATCAAGCGCATCCGTCTCGCCACCAAGGCGATCTCGGTGCTGCCACAGAAGGTGACGAGCGACACCGAGTGGTTCGCGGCCATCGTCGAGGTCGTCAAGCGCGGCCGCGAGATGTTCAAGGACGTGTGCGTGCACACGCACTTCAATCATCCCAACGAGGTGACGCCGGCAGTCGAAGCGGCAATGCGCAAGCTGCACGCGGAGGGCATCTACGTGCGCAACCAGGCCGTCCTGCTGCGCGGCGTCAACGACGACAGCAGGACACTGATCGCCCTCGTCAAGGCGCTCGGCCGCGTCAATATCCATCCCTACTACGTCTACCTGTGCGACATGGTCACGGCGACGGAGCATTTCCGCCTGCCGCTCGCCACCGCCCAGCGGCTCGAGAAGGAAGTGCGCGGCGCCACCGCGGGCTTCAACACGCCGCTGTTCGTCTGCGACGCACCGGGCGGCGGCGGCAAGCGCGACGTGCACAGCGCCGAGTTCTACGACGACTCCTACGGCATCTCGGGCTTCCGTTCGCCGTCGGTCGATCCCAACCGCATCTATCACTACTTCGACCCGATCCGCGCGCTCGATACCGTTGCCCAAGAGGCCTGGCGCATGCCCGGTGCCAAGGAGCGCATCCTCGCCAACCTGGGCTTTGCGCCCATGGCTGCGGAGGCTGCGGAGTAACTGAAGGCGGCTGCGGGGGCGGCAAGGACGCAAAATGCTGGACTGTGCAACGTCGCGGCCGACCGCCGCGACGGCAGGGATCGCCGTGTGCTTCGCGCACCTGCAGGATCTCCCTGTTTCCACCATGCTGGCGGTGCTGAGCGCGCAAGAGCGCGCCCGTGCCGCGCGTATCCGGCACCATGAGGCCTGGCGTCAGTTCGTGCTGACGCGCGGCCTGTTGCGCCTGATGCTCGCGGACGTCACGGCGGCCCCTGCGGAGAATTTCGCTATCGACGATGGCGGTGGCAACGCGCCCACCCTCACCGACAATCCGTGGAACGTGAGCTTCAACGTCTCGCACAGCCACGATTGCGTGGTTGTCGCGGTCGGCCACGAAGCCCTTGGCGTCGACGTCGAGCGTGTGAGCCACAGCAGCGGCCACGAACAGCTCGCAACCGTCTGCTACCACCCGCGCGAGCGGCAGTTCCTCGACACCCAGACGCCTGGCGACAAGGCCGAGGCCTTCTTCGACATCTGGACCCGCAAGGAGGCGCGCCTGAAGGCGACCGGCCAAGGCTTCCGCGTCGACCCGGCTCATTTCTGTACAGTGCCGTTCGACCGGCCTGTCTCGGTCGAGGACACCGAGGCGGATGGGCAGATTTGGTACACGCGGCCGCTCAATGCGCCGACCGGCTACAAGGCCGCAATTGCCAGCGTTAGCCCGTCGTCAACCATCCGTCACATCGAGGCTGCAACCCTCACGGGAAAGCACGCACCCCTGGAACGGCCTTTGCAGGCAACCCCGTGGATATCCAAGACGACGCATCAGGCCGCACGGCGGACCTGATGCTAGGGAGGGGTGCATGAAGACGATTCGCGCATTCGGTTGCACACGCAGGGCTGAAGATCGCTCCAGCGGTCTCAGCACGGCCGTCTGCCTCGTGCTGGATCCCCTGCACGCCCAGCACACCATGCGTGTCTTCAAGCGCGACCAGCGCCCCGGCGGCGTCGTACACGCCCTGGCCGAAGGCGAGGCCGACCGCTTGCTTGCCCAGGAGCCGGAGCGGACGGCACCGGTACAGCACGACAAGACGCTCGCGGCTGCGGGCTAGGTTTTCCGGAATCTGACCCACAAATCCCGATACGGATTGGCCGTGCCTCTGGTTTCCAGGCTCGGCCGCGTGATAAGCCTTGCTCTAGATCGGGCCATCCCTATCGGCATTCCAGTACCAGGCGGCGAGACAATTCCGTGCGTGGCGTTTTGATCGGCTTCCTCCTTGCCGCTGCTGCGGCGGCCGGTGCCGCGCTGACATCGGCCCACGCCTTCGAGGACAGCCAGTTCTGCCTCGCCATACGCGAGATGACGCGATCTGCCGCCGACGTCGGAACCTGGCACGACCGCGTCACACGCAACGATGGCATCGAGATTTCCTGCGAGCGCAAGCTGGTGCACTTCAAGCGCCATTACAGTGTGTCGGCCAGCGCGCTGCAGGGACCGTGGAAGGAGCGCAAGGCGCAGGAGTGGGAGGGCACCACTTGCAATCGCTCGCTATGGCGGGAAGCCATTGACAACGGCTGGATCATCTCGGCCACCTTGACCACCGTCACCGGTGAGCGCCTCTGGCTATCCTGCCTGCCCGGAGGACGCGCCTTCCATCGGGCCATTCCGTAGCCATTTGCTCGGCCTGAGCACCCACGACCAATCTCTCAACACAATTCTGGGCCACCCGAGCGTTGGGGGAAGCAGACACGGGTGACAAGCGTATGCGTAGGACATCCGTCTGGCGGCCAGTCGCCGCCGGACCCACGAAGCCATTTCCACATCCCGCCATTTCGCACCTCGGCCGTGCCAGCTGGCTCGCCGTGTTGGGAACGGCACTGCTGGCGGGTTGCGCTGCGGATGTACCTCTTCCCGACAGCGCACTTCTGGAACAACTCCAGACGCCGCGGTGCGAGTACCGCAAGGCCAGCTCCAAAACGGAAGCCGGCCCGGCATCTGACAGCGACGAGCACGTGCGCACCAAGCTCGACTATGAGCGCCAGTGCTATCGCCACGCCGAAATGATTGCACGCACACGGCTCAAGGCCCTGCAGAAGTCGGTCTCCCGCACCGTGCTGGCGCTCCGTGCCGAGCGGATCGCCCAGGCCCGTGGACCGCAGCAGATGATCGGGCCCTGATGCTGTTTAAGCCGGCGACGGGTTGGCCTCGAACGGGCTCGGCAGACGCTGGCCCGCTACAAAGGGATTGACTTTCACCTGCGAGTGCCTAGCTAACGGCGCTTATGAGCATGGCGCCGACACGAGACTTTCTGACGCCCGACGTCCGCACGCAGGAGGTCAACCGGCCGAGCAGCGACTATCTCGACGTGCGCACGCCGCTGCGCCTCGACTCGGGTCGCACGCTCAACGCCTATCGCATCGCCTACAAGACTTACGGCGCTCTCAATGCCGACAAGTCGAATGCCATCCTGGTGACGCACGCCCTGACGGGCGACCAGTATGTAGCGAGCCATCACCCGGTAACCGGGAAGCCCGGCTGGTGGGAGACGCTGGTCGGGCCGGGAAAGCCGATCGACACCGATCGTTTCTTCGTTATCTGCCCGAACGTGCTTGGTGGCTGCATGGGCTCGACCGGTCCTGCCAGCATCAATCCGGATACCGACAAGCCGTGGGGGCTCGACTTTCCCGTCATCACGGTCGGCGACATGGTCAATGCGCAAGTGCCGCTGATCGACCACTTCGGCATCGATCAGCTTTTCTGCGCCATTGGCGGATCCATGGGCGGCATGCAGGTGCTGGCATGGGCCGCGCGGCACAGGCATCGCGTCTTCAGCGCCGTGCCGATTGCCACCGCCGCCTGGCACTCGTCGCAGAACATCGCCTTTCACGAGGTCGGCCGGCAGGCCGTGATGGCCGATCCGGAATGGTCGCAGGGGCGTTATCTGGAGCTTGGCAAGGAGCCGCGCAACGGGCTTGCTGTCGCGCGCATGGCAGCGCACATTACCTATCTGTCGGAAGAGGCTCTGCAGCGCAAGTTCGGCCGCAATCTGCAGAACCTCGCCGCCAAGAGCTTCTCCTTCAACGCCGACTTCCAGGTGGAAAGCTATCTGCGCCACCAGGGCTCGACCTTTGTCGACCGGTTCGATGCCAACAGCTACCTCTACATCACGCGCGCCATCGACTACTTCGATCTGGCGGCGGAGCACGGCGACGTGCTGGCCAATGCCTTCAAGGACACCAAGACGCGTTTCTGCGTGGTGTCGTTCACTAGCGACTGGCTCTATCCGACGCGCGAGAGCCGAGAAATTGTGCAGGCACTCAATGCCGTGGCGGCCAACGTCAGCTTCGTGGAGATCGACTCCGACAAAGGACACGACGCCTTCCTGCTGGAGGAGCCCGAGATGTTTGCCACCATCAGCGGTTTCATCAATGCGGGCGCCGCCCGGCGCGGCTTGAAGCCGGCACGGAGTGGTTGATGCTCGCACCGCAAGGTCCCCGCGCGCACCGCGTCGACCACCTGCTCATAGCCGAGATGGTGAAGCACGGTTCGCGCGTGCTGGACGTCGGCTGCGGCGATGGCGCCCTCCTGCAATTGCTGGCAGATACCAAAGATGTCGACGGCCGCGGCATCGAGGTCTCGCGCGAACGGGTCAACGCCTGCGTGGCACGCGGGCTCTCGGTGATCCAGGGCGACGCCGACCACGACCTTGCCGACTATCCCGACGGCGCCTTCGACTATGCCATCCTGAGCCTCACCATCCAGGCCACATTGCAGCCCAAGGCCGTTCTGCAGCAGCTCCTGCGCATCGGCCGCTACGCGATCGTGTCCTTCCCGAATTTCGGCCACTGGCAGGTGCGGGCGAAACTTCTCTTTACCGGCCGCATGCCGGTGACTGAGAACCTGCCGGACGCCTGGTACGTGAGCCCCAACGCACACCTGTGCACGATCAAGGACTTCTCCAACCTGTGCGACGTCCTCGGCGCGCGGGTGGAACGCGCCGTTGCCTTCAACGCCTCAGGCCAGCAGCTGGGCACCTGGCTTCCGCTCACGGTGCACAATCTCATGGGCGAGAAGGCGGTGTTCATGCTCACCCAGACGTGGGCGGAGAACAATGGAGTGAAGCGTAGCTAGGAGGCGTCGGTCGTGTCTCAATTGGTCCGCTTGGTTCTTACTTGCGTTACTTTGCTTTTTGCTGCATCCGCTGCCCACGCCCAAGAGACAAGCTTGGTCTCGGTCAAGACACCGCGTGGTGTGACCCAGAAATTCATTCTCATTAAGCCCGAAAAGCCTGCGGCTGCGGTCATCCTATTCGCGGGTGGACGGGGAAACCTGCGCCTGAAGGACGCGCAGTCCATGGCCTGGGGACGCGGCAACTTTCTCGTGCGCACGCGAGACAAGTTCGCTGCCCACAATCTTATGGTCGCTGTCGCCGATGCACCTTCCGACCGTCAGCAGGGCATGAATGCCGAGTTTCGGATGGGAGCCGGGCACGCTGCTGACATTGGTGCGATGGCGGCATACCTGAAGAAACAAGCCGATGTCCCTGTGTGGCTCGTGGGAACAAGCATGGGAACCTTTTCGGCTGCCGCCGGAGCTATCGCCGCCAAGGGCATCGATGGGCTGGTCCTGACATCCTCCATTACCCGCTCGTCGCCCAAATGGAGAATCGCTAAAAGCTTTCCTGACGGCGTTGCGAGCATGCGACTGCAACAGGTGAAAGTGCCCACGCTGGTCGTTTCGCATGCGAAGGATGCCTGCGAGCACACGCCAGCAGCCGACGCGAAGAAACTGCGCGGCAGGCTGACCAGCGCTAAACTGGTCGAAGTCGTTGTGCTGGACGGGGGCGACCCACCAAGGTCAGTGCCATGCGAGGCGTTCTCGCAGCACGGCTTCCTCGGCATAGAGGGCAAGGCGGTGGATACCGTTGCGAAGTTCATCCTGGCGAACGGCAAGAACTGAAATCACTTGGCTTCCTTCGCGAGGCTGTGAGCCGGTGCGAGCACCGTCTGTCCCTTGGCCGGCTTGCCCTTGGGCAGGGCGCCCATCAACTCCTTGCGCGCCTCTACTATGATGACGCCGGCAAACGCGGGCCACAGCCTGGCACCGACACGCTCGAACACCGTGGCCCAGCGCATCATCCATTGCCGGTCGAGCGGCGGCATGTAGAGCGCCGACGTCCATTCGAACGGCGTGAAAAGCGCATCCGTCAAGAGCCGCTCGAGCTGGCCGCGGCTGTAGGGACGGCCGTGACCGAACGGCGTGGTGTCGAAGCGCGCCCACAAGCCCCTGCGGTTGGGCACGACCAGCAGCACGCGTCCCTCCGGCGCGAGCACGCGCCAGATCTCGCGAAGCATGGCGGCGGGACGTCCCGAAGCCTCCAGGCCGTGCACGCACAGCAAGAAATCGATCGACGCATCCGGCAGCGGAAACAAGGCCTCGTCGAGCATTACGGAGAGGACGGCGTCAGAGGTCGGCCACACCACGGCACCCTGCGCCGCGGGCATGAACGCACCGACGCGCGCCGCCTCGCTGCGGAACATGCCGATGTAGGGCACCGCGAAGCCGAACCCGATCACGGCACCCGACTGCGTGGTGCGCCAGCGCGACCGGATACGCTGGGTGAGCAGGCGGCGCACCATGCCGCCCAGCGGGCGGCCGTAGAACTTGCGCAGCTCGGTGACCTCGGGATGCATCAGTGCAGCGGAACCACTTGATTGGCAGAGCAGTTGAATTCACGGATTCGACTGCTAGGGTGCGGCTAGACAGCAAAAATGCAAGCAAAAGCGAGAGCCTGATCCCCATGGCCGACCTTCAAATCCATCAGTTTCCCTGCCTGTCGGACAATTTCGGCGTGTTAATCCACGATCCGGCGCAGAACCTGACGGCCTCTATCGACGCACCTGAGGCCAAGGCCGTCGCCGCCGCGCTCAAGGAAAAAGGATGGACGCTGACGCACATCCTCACCACGCATCATCACGCCGACCACACGGGCGGCAATCTCGAACTGAAGAGCGCAACCCGTTGCATCATCATCGGTCCGCGCGGTGAAGCGTCCAAGATCCCGGGCATCGACAAGCAGGTCGGCGAGGGTGACACGTTCTCGTTCGGCAGCCACCAGGTGCAGGTACTCGACACACCCGGACACACGGCGGGCCACATCACGTACGTGATCCCATCGGCCAAAGTGGCGTTCGCGGGCGACACACTGTTCGCCATCGGATGCGGGCGGGTCATCGAGGGCGACATGCAGATGATGTGGCAGTCGCTCAAGAAGCTGATGGCGCTGCCGAAGGATACCACCGTCTATTGCGGCCACGAGTACACGCAGTCGAACGCGAAGTTCGCCGTCACCATCGAGCCTGAGAACGACGCCTTGCAGAAGCGGGCGAAGGACGTCGATCAGCTGCGCGCCGCCGGCAAACCCACATTGCCCACCACCATCGGCATCGAGCTGGAGACCAACCCCTTCCTGCGGCCGCACGTGCCGGCCATCCAGAAGCGGCTCGGCATGGAGGGCAAGCCCGACTGGCAGGTTTTCGGCGAGATCCGCGAGCGCAAGAACCGCAGCTGAGCTAGGCACCCTTCCGCAAAGCTGCCTGCGCCGACCCAGTGCCGAGCCTGTCGAACCACGGCATTGGCACCCGCATCCCGTCCTTCAACACGCTCAGGACGAGGATGAGTGTGGCGGAGGCCGCCGAAGGACAACTCTATCGCGGTGCGCGCCGCCGCCGCGGTGGCTCCTCGGGAGCCGCCGGTCCAGTGCCGGGCCCCGTCTGCGGACCGCCCTTCGCGGCAGGTGCGCTCTGCGGCTGCGCACACGATGTCAGCCAGACATCGAACACCGGATGCAGCAGCGGGTTCAATCCGGGACTTTCGGCAAACATCCAGCCGGTGAAGATGCGCTTCTCCTTGCCGTCGAACATGATCTCATCGATCTCGACGAACGTGGAGGTGCGCGGCGTCTCGGTCGCGGCACGCGTATAACAGGCGCGCGGCGTAATCCGGAGCGTGCGGAACTCGCCGGTCTGGTTGAGGCCCACGGACAGGTGCTTGACGGCTGCCGTCACCTTGTCGAGGGCGGCGAACATCGCCGATGTATTCTCGATGCGCTGCGCATGTGCCGGCACGTCGAGCAGGCACAGACACGCCGCCAAAACAGGAATGCGTGCCTTGCCGATCGTGTGCCTGATCTTCGTCGTGTCGAAGCGTCCGCCCATGACCCCCGCAATCGTCAATGCGTTCGCCGAGCCACCTAGAGCAAGAAACGTGGCGTCAGCGTGACTGCCTCAGCTGCCGGACTTGGCACGCTCCCCGGGCCGCCATGCCGAATAATCGCCGGTGGCCTTGGGCCGCTTGCCGCTGGCAAGAATGCTACCGGGCGGTCGATAGGCGGCCGGCGTGCCCGTCATGTTCATGACGTGCTCCTTCTGCCAGGGCCGTGCGACGTAGGCTTCCTCGGTCGGCGGCGCGTCGACCATGTAATGCATCCAGCCATGCCACTCGGGCGGCACCTGCGAGGCCTCCGCCAGGTCCTTGTAGATGACCCAGCGCCGAGGCACGCCGAGCGGGCCTATGCCCTTGTTCTGGACGAAGTAACGGTTGCCCTGTGAATCGGTGCCGACATGGCGGCCCCGCAACGCAGTGTAGAGCCTGTTCGACCAGGAATTTCCGCCCCACCAGCTGAAGATCTCGGTGAAAACGCCCATGTTTCCCGCCTGCATGCGCCGTGATGCGTGCGCTTATCGCACCCTGCCCACTGCAAGTCCACGACACCATCGACGCGGCAGAACTGCCACATCAGATCGTCATCGGAATCGGACTAGTCTTTCTCTCGGCGGCGGCTTGTGCACCGCCTACTAGGTGCCCCGGTGGATAGGTTGAAACTGCCACCTCCGAATACCGCTACGACGCGGGTTTAGGCGCCCCTCCATCCCCAAGTTACCCCCAACTTACCCCCAAGACATCTACATCTAGTAGGTTGCATGCATTGCACCCACAAGATGACGTTGCCCACGAATCGTCATATTCAAATCCGCACGGGCGGCGGCCGACCGGCTGAGGCGCCCTCCACATCACCGCAGCGCCATTGCGGAACGGCATCGAGGGAACTGCAAGGCGCGTAAACGGGGCAGAGAAGAAGAGCTCTGCCGCGAGCGGGTTTGTGTGCCGGATTTGGTCGCCGCGCGTTCGCGTCAACTAGCTAGTTCACACCGTCAGTCTCCCAGCGTCTGCGCCCGAGTTTGGCGCATCTGGGCTCCGCGACCCCGCTGAGCCCGTTTTGTTGCGTTCGTTGCATGCGCGTTCAGATCGATCACGAGCAGACACACGCGCCGATATCGGCGGCGCACGATATTCTTCGGGGGTTCTACCTATGCAGATCAAGCGGCGGTTCACGACTGCAGGAAAATCGCCTTACGAGAAGATCCCGTTCCGCCGCGCCACCTCCGAAATCAAGAACCCCGACGGCTCCGTCGTCTTCCGGCTCGAGAACTTCGAGGTGCCCGAGCACTGGAGCCAGGTCGCCGCCGACATCCTCGCCCAGAAGTACTTTCGCAAGGCCGGCGTGCCCGCGCGCCTGAAGCGCGTCGAGGAAACGCAGGTGCCGTCCTGGCTGTGGCGCTCCACGTCCGACGAGCGCCGCCTCTCCGACCTGCCGCTGCCTGAGCGCACCACCGGTGAAAGCGATGCACGCCAGGTGTTCGATCGCCTGGCCGGCACCTGGACCTACTGGGGCTGGAAGGGCGGCTACTTCACCAGCGAGGACGACGCGCGCGCCTTCTTCGACGAGCACCGCTACATGCTGGCCATGCAGATGGCAGCACCCAACAGCCCGCAGTGGTTCAACACCGGCCTGCATTGGGCGTACGGCATCGATGGACCGGGCCAGGGCCATTTCTATGTGGACCACGTGACCGGCGAACTCACCTCCTCGCAGTCGGCCTACGAGCATCCCCAGCCGCACGCCTGCTTCATCCAGTCCATCGAGGACGATCTCGTCAACGAGAACGGCATCATGGACCTGTGGGTGCGCGAGGCGCGCCTCTTCAAATACGGTTCCGGCACCGGCTCCAACTTCTCCAAGCTGCGCTCGGAGAACGAGAAGCTGTCGGGCGGCGGAAAGTCGTCGGGCTTGATGAGCTTCCTCCGCATCGGTGATCGCGCGGCCGGCGCCATCAAGTCCGGCGGCACCACCCGCCGCGCCGCCAAGATGGTGGTGGTCGACATGGACCACCCCGACATCGAGGCCTACATCGACTGGAAGGTGAAGGAGGAACAGAAGGTCGCCGCGCTGGTGACCGGCTCCAAGATCTGCCAGAAGCGCCTCAAGGCCATCATGAAGGCCTGCGTCAACTGCGAGGCGGAGGGCGATGCCTGCTTCGAGCCGGCTAAGAACCCCGCGCTCAAGCGCGCCGTCAAGGAAGCCCGCCGCGACCTGGTGCCGGACAACTACATCCGCCGCGTCATCCAGTTCGCCAAGCAGGGCTACAAAGACATCGAGTTCTCCACCTACGACACCGACTGGGACAGCGAGGCCTACCTCACCGTCTCCGGCCAGAACTCCAACAACTCGGTGCGCGTGACGGACGAGTTCCTCAACGCGGTGATGGAGGACGGCGACTGGAACCTCACCTCGCGCCTGAGCGGCAAGCCGGTGAAGACGCTGAAGGCGCGCGACCTGTGGGAGAAGGTGGGTCACGCCGCCTGGGCGTCCGCCGACCCCGGCATCCAGTTCCACACCACCATCAACGACTGGCACACCTGCCCGCAGTCGGGACCGATCCGCGCGTCGAACCCGTGCTCGGAGTACATGTTCCTTGACGACACGGCGTGCAACCTCGCCTCGCTGAACCTGATGATGTTTCGCGACGCCGATAAGCGGTTCGACGTCGACAGCTACGAGCATGCGTGCCGTCTGTGGACCATCGCACTCGAAATCTCGGTGCTGATGGCGCAGTTCCCGTCGAAGAACATCGCCGAGCTGTCCTACCGCTACCGCACGCTCGGTCTCGGCTTCGCCAACATCGGCGGCTGCCTGATGGCGGCGGGCATTCCCTACGACAGCCCCGAGGGACGCGCCATCTGCGGTGCACTCTCGGCGATCATGACCGGCGTTGCCTACGCGACCTCGGCCGAGATGGCGGGCGAGCTCGGCGCCTTCCCCGGCTACGAGCCCAACAAAGCCGACATGCTGCGCGTTATCCGCAATCACCGCCGCGCAGCCTACGGCAACAAGGACGGCTACGAAAAGCTGTCGATCAATCCGGTGCCGCTCGACGCACCCTCGTGCCCCGATGACCGCCTGATCGTGGCTGCCAAGCGCGCCTGGGACAACGCCATCGCACTCGGCCAGGAGCACGGCTACCGCAACGCGCAGGTGTCGGTGGTCGCGCCGACGGGCACCATCGGCCTTGTCATGGATTGCGACACGACAGGCATCGAGCCCGACTTCGCGCTGGTGAAGTTCAAGAAACTGGCCGGCGGCGGCTATTTCAAGATCATCAACCAGGCGGTGCCGGAAGCGCTGCGCGCGCTCGGCTACGGCGAGGCCGAGATCGCCGAGATCGAGGCCTACGCGGTGGGTCACGGCACGCTCAACCAGGCGCCGGCGATCAACACGAGCACGCTGAAGGCGCGCGGCTTCACCGACGAGGCAATCGCCAAGGTCAACGGCGCGCTGAAGACGGCGTTCGACATCTCCTTCGTGTTCAACCGCTGGACGCTCGGCGAGCAGTTCCTCACCGAGACGCTGAAAGTACCGGCCGAGAAGCTGATGGAGCCGGGCTTCGACCTGCTCGCGCACCTGGGCTTCACTAGGAAGGAGATCGAGGCCGCCAACGAGCACGTGTGCGGGGCGATGACGCTGGAAGGCGCGCCGCACCTCGACGAGGCGCACCTGGCCGTGTTCGACTGCGCCAATCCGTGCGGCCGCAAGGGCAAGCGCTTCCTGTCGGTCGACAGCCACATCTACATGATGGCGGCGGCGCAGCCCTTCATCTCGGGCGCCATCTCCAAGACCATCAACATGCCGAACGATGCGAGCGTGGACGACTGCAAGCAGTCCTACATGCTCTCCTGGCGGCTGGCGCTGAAGGCCAACGCGCTCTACCGCGACGGCTCCAAGCTGTCGCAGCCGCTGAACTCGCAGCTTCTGTCGGACGACGCCGACGAGGCAGACGAGGTGGCCGAGCAACTGACTGCGGACAAGCCGATGGCGGCGCGCGCGGCCGTGATGGCGGAGAAGATCGTCGAGCGCATCATCGAGAGGAAGCGCGAGCGCGAGAAGCTCCCCAACCGGCGCAAGAGCTACACGCAGAAGGCCACTGTCGGCGGCCACAAGGTGTATCTCCACACGGGCGAGTACGAGGACGGCCGCCTCGGCGAAATCTTCATCGACATGCACAAGGAGGGCGCCGCCTTCCGCAGCCTGATGAACAACTTCGCCATCGCCATCTCGCTCGGCCTGCAGTACGGCGTGCCGCT
>CADEEC010000090.1:7454-14848 GCA_902826255.1 uncultured Hyphomicrobiales bacterium | reverse complement strand
TCGGGCGCACCGACATGATGCTGTTGACGGTCACGCGCGGCGAGGATGCCGTGTTGAGCCCTTGAAACGTCTCGCGCCGCATCTTTTCGGCATTGCCTATGACGGCGTCCACTTCCGGCATACCGGCAAAGCGCGCGGGGTCGATCTGCGCGGCGCAGCCGGTGACGATGATGCGCGCCTGCGGGTTCTCACGCCGCGCCTTGCGGATCGTCTGCGCCGCCTGGCGGACGGCCTCCGACGTCACGGCGCAGGTGTTGACGACGATTGCGCTGTCGAGGCCCGCCGCGGCGGCGTGCCGGCGCATGACCTCCGACTCATAAGCGTTGAGCCGGCATCCGAGCGTGATGACGCGCACGCCGTCCCGCGTTTCCGGCTCGGCAGTCGTCTCCGGCGTGTCGTGAGATGAGGGATCGGACAGGTGCATGCCGGCGTCAGGCCGTGGTCAGCAGGTCAAGCGCGCCGTCGTGCTCCGTCTCGACCGGTCCGGTCATGAGGATCTCGTTATCGGCGCGCCACTCGATCCGCAGGTCGCCGCCGGGCAGCGTGACGGTCACCAGCCGCTGCGTCAGCCCCTTGCGCGCGGCGCAGACAGCCGCCGCGCACGCCGCGCTGCCGCACGCCTTTGTCAGCCCGGCGCCGCGCTCCCAGGTGCGCAAGGTAATGGACGACGGCGAGGTGACGTGCGCCAGCGAGATGTTGGCGCGCTGCGGGAATATCGGGTGATGCTCAAGCATTGGTCCGACGCGGGCGAGGTCATAGGCGTTCACATCCTCGACCCAGAACACGGCATGCGGGTTTCCGACATTGACCACCGAAGGCGAATGCAGGATCGGCTTGTCGATCGGCCCGATCTGCAGCTCGATGGTCTTGGTGTCGTGAAAAGCTTCGGCGAGCGGAATATCCTGCCAGCCGAAGCGCGGCTTGCCCATGGACACGGTGATGCGATCGATGGCTGCTACGGCGGCATCGAGCACGCCGGCACGGGTCTCGAACTTCAGCGCCTTGCGGCCGGTCTCGCCGGCGACCGTCCAAGCGACGCAGCGCATGCCGTTGCCGCAGGCCTCCGCCTCGGAGCCGTCGATGTTGAAGATCTGGATGTAGGCCTCGGTGCCGGGCTTGCGTGCGTCGGTGAGCACCATCATCTGGTCGAAGGCGAGCTTGGGCTGCTGGCCGATGTCGCGGGCGGACGCCGGCGTCATGGCCTCCTTGCGGCCGCGCAGGTCCACGACCAGGATCTCGTTTCCCAGTCCGTTCATCTTATGGAATGTGGGGCCGGCGCTCATGCGACCTTATATGGCGAGCTGTGCCTGAAGCACAATGCAAGCGAATCGTATCGCGAAAATATGAGCAAAGTTAGCTGGAAACCCTTTCGGCCCTACGTCAGAAGGGAGCAGGTCTTGGCTTCGCAGGAGATGAGCATGCGCCTTGCCACCGCGGTTGCAGTTGCCTTTGGCCTCGTCACCACGCCGGTAGCGGCGCAGATCACTAGCGCTCCGGAGCAGGTCAGCAAGCAGAAGTACAAGGTGGCCACCTTTGCCTCGGGCCTCGTGCATCCCTGGGGGATGGCGTTTCTGCCGGACGGCCGGGTGCTGGTCACCGAGCGGCCGGGCCGGCTGCGCATCGTTGGCAAGGATGGGCGTCTGTCCGACCAGATTGTCGGCGTTCCTTCCGTCGTGGCCGGTGGCCAGGGTGGGCTGCTGGATGTGGCGCTCGATCCCAACTTCGCGAGCAACCGCCTTGTCTATATGTCATATGCCGAGCCGCGCGGCAGCGGGACCAGCGTCGCCCGCGGCAAGCTCGTGACTGACGGCGGCGCGCCGCGACTCGACGATGTGAAAGTGATCTTCCGCCAGCTGCCTGCTGCCATCGGCGGCGCTCACTTCGGTTCGCGCTTCGCCTTTGCCCGCGACGGCACCCTGTTTTTCACGACCGGTGACCGCTACCATGGCAAGGACAAGGCGCAGGACCTCGGCACGCACTACGGCCAGGTCATCCGCATCCGCCCCGATGGTTCGGTGCCGCCCGACAACCCCTTCGTCAACAAGGCGGGTGCGCAGCCGGAAACCTGGAGCTATGGCCATCGCAATCCGCAGTCGGCAGCCATCCATCCGGATACCGGCAAGCTGTGGACGGTGGAGCACGCCGCGCGCGGCGGCGACGAGATCAATGTACCCGCCGCCGGCAAGAACTACGGCTGGCCCGTCATCAATTATGGCCGCGACTACTCGGGCCTGAAGATCGGCGAGAGCACGCACAAGGCCGGCATGGAGCAGCCGATCTACTACTGGGACCCCTCGATAGCCCCGTCCGGCATGGCCTTCTACACCGGCAGCCTGTTTCCCGAATGGAAGGGCGACCTGTTCGTCGGCGCACTTGCCGGCCGTGCGCTGCACCGGCTGGTCCTGAAGGGCGAGGCAATTGTCGGCGAGGAAGCCCTGCTCAAGGGTCTCGACCGCATCCGCGACGTCCGTAATGGGCCGGACGGCGCGCTCTGGCTGTTAACCGACAGCCCCCAGGGGCGGATTTTGCGGGTGGTGCCTGAATAGTCTCTCGTCATCCCGGAATGCGCGCAGCGCATATCCGGGATCCAGCTGCATGCGCCACCCTGGTTTCTGGATCCCCGATAGCCTCCGCAAGCGTCGGCTTCGGGGATGCCAAATGTGGGGTCGGAGCCCTGTTGACACCCAGCCCGCATTCAAAGATGGTGCGCGCCATCCAGACGGCCCCTTACGAGCCGCCGCCCTGCACATGATTGGCCTGCGAAGGCTGAAATCGGGAAGCAGGAGGTCAACGTCCGCCAGCGCTTTGCGCCCGCGGGCGCGTTTCGTCATTCCCGCGCAGGCGGGGATCCAGTTCACCTGGACGAGGTGGACCGGCGGGTGGAGGCGGTAGGGGCCGCTATGGATGGCGCGCCCACCCTTGCGGTGACGTGCACTGGACCCCCGCCTTCGCGGGGGTGACGTCGAGTTGGGTATTGCCGTGGAGTAGAGCCTCTCCGGCTTCAAGAGGAAGCGATGTTCCAGAGTCTGTCAGACCGGCTCTCAGGAGTCCTCGACAAGCTCACCCGCCGCGGCGCGCTGACCGACAGCGACGTCGCGGAGGCCATGCGCGAGGTGCGCCGCGCCCTGCTCGAGGCCGACGTGGCGCTCGAGGTCGTGCGCGACTTCACCGAGAAGGTGAAGGCCAAGGCGGTTGGTCAGAACGTCGTCAAGTCGATCACGCCCGGCCAGATGGTCGTCAAGATCGTGCACGACGAACTGGTCGCTGTACTCGGCTCGGACGCCAAGCCGATCGACATCGCCGCCCAGCCGCCGGTCGCCATCATGATGGTGGGCCTGCAGGGCTCGGGCAAGACGACGACCACCGCCAAGATCGCCTACCGGCTCACCAACCGCGACAAGAAGAAAGTGCTGATGGCCTCGCTCGATACGCGAAGGCCGGCAGCGCAGGAGCAGTTGCGCGTGCTGGGCGAGCAGACGAGCGTCGATACGCTGCCGATCGTCGCGGGACAGACGCCGCAGCAGATCGCGGGCCGCGCCATGGAGGCCGCCCGTCTCGGCGGCTACGACGTGGTGTTGCTCGACACCGCCGGCCGCATCCACATCGACGAAGCGCTGATGCTGGAGTCGGTTGAGGTGCGCGACATCGCGCGGCCGCATGAGACGCTGCTGGTTGCCGACAGCCTCACCGGTCAGGACGCCGTGAAGCTCGCCACCAGCTTCGACGAGCGCGTCGGCATCACCGGCATCGTGCTGACCCGCGTTGACGGCGACGGCCGCGGCGGCGCCGCGCTATCCATGCGCGCCGTCACCGGCAAGCCGATCAAGCTGATCGGCGTCGGCGAGAAATGGGACGCGCTGGAGGACTTCCACCCCGAGCGCATCGCCGGCCGCATCCTCGGCATGGGCGACGTCGTCAGCCTGGTCGAGAAGGCGGCTCAGAACGTCGATGTCGAGAAGGCGCAGGCCATCGCCGAGAAGCTGCGCAAGGGCTCCTTCGATCTGGAGGACCTGTCCGATCAGCTCAAGCAGATGGAAAAGATCGGCGGCATGTCGAGCATGATGGGCATGCTGCCCGGCATCGGCAAGGTCAAGCAGCAGCTCAACGCAGCCAACATCGACGACAAGATCCTGAAGCGCCAGCGCGCCATCATCTCGTCGATGACGCCGAAGGAGCGCCGCAACCCGAAAGTGCTCGACGGCAAGAGAAAGCGCCGCATCGCCGCCGGCTCCGGCACCAAGCCCGAGGACGTCAACAAGCTCCTCAAGATGCACCGGCAGATGTCGGACATGATGAAGACCATGGGCAAGCGCGGCGGGCTCATGCAGCGCATGATGGGCGGCATGGGCGGTGGCGCACAGCCGAGCCCGGCCGAGATGGAGCGCATGCAGGCGGAGCTGGCGCGCCTCGATCCCAAGGCGCTGGAGAGCCTGCCCAAGGAGCTCAAGGAACAGATACCCAAGGGCCTGCCTGGCCGCGGGCCCATGCCGCGGCTGCCCGGCCTGCCAGGCTTCGGCGGCGGTGCCGCACCCAAGTTTCCAGGACTTCCGGGCCTGCCCGGGAAGAAGAAATAGCGAAATCCAACCTCACGACGTTCACATCGAAAGGACTGAAAGCATGTCAGTGAAAATCCGCCTGTCCCGCGGCGGCACCAAGAAGCGGCCCTACTACTATATCGTCGTGGCCGACTCGACCTCGCCGCGCGACGGCCGCTACATCGAGCAGATCGGCACGCATAATCCGCTGCTGCCCAAGGACAGCGCCGAGCGCGTGAAGCTCAATGTCGAGCGCGCCAAGCACTGGCTGTCCGTCGGCGCGCAGCCGACCGACCGCGTGATGCGCTTCCTGGATGCGGCCGGCCTCGCCAAGCGCACGGCGAGCAACAACCCCAACAAGGCCAAGCCGAAGAAGAAGCGCCAGGAGCGCGAGGCTGCCGCCGCCGCGGCTGCCGCAGAGAAACCGGCCGCGTAACGCGCCGTGGCTGGAGACACACCATCCAGCCGTGTGCTTCTAGGCCGCATCGCGGGTGCGCACGGCATCCGCGGCGAGGTCCTCATCAAGAGCTTTACGGCGGCGCCGGAGGATATCGGCGCCTACGGTGCGCTCAGCACAGCCGATGGGTCACGCGCGTTCGAGATCGCGAGCGCGCGGTCGACGCCCAAGGGCGGTGTCGTCGCACGTCTCAAGGGCATTTCAGATCGCAATGCGGCCGAGGCGTTGAAGGGCACCGATCTCTACGTCGCGCGCGATCGCCTGCCGCCGCCGTCGGACGATGAATTTTACTACGCCGACCTGGTCGGTATGACGGCCGTAACGCCCGACGGCGCGACGCTGGGCGAGATCGTGGCCGTGCAGAACTTCGGCGCCGGCGATCTGCTTGAAGTCCGCCTCGCGGGCAAGGCCAAGACCAAGCTGATTCCGTTCACGGATGCCGCGGTGCCCGACGTGGATGCTGCAGCGCGCCGCGTGACGGTGGTGTTGTCGTAACGCGCCTCAGAGCGCGGGAAAATCAACACTGCGGACAGTTGCCGAATAAGCAAATGGTGCCGCAGTCTTTTTTCTTGTTCCATTGCCCCCACGGACCGCCGGTGCCGGGCGGCGGCACTCTCGGCTCCCTGATGTGCACGCCTCTGGAGCAGGTCGTCCGCTGCCATCCCCGGTATTCCCGGGTTTCTGCGCTATACGACCAGGTCAACTTGTCGCCGGTCTGCCTCACTGGCACCTGCCTATTCAGGAGCGGGCGCGCACTGACATCCGAAGTCCAGTAGGCCGAGCGGAAGAGTTGATTGTCCTCGCTCCAGAACTTCGACTTGGTCTGAATGGTCGCGCCCCCTTCGCACGTTCGAGAAGACTGCTCCCAGTAGTACTTGCCGTCGTATCGCTCGACGGTCATCTGCCAGTCGCAATTCATTTGATTTCTCGTACGCCCGCTTTCGATGCGGCCGACGCTTTGGCAGGTCCAATTGCCGAGAAGCCTGTTGGGATCGCTGCGGGTGTGCGGCTTGGGCTCATCGGCCAGCGCTAGGCGTTCCCTATTCGAGGCGGGCGGCTGAGCGACCGGTGGCGGCGAAACAACCACCGGAGAGGGCGCAGGGACCGGCGGCTTGTCGGCGGCGGCCCGCTCCTGCCGCATCCTCCGCAGCTCCTGCGCGGCATACTCGGCATAGATGGTGCCCTCGTACTTCTTCGCGACCGCCTCGAGGCGCTGCTCCGAGCCCTTGGCATCCTGAAAGGCCTGTCGCGCCTCTGCAAACCGGTCGGACGGCATCACCGGCTGAGGAGGCGAGATCAGGGTGGGGGCAGATGTGGAGGGTTTCTTTTCGACCGTGTCGATCGGAGCCCGGTTTGCGCTCAGCAGGCCCGGCCCATTGATTCTTGCGAGCATTCGCAACAGCCAACGGTAGATTTCGTCGGTGCGCGAGGTCGGCTTCACGATACGGATGTGGTTCGCCTTGACGGGATAGGCGCTCCCGAAGCACGAGGCATCGATGCTACCCGGGGGCACGACAACGTGGCGCCCTATGGTTGGCTCCGTCTCATAGGCGCATTCAAAGACCAGCGAATTGCCGCGGCTCTTCAACACCGCCTGCCACTGCCTTCGCAAGCCATCGAGAAAGTTGTTGGCGTCGCCTGTCTTCAAGTTCATGACGAGCTGCCCCCTGACGTCCCCGGGAAGCAGCTCAGCCACCGAGGCCAGGGGCGCACCTTGCGATGGCGTGGCAATCAGGAACACACCGCGCGTCCGGTCGCTCAGCGGCAAGCCGGCCAGTCGGGCGTCCACCAGCAGTTGCTCGACCACGAGCCCTCCAAAGCTGTGGCCCACAAAATAGATGTTGGAGTGCTTCTCTATTTCCTCCTCCGCCAGCAGATCAGCCGCCAGCTTTCCCACGATGTGATTGGGGCTGAAGGAGCCTGCCGCCGGATATCCGAGGGTCGCGGTTGAATAGGTCGAGAGCGCGGGTGCGCCGAGGAAACGTTCCTTATCCTCCTTCATAAGGTCGAGCCAGGATGGAAGTCCTGCGCCTGCGGAGAAGGATTGCAGGGGGTCGCCCCATAGTCCGTGAACGAAGACAACGAGGTGCCCAGAGGTGCCGCGATGGCGGAGCTTGAATTCCGCGCTCGCGCTTGCCAGCGGCAGCAAGCTGAACACCGACAGCAGTAAGAGACGGAAAAACACTGTGTGCCGCATCAACATCCCAAGTCAGCATCTGGCACGGAGCCCCGCAGAGTTGCCGATGGCCAGTGTCATGTCAAAGACGCTTTTGTGTCTTCGGCGCGTTTCCTCTTTGAAGTGATGATCAGGATAGAATGTAAAGCAACCCTGCCGACTCCTTCGGGTCAAGTAGTCGAAGATTGAATGTACGGATGGATTTCCCGCTTTCGCGAGAATGACG
>CADEEC010000090.1:0-7354 GCA_902826255.1 uncultured Hyphomicrobiales bacterium | reverse complement strand
CAGCTTCGGCACCTCGCCGGTGAGGCCGGCGGCTTCGGCGACGAAGAACTGCTTGAGGATCGGCAGCCGCTCCACCATGCCGAGGCCGATGCCGCGCGCCACACGCAGCATCTCCCAGTCGTTGGAGAACAGCCGGTTCAAACCATCGAACGCAGCCGCCGAGAGAGCCGAGTCGGTGCGCCGCCAGCGCTCATAGCGGCCGAGCACGATGCTGGAGCCGATATCGAGGCCGAGCCTTGCGGCATCGGTCACCACCTCGGTGAGGGCCGCGACATCGCGCAGGCCGAGGTTCAGGCCCTGACCGGCGATGGGGTGCACGAGGTGCGCGGCATCGCCGACCAGCACCAGCCGGTCTGCCACCAGCGCACGCGCCAGATGCATCTCGAGCGGCCAAAGCGCACGCGGTCCTGCCAGCGAAATCTCGCCCAGCCGCAAGCCGAACCGCTTCTCGGCTTCGATGAGGAAGGCGGCATCGTCCATCGCCACAATGGCACGGCCGACCTCCTCGTTCTCCGTCCAGGTGATGCACGAGCGGTTACCCGTGAGCGGCAAAATCGCGAACGGCCCGGACGGCAGGAAGTGCTGCATGGCGCGCGCGCGGTGCGGCTTTCTATGCGCGACCGTGGTGACGATGCCAACCTGCTCGTAGGTCCAGCCGACGACGCCGATGCCGGCCGCATCGCGCAGACGCGAGGCGCGGCCGTCCGCCGCGACAAGAATTTTGGCGCGCAAGCTGCGACCGTTGTCCAGGACAGCGCTCACGCCGTGCGGTCCCGCCTCGTAGCCGGCGACGCCGCTGCCGCCGATCAGCGCGATGCCGGGCCGCTTCGCCACTGCCGCCGCGATGGCGTCATGCAGGCGCGCGTTCTCGACAATGAAGGTCGCCGGGTCGCCGTCATCAACGGTGTTGTCGTAGCGAACGAGCAAGGGGCGGAACATATCGTCGAGCGAGGCATCGGTGATGTCGATGCCGGTAACCTCCTGCGCGTGCGGGGCCAGCGCGGGCCAGATGCCGAGCGCAGCCAGCACGCCCTTCGATCCGGCAGAGATGGCGGAGGCGCGGATATCTCCGGAGCGGCGGCCGCCGCCGAGATCCGCCTTGTCGACCACCGCGATCGGAAACGACGCACCGAGGGCGTCGGCGAGCGCACAGGCAAGCGTCAGCCCGACCCCGCCGGCGCCGGCGATCACGATGCCATAGTCGTCCGTCCCTGCGTCCACCACACCTCCTGGCCGTCAGCTTGACACCGATGGCCGCAGGCAGTCCCTTGGCGGCCAGTTTGCCGTGGGAAGCGCCATGACCACACCGAGCCCGACATCTCCGGCCGCCATCGAGAGCCTGCTCTCGATACTCGACATCGAGCCGCTGGAGGATAACCTGTTTCGCGGCCGCAGCCCGCAGCAATCGTGGCAGCGCGTGTTCGGTGGACAAACGCTGGGCCAGGCCCTGGTCGCCGCAGTGCGCACCGTGCCGCCGGAGCGGGCCGCGCACTCCCTGCACGCCTATTTCCTGCAGCCCGGCGACCTGACGAGGCCGATCATCTACAGCGTGGAGCGGGTGCGCGACGGCGGCAGCTTCACCACGCGGCGCGTCACGGCCACCCAGCACGGCCGCGCCATGTTCGTGATGAGCGCCTCCTTCCATAAGGAAGAGCCGGGCCTGGACCACCAGGAGCCGATGCCGGACGTACCCAAGCCGGAGGACCTGCCGAGCGAGCGCGAGCTCAGCGACCGCATGATTGCCCAGGTCCCAGGCTCTATCCGCAGCTACTGGGAGCGCGAGCGGCCGATCGAGCTGCGACCTGTTGACGTATCCCGCTACTTTTCCCGCGAGCCGCGCAAACCCGAGCAGTATGTGTGGATGCGGGCCACGGGGGCCCTGCCGGACAACTTCCCCCTGCACCAGTGCGTGCTGGCCTACGCTTCGGATTTTTCCTTGCTGGATACGGCACTTATCGCGCACGGCAAGCTGATGTTCGACCCCGATATCCAGCTCGCCAGCCTCGATCATGCGCTCTGGTTCCACCGGCCGTTCCGCGCCGACGAGTGGCTTCTCTACGCCCAGGACAGCCCGAGCACCCACGGTGCCCGCGGCTTCTGCAGGGGCAGTATTTTCACGCGCGACGGCGTTTTGATCGCCTCGACGGCCCAGGAGGGCCTCACCAGGCAGCGCGCATCGGCGTATGTGCCCAAATAGTGGGCGTTAATTAACCACTGCATATTTGTTGTGCGCCGGCTGCGGGCATTCTCGACGGGAATCCGCCGAAATGGGCAGCTTCCGGCTGCTGCGTGATTTGGCACGCCTTTTGACTCTTAACCCCTCGACACCGCGCCTTCGCGCGGATGCGCCTGCCTTTTGCTCAGGAGATGGGCAGGCCTGTCAGCAACCAGGGGGAGTCACATGAAACTCGTGACCGCCATCATCAAGCCCTTCAAGCTCGAGGAAGTCCGTTCAGCCCTCACCGATCTCGGTCTGCAGGGGATGACTGTCAGCGAAGTGAAGGGCTATGGCCGGCAGAAGGGGCATACGGAGATCTATCGCGGCGCCGAATACGCCGTCAGCTTCCTCCCCAAAGTGAAAATCGAGGTCGCGGTGCCGACCGGCAGCGTCGACAAGGCCATCGAGGCCATCGTTCGCGCGGCCCGAACCGGCCAGATCGGAGACGGAAAGATCTTCGTCTCCACCATCGATCACGCGGTGCGCGTGCGCACCGGTGAAACCGACGACAGTGCCATCTGATCGTTCCGTCCCTCAGTTTCGACTTATCCCACACTTGGAGGCAGTACCGATGAAGCACCTGAAACTGAGCCGGGTCGCGCCGCTTGCGATCTTGGCACTGATGGTTGGGCTGATGTCCCACGCGGCGTTCGCCCAGACCACCCCGACCCCGCCGCCGACGCTCGACAAGGGCGACACGGCATGGATGCTCACCTCGACCGTGCTCGTGCTGCTGATGATCATCCCGGGCCTTGCGCTGTTCTACGGCGGCCTGGTTCGCACCAAGAACATGCTGTCGCTGCTGACGCAGGTGCTGGCGGTCACGTGCATCGTGATCGTCGTGTGGGCGCTGTACGGCTACAGCCTCGCCTTCACGGAATCGACGCCGTTCATCGGCGGCACCGAGAAGATGTTCCTCGCCGGCATCACGCCCGACAGCCTGAGCGGCACGATCCCCGAGTACGTGTTCCTGTGCTTCCAGATGACATTCGCCTGCATCACCACCGCGCTGGTGCTGGGCGGCGTCGTCGAGCGCATGAAGTTCTCGGCGATCTTCCTGTTCGCCGTGCTGTGGCCGACGTTCGTCTACTTCCCCATCGCCCACATGGTGTGGGGCAGCGACGGGTACCTGCTCAAACTCGGCGCGCTCGACTTCGCCGGCGGCACCGTGGTGCACATCAACTCCGGCGTGGCCGCACTCGTCGGTGCCCTGATCGTCGGCAAGCGCGTCGGCTTCGGCAAGGAAGCGATGCCTCCCCACTCCATGCCCCTGACCATGGTCGGCGGCGTGCTGCTGTGGGTCGGCTGGTTCGGCTTCAATGCCGGCTCTGCCCTTGCGGCCAATGGAACCGCCGCGCTGGCGATGGTGAACACCTTCACCGCCACCGCTGCCGCGGGTCTGTCCTGGATGCTGCTCGAGTGGATGTCCAAGGGCAAACCGTCGCTGCTCGGCCTTGTCTCCGGCGTCATCGCCGGTCTCGTGGCCGTGACGCCGGCAGCCGGGTTCGCCGGCCCCATGGGCTCCATCATCCTCGGCCTGATCGCCGGCGCCGTCGCGCTGTTCTTCTGCACCACGGTGAAGAACGCGCTCGGCTACGACGAGAGCCTGGACGTGTTCGGCATCCATGCGGTCGCGGGCGTGGTCGGCTCCATCCTCACCGGTGTCCTGGTCAGCCCCTCGCTCGGCGGCCTCGGCGTCACCGACTACGAGATGGTCTCGCAGGTGTGGAAGCAGATCGTGGCGGTCGGCATCGCGGTTGCCTGGTCAGCGATCGGCACGCTGGTGATCCTGTTCGTCCTGCGGGTCATCGTCGGACTGCGCCCGGCCACCGATCACGAGCGCGAGGGTCTCGACCTCGTCGATCACGGCGAGCGGGCTTACAACTACTGAGTGATGCGGCGGGCGTGTGGCTCCTTCACGCCCGCTGCACCTTGAGCGCGCGACTTCCCCGGTACGTGCTCACGAACGCCCGGCGCCCAGGCTCCGGGCGTTTGTCGTGTCAGGGCGCGGTACGGATCACGGCACCGGGTGCGAGCCGGGCAAGCACGCGCAGCAGGTGCGCCCTGCGCAAGGCGATGCAGCCTTCGGTCGGACGATAGCCCGGCCGCGCCACATGCATGAAGATGGCGCTGCCCTTGCCGCGAACGCGCGGGCGCAGGTTGTAGTCGAGCACGACGACGATGTCGTATAGATCGTCCTCACGCCAAAGACGCTCCGCGCTCGCGGGATAGGGATGCCGGACCGGGCGATTGTAGTTGCGGTCGCCGGGCGCGTCGCACCAGCCGTCGTTGAATCCAATTTCCTTAACAGGCAGCCTCGTGCGCGGCCGCTGCGTCCTGTCCGCACGATAGAGCACGTCACGCACGCGCCAGGTGCCGAGCGGCGTTGCCCCGTCCCCCTCGCGTTTGCCCGCGCGGCGGCCGCCGCGGCCCAGCGCACAGGGTAAATGCAGGACGCCAAGTCTCAGCTTTCCCCGCGTCGCGGCGAGAGAAAGCCCCGTAACGCCGAGCTTCCGTACCGGCCGCCGGGGATGACGGAGCTTCGTGGTCAAGGGGCCTCCGCTGGTGCGCGGCATCTATTGCCGGCAGCAAACAAATGCTAGAGATACAAACCCCTGGCAGCAATGTGATTAAGTCGGAGACCCACGCGCATGAGCACTGCACGGAAGGTTCTTATCGTCGATGACGACGAGGATCTTCGCGAGTCCTTGAAGGACCAGCTCTCTCTGCACGACGAGTTCGAGGTTGTCACGGCACCGACGGCATCGAAGGCGATCGAGACGGCCAGGGCCAACCACCTGGATCTCGTGCTGCTCGATGTCGGCCTGCCCGACATGGACGGCCGCGAGGCGTGCAAGCTGCTGCGCAAGAGCGGCTTCAAGAGCCCGATACTCATGCTGACGGGCAACGACTCTGACGCGGACATGATTCTCGGCCTCGACTCCGGCGCCAACGACTACGTGACCAAGCCGTTCAAGTTCGCCGTGTTGCTGGCGCGCATTCGCGCGCAGCTGCGGCAGCACGAGCAAAGCGAGGACGCCGTGTTCGCGATCGGCCCTTACTCGTTCAAGCCGGCCTCCAAGATGATGATCGACGAGAAGGGCTCGAAGATCCGCCTGACCGAGAAGGAAACGTCGATTCTCAAGTATCTCTACCGCGCCGGCGAAAAGGTCGTGACGCGCGACGTGCTGCTGCAGGAAGTGTGGGGCTACAATTCCGGCGTCACCACGCATACGCTGGAGACGCACATCTACCGCCTGCGCCAGAAGATCGAGAAGGACCCCACGCACGCCGAGCTGCTGGTGACGGAATCGGGCGGCTACAAGCTCGTTCCCTGACAGCGCCGTAGCCTCGGCCCTGCCGGCGCTGTCCACAGGCCACTCGACCTCGCGCCCCGAATCGCATGTCTTCGCGCAAGGCATCGATGCCGAGGTTGTGAGGCATGGCAGGTCAAAGCCTGAAACTCGTGCGGCCCTTGCTGCGTGTGCCGTTGTTTGCAGGCCTCCGGCCGCTGCAGATCACGGAGATCGCGCGCCACGCGGACCGTGTGAAGTTCCGTCCCGGAAGCGTCATCATGAACTCCGGCCAGAAGCTGGACGGCGCGTATCTCATCGTCGAGGGTCAGGCGGAGTTCAAAGCCGCCACCGACTCCTGGCTGCCTTGCGAGCGCATCGAAGCGGGCGCGCTCGTCGCCGAGGTGGCTATGTTCGTCGACTACACGGCGCCAGCGACGATTGCGGCCGTGGAGCGCGTCAACTGCATGATCATCACGCGCGCGGCCATGCTGGCGCAGATGGAGGACGAACCGGCCGTCGCGCGGCATTTCGAGAGTATCTACGCGGAGCGTTTGAATCTCGCTGCCGTCGAGCTGCGCAACATCGACAAACTGCTGGAGGAGGCGGCGGGCGAGCCGGCAACGGCCGCGTAGGCATGGCGCGTTGCACAACGAAAAGCGCCCAACCCCGGGGGAGGAGTTGGGCGCGAGAAGCGCGTCATGCGCAAAGTGCCAGGAGGGAAGCCGGCACTTTAGGAACGGTACCTTCGGCTAGACGGGGGGCACTACCGATGAAGAGTGGTACCGTTCGCTATGCACCTAAAATAAGGGGCGGGCCGGGGGTTTCAATGCCGATCAGAGGTGCTCACGAAATTGTTACGAAATATTTCAGCTCGGTAACCTTTGCACTTCTAGCGTGGGCGTAGCTGTAGCCCGGGCGATGGCTTGAAGAGAATTTATTGCAATTTTTGCAACGCGATAGGCGGCGGAACGAACAACTTTGGATCCAGACTGTCGACCCGGGCGAATTCCGTCAGCTCGACCTTGGTGTCCAATCCCTGGGAGTCCGTCGTTATCCATTCCTTAAGATCTACGGTCGGCCGCTTCTGCATGAAAAGCTTGATTCGGCCTTGGGTGTCGGGGCTTTTGTCCTGCAGCGCCAATATGATCCGGTCGTCGGTTTCGCCCACCTCCAGGATTTTGGCGTCCCGCAGCAGGTCGACATCGTCGCGCAAGATCACGCGGAAGGGCGTCTGGTCGAGGCCCAACCGGTCGTCGGTTTTCAAATCGTGATCCTGGATAGCCATGTACTTGCCGTCCGACACGATCACCTGCCGGCTCGGCAGATTGTACTCGAAGCGGAATTGGCCCGGCCGCTTGAGGTAGAACTTACCGCGCAGGCGCTTGTTGTCGGCGCTCGTCTGCACGAAGGTGCCCTTCATATCGCCCATCTGGTTGAAGTAGGCGTTGACCTTCTTCACCAGCTCGACCTGCGTGGCATCGAGCTCCTGGCCTTCGACACCGGGCCCCGCCTTGGTGACGGTCTGGCCCCACGTATCGGGCGCCTTGGTGCCCTGCGCCAACGCCGGCAACGCGAGCAGCGCGCCGACGAGGGCTACGCAGGCGACCTGGAACTTTGCTTGCATAGAACTCCCCCGGGTCCAATGACCCACACCGCGGACGATTCGGCCCAATTATCACCGTTTGTCGCAACATTGGGACAAGATTGTGAGGGGTTGCGGCCTGTGGAGAACGCCGGCCCGCTCCTGCCGCCCCGCCGATTGTCCGGGTGAGCGTATCGTTGCAATCGCCCGCCACGTCCCACCTGAAAGCGCACCTTCGTTGCGCAGTGACCTGGATCC
>CADEEC010000089.1 GCA_902826255.1 uncultured Hyphomicrobiales bacterium | reverse complement strand
GTGAACGCCTCCCACAGCTTGCCCTTGCGGATGTAGTTCTTGATATCGGCGACGCGCGGGTCGCCGAGCTGGCTGTCGCGCAGGCGGCTCACCGCGTCGTACTCGTAGAGGCCCTGCAATGCCTTGGTGGTCGACTTCACGTGCCACTCGATGAGCGGCGTGCCGATGGCCTTGGCCACCTCGATCGCCAGCACCGTCTTGCCCGTGCCCGGCTCGCCTTTCACCAGAAGCGGCCGTTGCAAGGTGATCGCGGCATTCACGGCAACCTTCAGGTCATCCGTGGCAACGTAGTCTTTGGTGCCTTTGAACTTCATGACGATGCGCGCGAGCCTCCAGCCGGAAAAAGCCGCGCGACTGTAGGGAACGAGGTGCACCGCAGCAACCGCCAAGGCGACGGACGCCGCTCCCGGGCGAGCGGGAGGGCGTCCGTTGCTGCCCCGGGGAGATTGAACGACGTTCGCGCCGATGCGGGGAGAGCGCGAGCTGGACCGTCGCCGAGGCTGCCGGCGCTCACTCCGTGACCGCCGATTCGCAGCTTGGCACGGGCTGGTGAACACCCGGTAAACGGGCATTCTAAAAATATGCTACCCAGAATAGGCGGCGCTCGCTTTTCCCAGCCCGTTTTCGCCCTATTTATGGGCACGCGGAAGGTTCTGTTGCAGGGCAATACCCATGGCTTGACTTGGCCTAGGGGGACCTTAAATACGGGCACCAATTTCGACCCGACCGGGGGAGCTATGGCACGGTCCGCAAAAGCGAAAAAGCCTGCAAAAGGGCGCGTTGAGCAAGCGGCCCGCGGCAAGCCCGCGAAAGCGCCGCCTGCCAGGAAGGCCGCGAACGGCCACGCCCACCGCCCCAAGGCGAGCGCTGCACGCGCCGCGGCCGACAAGGTCAAGAAGGCTCCGGCCAAGAGCAGCGGGCCAATCACCCTGCCGCCCAACTATCGTCCCTTGGAGTCGGAGCCGTTCATGAACGAGCGGCACAAGATGTATTTCCGGGCGAAGCTGTTGTCCTGGAAGGAAGAGATCGTCCGCCAGAACAGAGAAACCCTGCACGTGCTGCATGCGGATTCCTCCCAGCACGCCGACATCGCCGATCGCGCGACCTCGGAAACCGATCGCGCGTTGGAGCTGCGCGCGCGCGACCGCCAGCGCAAGTTGATCAACAAGATCGACGCCGCCATCGCCCGCATCGAGGACGGCAGCTACGGCTACTGCGAGGAAACCGGCGAGCCCATCGGCCTGCGCCGCCTCGAGGCCCGCCCGATTGCGACGCTCTCTCTGGAAGCTCAGGAACGACACGAGCGCCGCGAGAAAGTCTTCCGCGAAGACTGAGCGCGAACGCGCACCCGCATCTATTTCAGGAACTTCCGGATCGCCGCTGCTAGTCCGCGCGCGCTCTTGGTATACGCCGCCCATGGCTTCGCGCGCTTCAAGAGGGCCGGCACTGTTTCCATCGTGAAGCGCTGCGGGTCGAGCCCTGCGCGCACCTGGCTCCATTCCACCGGCATCGACACCGGCGCACCTGGCCGCGCGCGCGGTGACAGCGGCGCCACCGCCGTCGCCATACGATCGTTGCGCAGGTAGTCCAGGAAGATGCGCCCCTTGCGTGCCTTCTTCGACATGTTGACGAGATAACGATCGGGACTGTCATCGGCCATCGCCGTGCAGACTGCATGCGCGAATGTCTTCGCTTGCTCCCAGCCGAGCTTGTCCGCCTTCTCGACGGCGAGCGGCGTTACCACGTGCAGCCCTTTGCCACCGGTCGTCTTGCAGAACGCGACGAGGCCCACGCCCTCGAGCCGCTCCCGCAATTCCTTGGCTGCCGCAATCACCGCCTCGAAGCCAAGCTCCGGTGCCGGATCCAGGTCGAACACCAGCCGCCCCGGCAGCTCGATCTCAAATGGTTTGTTGTTCCACGGGTGGAACTCCACCGAGCCGGCCTGCGCCATGGAGACGAGCCCCTCCACCGTGTCGATCTGCAGATAGGGCTTCCTGTCGCCCTCCACCTTGGTCAGCGTAACGAGATCGGAGAGCCCGGCCATGCCGTGGCGCTGGAAAAACGACTGCCCCTTGATGCCGTCCGGCGCCCGGATCACCGAGCATGGCCGGCCCTTGATGTGCTCCAGCATCCACGGGCCCACCGCCTCCAGATAGCGCGCGAGATCAAGCTTGGTGTAGGCCGGGTTGCCCCCTTCCGCCGGCCACAGCGGCTTGTCCGGATTGGAAATCGATACGCCGAGCACGGCGTCCTTGCCGCCCCTGGCAGAAGCAGTTTTCCTCGCCTTGGCCATGCCAGCACCTCCCGGCTCTGCGATCTCGACACTGTCGGGATCGGCCGCGACCTCCGCGGTGACCTCGCTTGCCGGCTTGTCCCGGCGCAATCCCTTGAACGACGCCTGGCGCACGTTGCCGCCGTCGGTCCAGCCCGCAAACTCGATCTCAGCCACAAGCAGCGGCTTAACCCAGGTGACATCGCCGTCGCGCGCTGGCGCGTCCGCCCCGCCGAAAGGGCTCCTCGATGCAGCCAGTTCTCTCAGCTCGCCGAGGAGCGACGCCGCGTTGCGGCCGTTGAAGCCCGTGCCGACGCGCCCCGTGTACACAAGGTGGTTGCCCCGCCGCACACCCACGAGCAGGGAGCGCAGCGTGGTGGAACTCCCGCTCCAGCCGCCGATCACCACCTCGTGGCCGACGCGGATCTTGGATTTGAGCCACACCGCGTGCCGGCCCGAGCGGTAAGGGGCATCCAGCTTCTTCGAGATGATGCCCTCGAGGCCGAGCTCGCGCGCGGAAGCCAGCACCGACTTGCCCGACCCGACGATGTGCTCGACGAACCGGATGGGCGATCCAGCGGCGAGCGCCTCGACCAGCGCGCGCAGGCGCTCCTTGCGCGCACTCAACGGCAGCGCGCGCAGATCGTCGCCGCCTTCGGACAGCAGATCGAAGGCGCAATAGGCGACCTCGCTGGTATCCTCGTTCGACAGCGCGACCTGCAAGGCCGAGAAGCTCGTCGCGCCCGCCTTGTCGAGAACGACCGCCTCTCCGTCCAGCACCGCATCCGGCGATGCCGCGGCCGCCGCCGCGATCGGTGCAAACCTGTCCGTCCAATCAAGACCCGTGCGCGTGAACACGACGGCATTACCGCCGGCCATCTGCAGCTGCAAACGATAGCCGTCGAGCTTGACCTCATGCGCCCAGCCCTCTCCCTCGGGCGGCTTGGTCGCGGTCTTGCACAGCAGCGGCGGAATGAACGCCGGCATTGCTGCATCCGCGCGACCGGCTTTCGCGGAGCGCCGCGCCGCGGGCATCTCGAGCTTGGCGATGGCACGCGCCTTGCGCGTGTTGTCCTTCGGCTTCGAATGCCATACGGCGGATGGCTTCGCCGCTTTCGCTCCGGCCGCCATGAACGGCTTCGGCCCGCGTCCCTTGCCGGCCGCGATCTCGGCCATGCTGCGGCCCGACGCAACGGACCTGTCGTCATCGGTGAGCGACGCGGCGTCCTCGCCCTCCCGCTCCAGTCCGTCACGATGCTTGATGAGCAGCCAGTTGGTGCGCTTGCCACCGTCGCGATCGCGCTTCATGCGCACGAGCACAAAGCTGCCCTTGAGCTTGCTGCCGGCGAGCGTGAATTTCAGGTCGCCCTTGCGCAGCGCCGCGTCGATATCGCCGTCGCCCTCGGGCATCCAGAAGCCGCGGTCCCACAGCATGACGGTGCCGCCACCGTACTCGCTTTTCGGGATCGTGCCCTCGAAGTCGCCGTAGTCGAGCGGATGGTCCTCCACCTCCACGGCGAGACGCTTGTCGCGCGGGTCCAGCGACGGTCCGCGCGTCACGGCCCACGACTTGAAAGTGCCGCCATGCTCGAGCCGGAAATCATAGTGCAGCCGCGTCGCTGCATGCTTCTGGACCACGAAGCGTGGGTACTCCGCAGGCCGCACCTTGCCCGCCCCCGTCGGCTCGGGCGTTTTCTTGAAGTCGCGCTTGGCGCGATACTTCGCGAGGTTCTTGTTGGCCATGAAAGCGTGCAGACGGTCGTTCAAGGGCGGCGTTGGTCAAACGATGCACCAGCTGTGCACGTTCCAGCGCACAATTCCACATCGTCCACGCAACGGCCTTCCCGAGGGTTAAAGGCCGCACGCGGGCCGGCCTTCAAGCCGTCCCGCGCTCCGGCTGCCAGTCCTTCCGCTCCAGGGTGAGGGAGACGATTGTACCGGCCACCAGAGCCCAGAACGGCGCCCCGATGTTGAAGATCGGGATGCCGGCGACAGCCACCAGGAACGTCACCAGCGCGCCCAGCGTGAAGTTGCTCTTGAACGCTATCGTGAAGGCGGACTGGAGAACTCTGAGCATCGCCAGCCCCGCCAGCGTCGCAATGAAGGCCGCCGGTGCCGCCAGCAGCAGCCGTGTGAACAGCGGCGAGAACAGCCCGAACAGGATCGCAAGCACGCCGACCGCCACGCCCGCCGTGTACTGGGAGCGCCGCTCGCCACCCGACGAGATGATTGCATTCACCGGACCCGTCAGGCAGGTCGACACCGCGCCGACGAACGCGCTGAGGATCGCGCCGATGCCGCATCCGACCGCGACGGCATTCACGGGCGCGTCGTGACCAACGGCCTTCAGCACCGCCACGCCCTGCCCGTTCTGCACCACCAGCACCGTGATGGCGATCGGCACCACCAGTTCCACGACCGGCCCCCATGCAAACTCCGGCATATGGAACCGGGGCGCCGCAAGAAGCTGCGCCTCGCCGAGGCGCGGGGCGAACGCGTCCGCCTGCCAGATCACGATCGCACCCACGACAAGCGCAACGATCAGCGGAGGCACCCGCGCCGCAACGGACGGCTGCAAGCTGACCAGCAGGAAGGCGACGGTCATGGCGGCCGCGAGCACCACGTCGCTCTGGAACGCCTTCACCCAGTCGAGGCCGAACTGCAGAAACACGCCGGCGACCATCCCCATCACGATCGGCATCGGGATCGCGTCCATCGCCCGGCGCACCCAGCCGGTCAGCCCGAGAACCAGCATGAGCAAGCCGGTGATGATGAACGCGCCGACCACTTGCGGCAGCGTTGCATGCAGAAGCGCCGGCCCGACCAGCACCGTGCCCGGGATCGTCCAGAAGAAGGCAAGCGGCTGGCGATACAGCAGGCAAAAGAGAATCGTAATGAAGCCGTTGATGAAAAATGCCCCGAACACCCAGGAGGCGAGATCGGCTTCGCTCAGGCCGCCGCGCACGCCGCTCGCCAGGATGACCGCAACCGGCCCGGTGGCCGCAAAGAGAAAAGCGACGAGACCGTTGGCGGCGTGCGTGGTGGAAAAGTCGTCCCAGAACCTGGATCGCAGCGCGTCGCGGGCAGGGCGTTCGAGGGCCATAGGGGGAGCGTCAACAGATCGTGGTGGGGAAATCGCCGCGATCATGGGCAGCCTCCGGCCGAAAGGCAACGGCGACGCTCATACCGGGCCGATTTTGCGGCTGAGCCTAGTCGGCAGCAGGACCGGATAGCGGCGCATCCGCCGCGGCGCCGAACCCGTGCATCCGCAGCGCCCACTGCAGGCCGACCAGCGCGCCCTTGACGCGCGGCAGCAGCCACAGCGACATGCCAAGCGTCAGCGGCACCCACAGCACGAGATGAACCAGCATGCTTGGATGAAAGGCCTTCTCCACCGCGAGAACAGCCGCAATAACAATGTGGCCGACGATGACGATGGTGAAGTAAGCGGGCGCGTCATCGGCCCTGTGGTGGTGCAACTCCTCCCCGCACGCCGGGCATGCGGAGGCGACCTTCAGGTAGCGCTGAAACAAAGATCCCTTGCCGCAGCTTGGGCATTTCAGCAGCACGCCGCGCAGCATGGCCTGCCAGACGCTGCGGCGACCGGCCGTGCTCCCGCTGCCGATCATGTCTCTCGCCATGGTTCCTCCTGCCTCAGCCGGCAAGATAAGACGATCGGCCAAGTTGCCGGGCATGACAAATGCACGCGGTAAATTGGATGTGAACGCCCGGTCCCAAACAGCCGCTGCCACAACAAAATGCCGGCGGGGTCACAATCCCGGCATACGCGCGCCGCACTCCAAAGCTCAGCTTTCAGCGCTTCTCGGGGCCCTCGGTGGCCCTGACGGCGGGAATGGGATCCGTGCCGCGTCAAGCCTCCCCGCGGCGCGGTGTGTGGGGGAGGGGCGAAGTTCACTGGGGCAAATCCCCCGAACCCTCCTCCACACTTCGACCAAGTTTTCCTATATTGATAAGTGAAGTTGCGGGATTCTCAGGGGACTCACCCATGCTGCTGAGTGCTGCACTCAAGGGTCGTCTGGTGTTGGCTGCGGGCGGCCTCGCCACCATCGCCCTGGCCGTCGGCGCATGGCGCGCGGATCTCTTTGTCGCGCAGGGGCTTACGCAGGCATTGAGCCGCCAGGGCCTGGCCAACATGGAGCCTCACAGCGCCCCGCGTGTCGCCGGTGCCCAAAGCGGCGACGAGGGCTATTGGCTGACGCGCTCGCAACTCGCAAGTCCCTCCCCGTTCGACAAGCAGCTCGCCGTGGGTGACCGCATCACCATCGCCGGACGCGACGGACGCGAACGCATCCTCGAAGTGGTGGATATCAAGATTGTCGGCGAACCTGTCGTCCCCGCCGTCACCGGCTCGGCGCCGGCGCGTCTGCTGATGGTGACGTGCCACGTGGTTGCCGCCGGCGGCGAGACGGAGGTGAAAGCCCCGGTCCGCTTCATCATCGAAGCCGAAACGCCCGAGCCCGCCAGCTTGCCGTTGCCGGCCCCCGCCTCACCCAAGGCATAGCGAACGCCGCGCGGCCGTCTCGGCCCGCTAAGCTCCCGCGCGCGAAAGCCCTTCGTCCATCCTGGAGTGGCGATCGTGGCAGGGCGGACCTTGCCCGATCGGCATGCAATAGCGCTGGTTGCGTCCGGTGGAAACGGGCATAACACCGCCGCTCGTACGCCGGTCCCCTCCATGTCCCGCCTGCACGCCGACATCGCCCTGCTTTTTGCCGCTGCCATCTGGGGCGTCGCCTTCATCTTTCAGAAATCGGCCATGGCGGACATCGGGCCGCTCGCATTCATCGCCTGCCGGGGCGCGGTGGCAGCGCTTGCACTCGCGCCACTCGCCCTGCGCGAAGGAGCGCGGCCCGGTGCCAAGCCTGCCAGTTCAGGATTTTGGAGCATCGCCATCGCCGGCGGCACGGTCTTCTTCATCGCAGCCTGGCTGCAGCAGGCCGGCATCCGCACGGCAACTGTTACCAACACCGGCTTTCTCACCGCGCTCTATGTCGTCATCACGCCGTTCATCGCCTGGACCTGGAATCGCATCCGGCCGAGCCCGGCGGTCTGGCCTGCGGTCATCCTCTCCGCCGTCGGCACCTGGCTGCTCGGCGGCGGCGCGCTCGCCGCCTTCTCGGACGGCGACAAGCTTGTCGCGCTATCCGCATTCTTCTGGGCGCTGCACGTTGTCGTCACCGGACGTGCGTCGCCCTTTCGGCGCCCCATCGCCTACACGGCCGTGCAGTTTGCGGTGGTGTCGGCGTTTGCCGTCGTGTTCTCGTTCGGGTTGGAGAGCACCAGCCTCGACGGCTTGATCGCGGCAGCACCCGAGATCGCCTACGTCGGCCTCCTGTCCAGCGCGCTCACGTTCACGCTGCTGACGGTGGCGCTGCAGTACACCCCGCCCGCGGAAGCCGCCGTCATCGTCAGCCTGGAAACGGTGTTCGCCGCCGCCGCCGCCTACTGGCTGCTCGGCGAGCGCTTGGACCTTGTCGGCTGGTCGGGGGCCGCCCTCATCATGTGCGCCGTGCTCGTTCTCCAGGTCGGTACGGCCCGGCTCGCGCGGAAATAGCGCTTACTCCGCGGCAGCCCGCGTAGGCTCGGCCGCCGCCTCATCGGCCGGGATGTGCTCGCGCCGGCCGGTGCCGAGCCACGCGCCGACGCGCTCCATGAACAGGTAGACCGACGGGGTGATATAGAGCGTCAGCAGTTGCGACACGGCGAGGCCGCCGACCACCGCAAGTCCCAAAGGCTGGCGCAACTCCGCACCCGCGCCCCAGCCGATCGCAATCGGCAGCGTGCCGAACAGGGCCGCCATGGTCGTCATCATGATGGGACGGAACCTGAGCAGGCAGGCCTCGCGGATGGCGTCCTTGGGTGCGGCGCCGCGCGCCCGCGCTTCGATGGCGAAATCCACCATCATGATGGCGTTCTTCTTCACGATGCCAACCAGCAGGATGATGCCGATCATCGCGATGATGGTCAGCTCGACATCGAACAGGTACAGCGTCAGCAACGCCCCGAGGCTGGCCGAGGGCAGGCCGGAGAGAATGGTGATCGGGTGGATGAAGCTCTCATAGAGGATGCCGAGCACGATATAGATCGTGAGGATGGCCGCGAGGATCAGCAGCGGCTGGTCACGGAATGAGTTCTCGAACACCTGCGCGGTGCCGGCAAACTGGCCGGTGATGGACGCCGGCATCTTCACGTCGCGCTCGAGGTCGCGCATGGCAACCACCGCCTCGCCCAGCGTGAACCCCGGGGCAAGATTGAACGTGATCGTGACCGCAGGCAGCTGGCTTTGCCGCGCCACGGACACAGGCCCGGGCTGCAGCGTGAATTTCGCCACCGCGTCGAGGCGCACCTGCTGGCCCGAGTTGCTGCGCACATAGACCTTCGACAGCACGCTGGGATCCAGCGTTTGCACTCTGTCCGCTTCCAGGATCACGGCATAGTCGTTGGACGGCGTGTAGACCGTCGCAATCTTGCGCGTGCCGAAAGCGGAATAGAGGGTCGACCGCACCAGATCGGTGGTCAGGCCATAGCGCGCCAGCGCATCCCGGTCGATGTCGAGCTTGAGCAGCCGCGCCCCGAGCGTCAGGTCGCTGGTGACGTCGGCGAAACCCGGTGCCGCCTTCACGGTGTCGATGAGGCGCTGGGCATAGTCATAGAGCTCTGCCTGGTCGACGCTGGTCAGCGTATATTGATAGAGCGCCGCGCCGCCGCGGCTGCCGATCCGCAAGTTCTGCAAGGGAACAGGGAACGCGCGAACACCCGGAATGCCCGCCAGGTTCCGGCGCAGCCGGTTCTGCACATCGCTGATGGTCGCGCGATCTACGCGGTCGCCGCGCGCTTTGAGCTGCACGAAGATCGACCCGCGGTTGAGCGTCGGGTTGAACGTCGGCTGCTGCACGTTGGAATTGACGTACAGAACGTCCGGATCCTCGCGAATGCGATCCGAGACGATGCGTTGCCGGTCCAGCATGGCCTGGAAGGCGATATCGGGCGCCGCCTCCGTACGCACGATGATGATGCTGGTGTCTTCCGTCGGCAGGAAGCCCTTCTTGACCACCACGAAGGCCCAGCCCGTGGCGACGACCGTGCCGAGCGTCACCAGCAGCATCAGCCACGGCACGCGCAGCGACCAGTCCAGCGTCACGCGATATGCCGTCGCCATCCCCTCGTAGCCCCGCTCGAAGGCGCGCGACAGCAGGCCCGGACGCTTCTGCTCAGCGTGGTGCACCTTGAGCATGCGCGACGCCAGCATCGGCGTCAGCGTCAGCGAGATGAAGCCTGAGAGCAGGATCGCGATGCTGATCGTCATCGCGAACTCGAAGAAGAAGCGCCCCACGATCCCGCCCATGAACAGGATCGGGATGAAGACGGCCACCAGCGAGAAGGTGATCGACAGAATCGTGAAGCCGATTTCGCGCGCGCCCCGGATGGCCGCATCGAACGGCCGCATGCCTTGCTCCACATAGCGCACGATGTTCTCGAGCATGACGATGGCGTCATCGACCACGAACCCGAGCGCCAGCGTCAGGGCCAGCAGACTGACGTTGTCCAGCGAGAACCCGAACATCGCCATGCCGGCAAACGTGCCGATGATGGAAAGCGGCAGAGCCAGCGCAGGTATGAAGGTTGCGCGCCATGTGCGCAGGAAGGCCAGAATGACCAGGATCACGAGTACGGCTGTCAAAATCAGCGTGATCTCGACGTCGTGCACGGCATCGCGGATGGAGATGGACCGGTCGCTCAGCACGCTCAGCGTGACGGTCGGCGGCAGCAGGCGCTGAAAGTCCGGCAGTGCGGCGTTGATGGCGTCCGTCACGGCAACCGTATTGGCGTCCGGCTGCCGCTGCACTGAGAGGATGATGGAGCGGGTGCCGTTGAATTCGGCCCGCGCCTCGTCGTTCTCTACCGAGTCCTGGACGTTGGCCACGTCCTGTAAGCGAACGGGCGCATTGTTGCGCCATGCCACGATCAGCGGCTTGAAATAGTCGGCCGTGGGCTCGGCGCCCTTCACTTCGAGGATGTAGAGCTGCTGCGTGGTCCGGATGGTGCCAACGGGCACGATGGTCGCCTGTGCGGCCACGGCAAGGCGTATGTCCTCGACGGAAAGCCCGCGCGTTGCCAGCGCATCCAGATCGTACCTGATGCGCACCGCACGCTTCTGGGCGCCCTGGATGTTGACCTGCGCCACGCCGGTGATGGTCGAGAGCTTGGGGCTCATCACCTTCTCGGCGAACTCGTTCATGTCCTGCGACGGCGTCGTGTCGGAGGTCAGCGCCAGGAAGATGATCGGGGCGTCCGCGGGATTGACCCGGCGATAGGCGGGCGGGGTCGGCAGGTCCTCCGGCAGCTGCCGCGCAGCGGAGGAGATGGCGGACTGCACGTCGAGCGAGGCGGCGTCGATGCTGCGATTGAGGTCGAACTCCAGCGTGACCTGCGTGCTGCCCTGCGTATTCAGCGACGTGATCGAGGTGATACCGGCAATGGTCGCAAACTGCCGCTCCAGGGGAGCCGCCACGGACACGGCCATCGTATCGGCGCTGGCGCCGGGATACAGCACGCTGACCGTGATGGTCGGCACCTCGATGCGGGGGATCGCGGCGATCGGCAGCTGCCGGTAGCCGAAGAAGCCTGCGAGCAGCAGCGACGCCATCAGCAGCGTCGTCATCACCGGGCGTCGAATGCAGAGCTCGGAAAGCCTCATGCGATCGCCCTCTAGGTCCGGCCGGCCCCGCGACGTTCCTCGCGCGGAGGAGATTTCGGTCGCGGCTCATCAATAACAACGGTCGCGCCCGGTGCCAGGCGAAGCTGGCCGTCCGTCACCACCCGTTCGCCGGCGGCGACGCCGCTGGCCAGGAACACCGTCTGATCGACGATGCGCTCGACGGTGACGACCTTCGGCATCACCTTGTTGTTGGCATCGATCACCCACGTGATCATGCCTTGCTGCGCCGGCAGCACGGCACTCGCCGGCGCGGACAGCATGTTGGGCTTCACCTCAACCGTCAGGCCCACATCCACGGATTGACCGGGCCACAACGCCTCGTCGTCGTTCTCCGCCAGCACCTTGACCATGATCGCGCCGGTTTGCTTGTCGACCTGGTTGTCGATGAAGGTGATGGTGCCGCGCACGGGCGACTGCCTGCGACCGGGAATATAGATCGCGGCTTGTGCCTTGGCCGCGAAAGCACGCCTGAGCGCCGGCAGATCACCCTGCGGGAGGGCGAACGATACAAGAATCGGGCGGGTCTGGTTGATGGTGACGAGCGGATTTGCGTCCTGTGCGCGCACGGTGGCGCCGAGCTTGGCGAGCAAACCGCCGGTGCGTCCAGTGATCGGTGCGCGAATTGTAAGATAGTCGAGCAGTGTCTTCTGAGACTCGAGCTGCGCCCGTCCAGCCGAGATGCTCGCCTTGAGCCCCTCCACTGCATAGCGCGCCTGGTCCAGCATCGCCTCGCTGACCACCTGCTTGTCGATCAATGCCTGCCGGCGCGACAGCGTTGCTTCAGCATCGCGCAGGCTCGCTTCGTCCTTGGCAATCGCGGCTTGGGCCTGTGCGATCTGCGCCTTGGCAATGCGATCATCAAGACGGAAGAGAACGCTGCCGTCCTCAACGAGGTCACCTTCCTTGAACGCGACCTCGACAATCTGGCCATCCACGCGCGGCTTGATCGCCACGGTGGCCATCGCTTCCACCGTCCCGGGCGCAGAAAGGATGACCGGCATATCCTTTTCGACCACGGTTGCAGCGCTTACAGGTGCCGCCGACGCCGTGCGCGCCCTGCCGTCAGACTTGGCGATCTTGCCGGGAGCGGCCGGACTTGTGCTTGGACCGAGCCAAAAAAAATAAGCCGCGCCAGCCGCAATGGCCGCGCAGCCCAAGAATAGACCTGCCCGTTTAGCCTGCATGGCTCACGACTGCCTGACGTCCCTGCCAGGCCCTGAAATACTGGGGACCCGGGAACGTCGCCCTTCTCGGCCCAGTCTAAAGGCTGGCGAGGCAGGACGCGAGAGGGCACCCGACAATAACTGTTGTGGCGAGTGCCCGTTTAACGGCGGCGTAGGAGCAATCCGTCGCCGCCCCACCCACCTGAACTACAGGCGGAAGCGGATCTGATCCGTCCAGAAGCGTTCGAGCCGGACAAGCGCCTTGTTCAAGCCGTGGAACTCTTCCTTCGAGATCTGGCCGACCTGCTCGATGGAGCCGAGCTGGCGCTGGTATAGCTTCTGGATCACGCCGCGCGCCTCCAGCCCCTTGTCCGTCAGGCTCACCCGCACCGACCGGCGGTCCTTGTCCGACCGCTTGTAGTGGATGTAGCCCATGTCGACGAGCTTCTTGAGGTTGTAGGAGACGTTCGACCCGAGATAGTAGCCGCGCGTCTTGAGCTCTCCAGCCGTCAGCTCGCTCTCGCCGATGTTGTACAGGAGCAAGGCCTGAACGCTGTTAAGTTCAGCGCCACCCAGACGATCGAACTCGTCCTTGATGACATCGAGGAGAAGGCGGTGAAGCCGTTCCACCAGCCGCAATGCGCGCAAGTACTCGCCCTTGAGCGTGTCCTCGGTTGCGGTCCCGGGTGCGCGTGCATGCGCAACGTCCAACGCAAGACTCATTACCCTGCCTCGAATAGCTAGTGTTTGACGCTCTCCTGGTATTCCAGGTTGAAGCCAACCCTAAGCGAAAGCCGCTAAATCTCGTTTAAATTACTGGGTTAGCAGGGGGTTATTGGCGATGCCGGCTTGGCACGCCTACGGTCTAGGTGCCTGCATTTCCGCTCTGCTGGCGAGCGCCAATTCTCCACGGTCGAGGGGGGCAAAGTAAGACTCCACCGCTGCCTGGGTGACATCCTCCAGCCGGCTCGGCTGCCATCTGGGGTTGCGGTCGCGTTCGATCAGGCTGGCGCGCACGCCCTCGGCAAAGTCGTGCCCTTCCATGCATCGGACCGCCAGACGGAAATCGGCTTGCAGCGTCTGCTGCAGGTCCAGCGCCTTGGCATTGCGGACATGCCGGTAGGTGATCTTCAGGGACGTCGGCGAGCGCGCCGCAAGGTCCTTGAGCACCTCCTGTGCCCAGACTTGCGCCTGTCCGCCTTCCGCCTGCAACCGGGACAAAACCTCCTCCACGCTGTCTGCACTGAAGCAGCGCGCGATCGCTGCGCGGTGGGGCTCGAGATCGCCCGCATCAGGTTGCATGTGCCGCGCGTCGAGAATCGGATCTACCGGGTCGGCAGCGATCAAACCTGAGCTGATTTCAGAGAAGCGGGCCGCCGGTATGCAGTGCGTCGCCAGTCCAAGGTGATAGGCGTCGGCCGCTCCGATGGATCGGCCTGTCAGCGCGAGATACATGCCGATCTCGTCCGGCATGCGGGCAAACACAGAGCACACCCCATCGTCGGGAAACAGCCCGATGGCCGTCTCCGGCATCGCGAACCGGTATCGCTCGCCGGCAACGCGATGCGTGCCGTACAGCGACAGCCCGACGCCGGCGCCCATGACCACGCCGTCGATCAGCGACACCGTCGGCTTGGTGAAGCAATCGATCTGCCAGTTGAGGGCATACTCCGCCCCGACGGCGGCAACGGCATCGTCCGGCCGCGTCTTCCACCATTCGACCATCTCGCGCACATCGCCGCCGGCGCAGAACGCGCGGTCGGTGGCCGATGCGATGATAACGGCATAAATTTGCGGATCGCGCTGCCAGGCCGCGAACGACTCGCTGATTCGCGTCCGCATCGCCGTGTTGAGGGCGTTCAACGCGCGCGGCCGATTGAGCGTGATGACGCCGGCTGCTCCCTCGATGCGCGCCTCGATGCCATCAAGTGACGGTATGGATTGAAGGTTCGCAGACGACCCCCCCGACGTCGCTTCCGCTCCCTCCACAGAAACTTCCTCTCTTCGAGCGCCAGGGTGCACCGGCTCGCGAACTTGCCAAAGTTCTGCTATATATGTCGGTCGAGTCAGCCAGTTCCAGGTCCTTGTTCGTGGGGGCGTCGCCGGACCACCGGATTGGCACGTAGGGGTGATCTTCAGAATGCATGTCGCGCGCTGGGCGGCCGCCGCATTTTTTTGCGGTGTGGCCGCCGCTCCTGCTGCGTTGGGGCAGCAGAAGGCCGGAACAGGCGATTCGGGATGGACGGCGGTGACTACCCAGTCGACCGCAAAGGTGGCTGCGGGCAAGCCGGCTTTTGCTTGGCCGCCGTTGCCGGAGAAGCCTGCAAATACCGCGAAAACCTGGACCAACCAGGAAATCGAGCACGCTCGCGCTCGTTGCGCGGTGCTGCTGAAGAACCTGGATGTTGTAGTGGTGCCCGAGGAGCCGGTCCGCGACGGCGCGGAATGCGGTACCCCGGCACCGATGCAGCTCCTGAGTCTCGGCAGCAGTCCTCAGGTCTCGTTCTCACCGCCCCCGACACTCACCTGCGACATGATTGCCGCGCTGCACAAGTGGATGCACACCGGGATGCAGCCGGCCGCCCGCAAACACCTAGGTGGACCTGTGGTGCGCGTGTCGACTATGAGTTCCTACTCCTGCCGCAACGCCTACGGACGCGCCAAAGGACGTTTGAGTGAGCACGGGCGCATGAACGCCAT
>CADEEC010000088.1:7027-15176 GCA_902826255.1 uncultured Hyphomicrobiales bacterium | reverse complement strand
GACCTGGCCGCGACCACCATTACCCTGCCGCGCGGCCGCAAGGTGCGACTGGATCAGCTCGGCACCGTCACGGACGCGACGGCGGAGCCGCGCACGTTTGCCTCGCTCGACGGTGTGCCGATGGTCGCGTTCGCGATCTCGCGCGGCAAGGGCGCGAGCGACACCGTGGTGGCGGCCGACGTGGAGAAGGCGGTCGCCAAGCTGAAGAAGGCGAACCCCGAGGTCGAGCTGAAGCTGATCGACACCATGGTGACACACACACTGGGTGCCTATCACTCGACCATGACGACGCTGATCGAGGGCGCCATCCTCGCCATCATCGTCGTGTTCATCTTCCTGCGCGATCTGCGTGCGACCATCATTGCAGCAGTGGCGCTGCCGCTGTCGATCATACCTGCGTTCTGGGCGCTGGATGCAGCAGGCTTCTCGCTCAATCTTGTCAGCCTGCTCGCGATCACCATCGTCACCGGCATCCTGGTCGACGACGCGATCGTGGAGATCGAGAACATCGTGCGGCACATGCGCATGGGCAAAAGCGCCTATCGCGCAGCGCTGGAGGCCGCCGACGAGATCGGCCTTGCGGTGATCGCCATCACGCTGACCATCGTCGCGGTGTTCGTGCCCGTGAGCTTCATGGGCGGCATCGCCGGCCAGTACTTCAAGCAGTTCGGTCTGGTGGTGGCGTTCGCGGTGCTGTTCTCGCTGCTGGTGGCAAGGCTGATCACGCCGCTGCTTGCGGCCTACTTCATGCGCAATTCCGGCCATGAGGAGAAGGAGGGCCGCGCGCTGCGCGCCTATACCTGGCTGGTGCGCTGGTCGGTGGCGCATCACTATAAGGCCGTTGGCCTGGGCCTTGCGATCTTCGCCGCATCCGTCGGCAGCTTCTACCTGCTGCCGTCTGGCTTCCTGCCGGCCGACGACACCTCGCGCACGCTGATGGCGGTCGAGCTGCCGCCGGGGTCGCGCATCGATGACACCAAGGCCATGACCAAGGCGCTGGCCGAGAAGATCGGCGCCCGCGCCGACGTCAAGAGCGTGTTCGTCAGCGGCGGCAAGATCATGGGCGGCGGCGCCGAAGTGCGCAAAGCCACGCTCGTCATCAACCTGGTGCCGCGTAGCAAGCGCAAGCTGAGCCAATCGCAGGTCAAGCAGCAGATCGGCCGCGAGGTCGCCTCGACGCCCGACATGCGCTTCTGGTTCCTGCAGGACAACGGCCAGCGCCAGATCCAGCTTGTGGTTTCGGGCCGTGACGCGGAAGCCGTGACGCACGCCGCCGCCGCCATGACGAGCCAGGCCAAGCGCATTCCGCTGATCGAGAACGTGGTGTCAACGGCCGAGCTCGACCGGCCCGAGCTGCGCGTGGTGCCAATCACGGACGTCGCCTCCGAGCTCGGCGTCTCGACGGAGGCGATCTCGGAAGCGGTGCGCATCGCCACCATAGGCGACATCGGCGCCAACCTCGCCAAGTTCGACGTCGGCGAGCGCCAAGTGCCGATCCGCGTGCAGCTGCAGGAGGCGGCACGGGCCGACCGGCAGATCCTGGAATCCCTGAAGGTTGCGACCACGTCTGGCACGCCCGTGCCGCTGACGGCCGTCGCCCGCTTCGAGCCCGGCCAAGGACCGACGGCGATCGACCGCTACGACCGCATGCGCCGCGTGCTGATCGGCGCCGATCTTGTCGGCAACGCACCGCTGGGCGCGGCCGTCGACAAGATGCTGGCGCTGCCGGCTGCCAAGCAGCTACCCGCTGGTGTGGAACTCAAGCAGTTCGGCGATGCCGAGATCATGGGCGAGGTGTTCGAGAGCTTCGCCAAGGCGATGGGTGCGGGCATCATGATGGTGTACGCGGTTCTGGTGCTGCTGTTCGGCAGCTTCCTGCAGCCCATCACCATCCTGTTCTCGCTGCCGCTGTCGGTGGGCGGCGCCATTGTCGCGCTGGCGATCACGGGCCAGCCGGTCAGCCTGCCGGTCGTGATCGGCATCCTGATGCTGATGGGCATCGTGACCAAGAACGCGATCATGCTCGTCGACTTCGCCATCGAGGAGATGCATCGCGGCGTGCCGCGCACGGAGGCCATTGTCGATGCCGGCCGCAAGCGGGCACGGCCGATCATCATGACGACCATTGCCATGATCGGCGGCATGCTGCCCTCGGCTATCGGCTCGGGCGCCGGCGGCGAGTTCCGGGCCCCGATGGCGATCGCCGTGATCGGCGGCCTGGCCTCGTCCACGCTGCTCTCGCTGGTGTTTGTGCCGGCGGTGTTCGCCGTGATGGACGACATCGGCAAGGGCGTGTGGCGCGTGTTCGGCCGCTTTGTCGGCCCGACCGACGAGGCGCAAGCTGCGCCGCATGCTGAGCCCGTCAGCCCGCCCCGCACGCTGCCCGCGGCGGCGGAGTAGAGGGCCAGTTCACCAACAACGGAAGTGCAATTGCACAAGGCCCTCCCGCACCCTAGATTCGGTGCGGGGGGACGCTTGCGTTCACCGGAGGATTCCGACGATGTTTGACGCGCGCAGCATTCTCGACGCCCTGGTCCGCGGCGGTGGCGGTGGCCCAGGCCCCCGTTCCTCCGGTCCCGGCCAAGGTGACGACATTTTCCGGGACCTGCTGGGCAGGCTCGGCGGTGGTGGCGGCGACGTACGCGCGCCGACCGAGTATCGCCAACCGCCGGCGGAGGAGCGCGGCTCCTACGGAGACGAGCGCACCCCGCGTGGCGGCACGGTGCCGGAAGAGAACGAAGCGGAAGGCGAAGGCGAGGATGAGGGCGAGGAGCAAGATCAGCCCGCCGAGCGCGGCGGCATGCGGCCACCGCCTACGGACTCGCAGACAGGTGGCATGAGCCTGGAGGACCTCCTGCGCAGCGTCCTCGGTGGCGGCGGCCCAGGCGGTGGCGGCGGCCCAGGTGGTGGTGGTCCGGGTGGTGGTAGCAGCGGAGGCGGCGGCCTGCAGGATATCCTGCGCGACATTCTCGGCGGCGGCCAGCCAGGTCAGGCGAACCGCATGTTCGGCGAAAGCGGACAAGGCGCGGGCGGCGCGGGTGCACTGCTCGACACCTTGAGGCAGGTCCTCGGCCAGGCGACGTCCGGCGTGCGCGAGGGCGCGGGCCGGCTCGATGAGATGACGGGTGCCTCGGGACGCGCGCGCGACGCCTTGGGCCAGGCGACCGGCCAATCGCCGGACGAGTTGATCGCGAAGCTGCGCGACCTGATCGCCAACAACAAACTCGCGTCCGGCGCCGCACTGGGCGGCCTTGGTGCGTTGATTCTCGGCACAGGCGCAGGGCGCGCCCTGGCAGGCACGGCCGCCCGCCTGGGCGGGCTCGCGCTGATCAGCGGGCTCGCCTACAAGGCCTACCAGAACTACCAGCAGGGCCTGCCGCCGCTGACCGGCGCTCGCCCCACGCCGGGCGGGCAGCAGCTGGTCGCCGCTCCGTCAGGCTCCGGCTTCGAGCCGGATGCGGTTTCGCATGAGCAGGCGCTGCTCTACATCCGCGCGATGATTGCAGCCGCAGCAGCGGACGGGCGCATCGACGACAAGGAGCAACAGCGCATTGCCGGCAACCTGCAGCAGGCGGGCCTCGGCCGTGAGGCGCAGCAGTTCCTGGAAGGCGAGATCAACAACCCGGCAACGGTGGAAGACCTCGCGGCGAGCGTGGCATCCGAGCAGGACGCAGTGCAGGTCTACACGGCCGCGCGCATCGCCATCGACCTCGACAGCGGCGCCGAGCAGGACTTCCTGAAGCGCCTCGCAGACGCGCTGGAGATCGATCCTGCGCTGGCGGCGCAGGTGGACGCTGCGGCCCGCACGGCGGCCTGACCGAGACGGGCGCCGGGAATGCCGGCGCCCCACCCTCCCACCTCACATCGGCGTTACTTGTAGATTCAATCGCCCGCACGGCTTGACGGCCCACTGCATTGCCCATATGTAAATGTTATAAACATTGACACTGGATCATGATCTGGAGAGGAACGGCAGATGTCTGAGGTAGTCGCCCGCATCGACGATTTCGGGAGGCCGGCTTGGATCGCATTGATGGTGATCGGCTTCATCGTCTTCTGGCCGATCGGGCTCGCGATCCTGGCCTACATCATATGGAGTGGACGGATGGGATGCTCACCGAGGTACGGAAATAACATGCAGGACTGGCGCGACCGGGCGATGACCCGCTGGGAGAGGAAGCGCGAGCGCTGGGAGCGGCACATGCAGCGCTGGAGCGATGGCCGCGGCAGCCATTTCCGCCAGACCGGCAACCGCGCGTTCGACGAGTATCGCGACGAGGCGCTGCGCAAGCTGGAGGAGGAAGCCACAGAGTTCCGCGATTTTCTGGCGCGGCTGCGCATGGCAAAGGACCGCCAGGAATTCGACCAGTTCATGAACGAGCGCCGCAACCGGCCGGCCGGCCCTCCGCCTTCGGACGATCCCGCGCCGCAGCCGCAGGCATAACGCGCACGTAACGGCTGAGACTGAATGCTCCCCCGGTGAGAACCGGGGGAGTTTCTGTTTGCAAACTCCGTGTTCCTCCTCCCTCATTTTTGAGGGGTTTAGGCACCAGCGCTGCAGCCTCACACTGCCGCCACGCATCGAACGGCTAGGCGCCTCCTGTGCACGCCGCACCCGGTGCAACGGAGGATGCGCGGCATGCAACGACGCCTGACGAACGCATTGAGACTTGTCGCGGTGACGATCGTCTGGCTCGCGCTCTCAACACTTTCGGCGCGGGCCAACGATCCGACCGTGTGGCTGGATGTCATCGGCGGCGTGCGCGTCTGGCACTACGACCATCCTGGCATCGGCATCGCCTCCATCGGGCACGAATTCAGCGAGGGCAGCTGCGAAGTGCACGTGAAGCTGGATAGTGCCGGGCCCAGCAGCGCGTACTACACACACACGAAGAACCGGGTGGTATGCCGGTTCCGGGTGCGGCTGGTGCCGCACGAGCCGCGCAACTTCTCGCAGCACTACTTTATGCAGAACATCGAGGCGCCGAAGTTCGCGACCAAGCGTCTCGCGGACGCGCCCTACAACATCGTCGGGCCGGGCAACAGCATCACGGTCGGCACCAGCGTCGACGTGCACTTCTGGCCCTACGATCCCTTCAACGGCAAAACGTCCTCTCCAGAGGGGCCGGTGATGGCGTGCCAGCAGCGGGTCGAGAATGCCGGCGCCAACAGAAAGAAGCTGCTGGCAGACGGCTTCACGGTGCCGCTCCGATCCAAGGTGCGGCTCGAGCTGCGCTACGTGCCCTCAGAGTCCAGCAAGGATGCCTGGAAATCGGAAGACTCCATTTATGCCGACACCGATCTCGACGTCGTCATACGCTGCCTCGGCAACGTCGCTGCGGCCAATGAGGCCTATCCGCCACCGGTGCGCGAGCATCCCGAGCTGGTGAAGGCCGCGAGCCTCGTGCTGTTTCACAAGGGCGAGCCGCTCACCGGCAAGCTGGAAACGAACTGCTCCGTGCCGATCGGCCACCGCCCGCGCTTCACCACGGTCGGCGACCTGCCGGGCGACGTGAGGTATCACTTCGAATGGACCAGTGGGCAGCGCTCGACGCCTTACGTAAAAACCGACAAAGGTGACCGGACCTCCCCGCTCTACGAGGTGCCCGAGGCGTATCACGAGTTTCCCTATCCTCTACCTGCTGCCGGCGCAGGTGGAGGCGCCTCTGACCCGGGCGGCAGCTTCGCCGCCGAGGGTAAGGATGCCGGGCCAAAGTTCGCGGCGCCGTCGGGACCGCAGAACGAGCACAAGGGCTCGGTGCGCGTGGTAGCGACCAACGACAGCGGCGCAACCGTCGCTTCGGGCTGGGCGCCCTATCACATCGTCTGCAAGCAAGCTGCGGTGGCGGTGTCAGGTACGCTGGATTTGCGCGATTCAGGCGGCAACCAATGTCCGCGTCGCGGCGAGGCCGCGATCAGCATCAGGACCGACGTTCCGGGCCCGGTGTCCTATCATGTCGCGTGCGATGGCGGACGGACGTGGTCGGACACGGTTGCCTCGCAGAAAACGGGCCCTAATACGCACATCGCCGTGGCGGTGCTGCCGTTCCAGATCGAGCGGCGCGAGACCGTCGGCTGCACCTTGCGTACAGGCAAGCTGCAGAAGGTGCTGGCACAGGACAGCCGCGCATATCCATGCACGACCGGCGGCGGCGGACTGGTCGTCGTGCCACCACCGCCGCATCCGCCGCCTGGCGAGCCGCCACGCGTGATCGTCGATCCGCCGAAGGTTGCATGCGTAGGCGGCAGGCTCGCCGGCGCAGGCAAACGGCAGAGATGCGTCTGTCCAGGCGGCCACACGCTGAAGCGATTGGGGTCGACCAGCTTCCGGTGCGAGCGCAAGGCGACCGTCGGCGTGACGTGCATTGGCGGCGGCGTGCGCAACGGTCAGTGCGTGTGCGCGCCGAGCATGCGGCGCGTGCAAGCCGGTCGCAATGCATGGCGCTGCGTGCCACGCGGCGGCGCTTCCATGGGACCGTTAGGGGTGACCCCCGGTAAGGGGCCCAGGCCGACTAAACCGGCACGGGGTATCAGGAAGGGATCACAGAAAGGCGCAGCGGGCCGGGTGCGGTGAGCGATCAGGCCCGCTCCATGGCGCTTTCCAGCCGCTTGCTCAGGAACCAGGAGAGGCCGAGGAAGGCGACCAGCGTGACGAGGCCCAGACCGGAGGAGGCGTCGTTCATGACCTTCTCCGACACCTGGCCGAAGGCATAGCCGGCGGAAACGACGGTGCACGCCCACAGGCCGGCTGCGATGAAGTTGAGACCGAGAAAAGCCGGCCACGACAGGGATGACATGCCGTAGGCAAAGCCCGCGACGCCCCTGACGCCGTGCGGGAAACGATGCAGCATGATCATCCAGACATAGTGCTTGTCGGCGAGCTTGGCGGCAAGTTGCACGGCGCGTTCCAGGCGCGGCCAGCGGCCGAGCCAGCGGGTGCCGAATTTGCGCCCGACCCAGAAGCGGACCGTGTCACCGAAGAAGCTGCCGAGCCAGCACACCACGATCAGGGTGACGAGGTCGAATGCGCCGGCACTGGCCGCATAGCCCCCGAACAGGCCGAACAGCAAGGCGTGCGAGGCGGAGTAGCCAAACATGATGCTGTAGGCGGCATCGCCGTTCTGGCGGATCAATTCGAGGAAGGACGCAAGATCGGTCGGAAACACGTGTCACACCGCCAGTAGAAACACCCGCTCCCACGGGCAGGAGCAGGCAAGAGACGCCTTGCTACAGGTCCCGGGGAGGCAAGCCAAGCCCAAGAACACTGAACATCAGACCAGCTTGGCGATTTCTGCCTTCAGGGCGGACGCAAGGTCAGGCCGCGCCAGCGCATAAGCAATGTTGGCTGTGAGGAAGCCGATCTTGGAGCCACAGTCGTGGATGTCGCCGTCGAAGCGTAGGGCGTAGAAGGGCTGCGACTGCGCAAGGCGGATCATGGCATCCGTGATCTGGATTTCACCGCCGGCCCCGCGCTCGCCCTTTTCCAACACCTCGAAAATCTCGGGCTGCAGAATATAGCGGCCTGTGATGTGCAGGTTGGACGGCGCGGTGCCGGGTTTCGGCTTCTCCACCATCTGGGTGATGCGCGAGGTCTTGGCAGTTGCGTCCTCGACGCCGGCGATGCCGTACATGTGAGCCTGGTCGGCCGGCACCGGCGCGACCGCGATGTAGTTGCCCGGCGCCCGCTCGCACGCCTGGATCATTTCGCCAATGCAGGGCTTGTCGCTGAAGTGCAGCACATCCGGCAACAGGAGCGCGAAGGGCTCATCGCCGACGATGTCGCGTGCACACCACACCGCGTGGCCGAGGCCGAGCGGCGCCTGCTGGCGGGTGAAGCTGGTCTGGCCGGGCTTCGGCAATTCGGCCATGAGTTGTTCAAGCTCGGATTTCTTGCCGCGCGCCTGCAGCGTGTGCTCGAGCTCGAACTGGCTGTCGAAATGATCCTCGATGACGCCCTTGTTGCGACCGGTGACGAAGATGAAGTGCTCGATGCCGGCGGCACGGGCCTCGTCGACGACGTGCTGGATCACGGGCCGGTCGACGACGGTAAGCATCTCCTTGGGCATCGCCTTGGTGGCCGGCAGGAAGCGGGTGCCGAGACCGGCGACGGGGAAAACGGCTTTGCGAACGCGCTTGCTCATGGGGAGGC
>CADEEC010000088.1:0-6927 GCA_902826255.1 uncultured Hyphomicrobiales bacterium | reverse complement strand
CCGAGACCGGCGACGGGGAAAACGGCTTTGCGAACGCGCTTGCTCATGGGGAGGCCCTCGATCAGATCGTCAAACTAACACGCGAACCCTTACTTGGTTGCGGCGGGCGCCTTGCGGCCGATGGCCTTCGCGGCGGCAAGGGCTTCGACCTCGCCGGCAGAGAAACCCCAGGCCGTCAGGGTTTCTTCCGTGTGGGCGCCGAAGGCTGGCGGCCCGAACTTCACGCTCGAGGGCGTGCGGCTGAAGCGCGGGGCCGGGCCGGGCTGCACGATGCCATCGACCTCCACGAAGCTGCCGCGCGCCTGGTTGTGGAAGTGCTTGGACGCCTCCGTGAAGCTCAGCACGGGAGCGAAGCAGATGTCGGTGCCTTCCATGATCGTGCACCACTCGTCGCGCGTCTTCTGCTTGAAGAGAGTTTCGAAGCGCGCGTGGATGGCCGGCCAGCCGGACTTGTCGAACTGATCGGGCAGCGACTTAGGATCAATGCCGAGCGTTTCCAGAAGCAGGGCGTAGAACTTCGGCTCGACGGCGCCGATGGAGATGTGCTTGCCGTCCTTGGTCGCGTAGCAACGCCAGAAGGGCGCGCCGCCGTCGAGGTGGTTGGACTCGCGCTCGTCGACCCATTCGCCGACGGCGGCGAGGCCGAAGCAGGCGAGCGCCAGATAGGCGGAGCCCTCGGTCATGGCGACGTCGATGACCTGGCCCTTGCCGGAGCGCTGGGCTTCCAGCAGCGCCGCCAGCAGGCCGGTGAGGAGGAACATGGCGCCGCCGCCCATGTCGCCGATCACGTTGAGCGGCGGCACCGGATGCGAGCGCGGGCCGATGGCGTGCAGCACGCCCGACAGCGAGATGTAGTTGATGTCGTGCCCGGCAGACTGGGCGAGCGGGCCGGTCTGGCCCCAGCCGGTCATGCGGCCATAGACGAGGCGCGGGTTGCGCTCAAGGCAGACGTCGGGGCCGAGGCCAAGGCGCTCCAGCACGCCGGGCCGCAGCGGATCGATGATGGCATCCGCCTTCTCGACGAGGCGCAGGACGGTGTCGATGCCCTTGGGATGCTTGAGGTCGACGGCGACGGACGGGCGGCCGCGGCGACGCACGTCGGCCTTGGGGCCGGCAAACTCGAAACCGAGGCCGGTGGGGCTCGGACGGTCGATGCGGATGATGTCGGCGCCCATGTCGGCGAGGAGGGAGGAGCACAGCGGGCCGGGCCCGATCCCGGCAATCTCGATGATCTTGATACCGGCCAAGGGGCCGCCCTGCGGTTTGCTCATCGCGGTTTCCATCCCAGAAATTTCAGCTTTGCCGGGTGGGCTATAGCAGCCAAGGTGTTGGGGCGACAACCGGATCGGTCAAATTGTCGGCGCAGAATCGCTTTATCTGCGCCGCCTCATTGGGGAACGGAGCGGGCGTGCGGAAAACATCGACGAGCTGGAGGGCGGTTGCGGCTCTGCTGGCGGCACTGCTGTGCTCGAGCCCGGCAGCGCACGCGCAGGCAAGCTTCCAGGCGTTCGTGGAAAGTCTTTGGCCGGACGCGCGCAGCGCGGGCGTATCGCGCGCCACGTTCGATGCGGCATTCAAGGGCGTGCGGCCCAACCTGGCGCTGCCCGACCTGGTGCTGCCCGGAAAGACCGAGCGCGACGTGAAGGGACAGGCGGAGTTCACCAAGACACCGGCAGAGTACATTGACAGCGCCTACCTCGCGCGGCTGGCGACGCAGGGCAAGGCGCTTGCCGTCGAGCATCGCGCAACGCTCGACAGGATCGAGCGCGAACTTGGCATCCCGCGCCAGTACGTGCTGGCGATCTGGGGGCGCGAGACGGCCTACGGCCACCATAAAGCCACCCACTATGCGGTACAGGCGCTGGCTACGCAGGCCTATCTCGGACGGCGCAAGGAGATGTTTCGTGGCGAGCTGATCTATGCGCTGAAGCTGCTGCAAGACGGCGTGCGTACGCGCGAAAACCTCAAATCGTCGTGGGGCGGCGCGATGGGGCTGACGCAGTTCATGCCGTCCTACTACTATCAGCTTGCCTACGACCTCGACGGCGACGGCCGCAAGGACATCTGGAACTCGATTCCCGATGCGCTGGCCTCCACCGCCAACCAGTTGCGCGACAAGGGATGGGTGGCGAAGCTGCCGTGGGCCTACGAGGTGCGCCTGCCGCCGCAGGTTTCCTGCCAGCTCGAAGGACCGCCGCATGCGCGATCCGTTCGCGCGTGGGCCAAGCTCGGCGTGAAGCGGGCGCGCAACGAAGCCTTCCCGCAGCATGTGCTGGACGCGGAGGCCTTCGTGCTGACGCCGGCCGGCGCCAACGGCCCGGTGTTCCTGGCGTTCGAGAACTTCATGGTGACCAAGCGCTACAACATGTCGGACTCGTATGCCGTGTTCGTGGGCAACCTTGCCGACCGGATCGCCGGCGGCGGCGACTTCGAGGCGCGGTGGAGCAACGTCGTGCAGATGTCGGCGCCCGGCATCGCGGAAATCCAGGAGCGCTTGAAAGGTGCGGGCTACCCGATCTCCAAGATCGACGGCAAGGCCGGCATGAACACGCGAGCCCTGATCGGCGCCTATCAGCATGCCACCGGGCTCAAGACCGATTGCTGGCCGTCCGAAGCTACGCTCAAGCATCTGCGCGCTGCGCAGAGAACGCCGGAGAAAAAGCAGTCCCTGGGGACGAAATAGGCCGCCCTCGCCGACTTGCCGCTGCCCGCAAACTGGCTCATGGTGACGAGCATGCGCGCCCTTCTCGCCCTGTTTGCCCTAATGGCCGTGCTGGCCGCGCCCGCGGCCGCGCAGAGCCCATCCGGCGGCAGCTACATCACGCCGTTCCCGGAGGGCGACGTCTACAAGATGCAGGTGTTCGGAGATGCCTTCGCCGAGGGCATGCTGGCGGGTTTGATCGAAGCGCTGGCGGATGACACGCGCGTGCAGATCCAGCGCAAGCATCGACCGCTGATCGGGCTGGCGCGCCCCGAGTTCGAGGACGACATGCGGCTGGAGGAGATCACGCGCGAGCCGCTGCACATCGCCGTGGTGATGGTCGGGCTCAACGACCGATATCACATCCGCTCCGGGCCGCGCGACCGCATCCTGCTCGGGTCGCCGGAATGGCGCGAGGAATACGGCGTGCGCGTCGACCGCTTCATCAAGGTGCTCAAGAAGCGCAACGCGGCGGTGTATTGGGTGGGCCAGCCGATCATGCGGCGCCCCGAGATCAACGAGCCCGTGCAGGTGATGAACGACATCGTGCGCGAGAAGGCCTATCTCAACGGCGTCAAGTACATCGACATCATTCCGCACTTTGCCGACGACGCCGGCAACTACGCGCCGTTCGGCCCCGACATCACCGGCAAGCCGCGACAGATGCGCGACTATGAGGGCGTGCTGTTCAGCTGGTCGGGTTATCGCAAGCTTGCGCATTTCGTCGAGCGCGAGATCCGCCGCGACCTGACGCAGGCCCGCAGCGAACGCTCGATCCCGCTGGCAGGCGCCGAGCCGGAGCAGAAGCGTATCGTGCCGACGCGCCCTGCGCCGGCCGGCGAGCAGGACTGGAAGGGCACCGTGACGAGCGCCAGGCCCACCTCCCGCAGTGCCACCGGCCCCGACAGCCGCGGCGAGCAGAAGGCCGACAACGGCCGCATCGCTCTCAAGATCGTCACCGCGTCCGGCCGCGACGAGACCGTGACGCTGGAGCTGCCGCGGCCCGCCATACCTGCCGCCGTCGTGCAGCTCATCACGCGCAAGGATACCGGCGAGAAGCCCTCCAACATGGGCGACGTGCTGGCCGACGACGTCGGCGGCGGGCTGGTGGTGCTCAGCTCGGTGACGCCGGTGACCAGCGCGGCCGGAGTGCCGCGGCGCGCATCGCCCGACCAGCCATTCTATCAGGTGTGGATCAAGGGCGAGCGCCTGACGCCGCGGCCGGGCCGCGCCGACGACTTCAGCTGGCCGCGCGCCGATCCGGAGGTTGCCGTGGGACCGATGCCGCGACGGCCCGCGCGGCCGCCTAGGCAAGGGGCGGTCAACTAACCTTCACTCGTCGGCGGCGCCGTTCGGCAAAGCGCGATGCGGGCGCCGCCTGCCGCGCTCCAGACGCGCACGCGCGCTGATCTGCGCTTCCGTGCTTTCGATCTTGCGCTGGGCCACCGCAAAGGCATCGCGGATAGCAAGCGAGAGTTCCTCGTTGGCGTGGCTGCCTTTGCGCTCGTGGCTGATGACGATCGGCCTGCGGCGCGGCACACCGATCTCGATCTTGATGAGAAAGACAGAGGGCTTTTGCGGGGTGCGTTGCGGCGCCTCGATGCCGACACGGCAACTCGTCATGCGGTCGAACTGCTTGGCCAGCTTGGCGACCTTCTCGCGCACACGCTGCTCGATGGCATCACTTTTCTGAATGCCGTGGAAATGAACCTCGACCGGTGCATTCATAGTTGCCCTTTCTGCTGTCTGGAAAACCCTCCCATTCAAGCCACGTGGTGGCTCGCGCAGCGAGCGTCAAGGCACGCGTGCCTTTCTGCTCCAACACAGGTTCGGACAGATGGAAGCATCGCGTCAAGCGACAACGCGGGCGGCGCGGTGGACAGTGCTTACAACGCGCTGTCGGCGGCGCACCTGAAGCCGATCTGGCGATGACCCGTCGCCGGGTTGCGCCAGGCAACGGTGCGGTTCCACGCGACCAGCTTGTCGGGCGTATCGTCGAAGATGTAGTTGCCGCCGCGCACGATGCGCTCGCCGGGCCGCGTCAGGTCCTCGCGACCGTCGTCGGCGCGATAGGGATAGGGCCGGTCGAGCGAACTCGTCCATTCGAGCAGGCTGCCACCCATGTCGAGCAGGCCCTGCGGCGTTGCCCCTTTCGGCCGGCTGCCGACAGGAACGGTGGTACCGCTCGGCAAGCCGATGACGGCCAGCTCCGGCGTCGGCATCGCATTGCCCCACGGGAACAAGCGGCCCTGGATGCCGCGCGCCGCCGCTTCCCATTCGACTTCGCTCGGCAGGCGCGCGCCACGCCACCGGCAATAGGCGAGCGCCCCTGCCCAGGTGGTTTCCGTCACCGGGTGGCGATCGAAGCCGGGGTTGGGCGCGAAGCGGCCGTCGCGCACGCCGATGCGCGCTTCCTCGTCATCCAGGTCGATGATGGTGTAGGGCGACGGGCGGCTCGAGAACTCGAGAAACAAGGCGCGATCGGGTGGCGCGATGTTGTCAGCCGTAACCTTGCCGCCCAGCGCCGTTCCCATCGCCTTTACCGGCAGCGCGTTCAGGAACTCCGCAAACTGTGCGTTCGTCACTTCGGTGCGGTCGATCTTGAAGGCGCGGAGCGAGAGTTCGTGGGCCGGCATGGCGGCCCGGTTCGCCAGTGCATGCCGGGCGGGCGACCCGATCGGATAGTCGCCGGCGGCGATCGCCACCATCGCAGCATGCTGCACGGCCGATGTGGGATGCATCGTGCGGTCGAACTTGGCGGCCTGCGGGAACGCCGGCGGCGGCGTGTCGGGCGAGGCGGTTTGCGCCATCAGACTGGAGGGAACGAACAGAGCGGCCAGAAGGGAGAATTTGCGCGCGAAACCGGCGACCCCACACATATGACCTCCGAAGCCCGAAGCCTCGGAGACCACACTAGTGCGCGGGCCTCCGCATCGTCCACCTTTCGCGCGCTAGCGCGGCAGGTCGGACTTGCCCATCAAGAAGCGGTCGATGGCGTGGGCGGCCTGGCGGCCTTCGCGGATAGCCCACACCACAAGGCTCTGCCCGCGGCGGATGTCGCCGGCGGCAAACACCTTCTTGTGGGTCTTGAGGCGGTAGTCCTTCTCGTTGGCGTCGAGGCCCTTGAAGCGGCCGCGCGCAACGACGGGCAATTCCATTTCCTTGACGACGTCACTCTCGATGGGTCCGGAGAAGCCCATGGCGAACAGGATGAGGTCGGCTGGCAATTCACCGTCGCTGCCGGGGACTGGCTTCAGCGCGGTGTCGACGCGGGTGTAGAGCAGCTTCTCCACCTTGCCGTTCCTGCCGGCAAAGCCGGTGGTGGAGATCGAGTACTCGACCTTGGCGCCTTCGGCCTGACTGGAGGAGACGCGCAGCTTCAGCGGCCAGTGCGGCCAGGAGAGCGCCTTGTTCTCCTTCTCGGGCGGCATCGGCATGATCTCTAGCTGGGTGACGGACTTGGCGCCCTGGCGGAAGGATGTGCCGATGCAGTCGCTGCCGGTGTCGCCGCCGCCGATGACGATGACATGCTTGTCCTTGGCGGAGATCTGCGGCTCGTCCGTCTGCGCTTCGCCGGAGACGCGCCGGTTCTGCTGCGGCAGGAAGGTCATGGCGTAGTGGACGCCGTCGAGATCGCGGCCAGGTGCCTTGGCGAAGAAATCGAACGGCTCCTCGGAGCCGCCGGCCAGCAGCACGGCGCCGTGCTTGGACTCCAGCTCCTTGGCCGTGATGTCCTTGCCGACGTGCACGTTGCAGTGGAAGGTGACGCCTTCCGCCTCCATCTGCTTCACGCGGCGGGCGACGATGTCCTTCTCCATCTTGAAGTCGGGGATGCCATAGGTGAGGAGGCCGCCCGGACGCGCGTTCTTCTCGTAGACGTGCACGTCATGCCCCACGCGCGCGAGCTGCTGCGCGGCGGCGAGCCCGGCCGGTCCGGAGCCGACGATGGCGACACTCTTGCCGGTCTTATGCTCGGGCGGCTCGGGCGCGATCCAGCCTTCGGCGAAGGCCTTGTCGGCAATCGAGCATTCGATGGTCTTGATGGTGACCGGAACGTCGTCGATGTTGAGCGTGCAGGACGCCTCGCACGGCGCGGGACAGACGCGACCGGTGACCTCCGGGAAGTTGTTGGTCGAGTGCAGGTTCTGCGCGGCCGTCTTCCACTGGTCCTTATAGACGAGATCGTTCCAGTCCGGGATCTGGTTGTTGACCGGACAGCCGTTGTG
>CADEEC010000087.1 GCA_902826255.1 uncultured Hyphomicrobiales bacterium | reverse complement strand
GAATAGCACGTCGTGCCGACAACTTCGCAATAAAGTTGCGCGCTATGCCGGCCCGGTAGGCCGGCTATGTGCGAACGGAGAGAAGCGTCTTATCGCACCCGCGAAAAGGCGGTTGTTTTGCAGAAGACGGCCGCGACGCAGCCCGACAGCTCCACCGCATCCTTGCTCTTCACGGTGAGCGTGCCCGAGTAGCTCTTGCCGTCGGCGCGATTGTAGAGCGTGCCGGCCCACTTGTTGGCGCCGGTCTTCTTGGCGCCCTGCATGATGACAAGCCCGACGATGGGGCGGCTTTTCTTGGAGGCGTCGGGGTTCTGGTCGTCGGTCTTCTGGCCGTCGACGTTCTTCACGATCTTGGCGCACAAGCCGTCGCCGCACTTGTAGAACTCTGTGTGGGATTTGTTCTCGGGGTTCAGCCACACGCCGAACGCGTCTTCCGCCGTCTGTGCGTAGGCGGCGGTTGCCAGAAGCAGGCCGGCGGCAGCAAGCAATGGGGCTGACTTCACGATACGTCTCCTTGAGCACGTTTCCGCCGAAAGGCGTGGCAGCCGACTGCGGCGGCGCTAAGGCATCGCGCGCGCTCACAAAGCCCTCTATACGTCACCGGACACGCGACTGGCGGATATCCCTTTATGACCAACATCCTGCATCGTTCGATCGCGCACGACTATCCCCTCGCGGTTGCCGGCCGCGGCATCCGTATCGAGGATGCGGAGGGCAAATCTTACATCGACGCCAGCGGCGGCGCGGCCGTGACCTGCCTGGGGCATGCGCATCCCGATGTGCTCGCCGCCATGCATGCCCAGCTCGACCGCCTGGCCTACGCACACACCAGTTTCTTCTCGACGCCGGTAGCGGAGGAGCTTGCCGGCCACCTCATCGCGCATGCACCGCCGGGCATTGGCCACGTCTATTTCGTCAGCGGCGGCTCGGAAGCCATCGAGGCCAGCCTGAAGATGGCGCGGCAGTATTTCGTCGAGAGGGGCGAGCCGCAGCGCCGGCAGTTCATCGCGCGGCGGCAGAGCTATCACGGCAACACGCTGGGGGCGCTCGCCATCGGCGGCAATGCGTGGCGCCGTCAGCAGTTCGCGCCGATGCTGATCGAGACGCATCACGTCTCGCCGTGCTTCGAGTATCGCGACCGTCGGCCCAGTGAGACGCCACAGCAGTACGGCGAGCGGCTGGCGAAGGAGCTTGAGGACAAGATTCTCGCTCTCGGCCCGGAGACGGTGATCGGCTTCGTCGCCGAGACGGTGGGCGGCGCCACGGCAGGCTGCATCGTGCCGGTGGAGGGCTATTTCAAGCGCGTACGTGAGGTCTGCGACCGCTACGGCGTGCTCCTGATCCTTGACGAGGTGATGTGCGGCATGGGGCGCACCGGCACGCTGCACGCCTGTGCGCAGGAAGGTATCGCACCGGACATCATGGCCATCGCCAAAGGCCTCGGCGGCGGGTTTGCGCCGATCGGGGCCGTGCTGCTGAGCGAGAAAATCTTCGGCGCGTTCGCACAGGGCTCGGGCTTCTTCCAGCACGGACACACCTATCTCGGTCACCCGCTCGCGTGCGCGGCGGCGCTCGCGGTGCAGCAGGTGATCCGGCGTGACAGGCTGCTGGAGAACGTGAAGGAGCAGGGCACCTATCTCGAGCGCCGGCTGGCGGAACGGTTCGGCAACCATCATCACGTGGGCGACATCCGCGGCCGTGGGTTGTTCCGTGCCGTCGAGTTCGTCAAAGACCGCACCAGCAAGACGCCGTTCGACCCGGCACTGAAGCTCAGCGCGCGTGTGAAGCGCGAGGCCATGCAGCGCGGACTGCTGGTCTATCCGATGGGCGGCACCATCGACGGGGCGCGCGGCGACCACGTGATGCTGGCACCGCCGTTCATCGTAACGCCGAGGGACGTGGACGAGATAGTCGACAAGCTCGGCGATGCTGTCGAGGCGGCGCTTGCAAGCGTGGCGTGAACTACTTGCAGCGCGAGAACGGGCCGCGGTCGAAGTGGAAGTGATCGTGGTGGGCGGCGTTGAAGTCGGGGCTCAGCGCGACGCGAAAATAGGCGCAGGCACGCTGGTGGACGGCACGCAGGAAGCGGGCTTCCGCCGCGCTGCCGGGCCAGTCACGCCGGATGCTGATGGTGCGGCCGTCCTTCAGAACGAAACCGGCCACATCGACGGCGTTGGCGTAGGCGTGCTGGCTGCGCACCTTTCGCAGCAGTGCCGTGCCCATGATGTTGCGGCAGGCGTAGCTGCCGAGACTTTGCACAGAGGCAACCGAGGTGCCGAGCATCTCGCGCGCAAGCGGCTGAACGTCGTGCTCCAGCCACAGCGCCAGCGCCACCGCGACCTCGCAGGTGACGGCCGCATAGCGGACGCGTGCGCCGCCGGCAGCCGACAGGCTGACGCCGTTCATCCACCCGCACCCATTCGGCTCGACCTTGTCGGCAATCGGCTCGGCGTCGGCATGGGGCGCCTTGAGCGTGCCGGCGCACGCTTGCGGACTGCGCTTGATGGCGGCAAGCCGCCAGTCGACGAACCAGGGATGCGCCCGGGCGAGATCGATGGCCGGCAGCGGATTGAACGGCGGCGCAACGAAGCCCTGGCGAAAAATGACGGCCGTACCGCCGACTAGGAGTACAAATACCAGGATGCGGCCCCAGCTCACGCCGCGCCGGAGTGGGTCCAAGGATGGAGCCGGTGCCATGGCGCGAACTCATAAAGGCCGCCGCGCGTTAGGCCAAGCGACCCCTGGCTGACGGCGCCGCGCCTTCCCATATAATGCGCGATGTTGCGAGGGGGCGATCCCCACGCCCGAGGAAACCGAACGAGGACCGACAGATGCCAATGAACTATGCCAAGACCGGCCTGCTGCTGGCCGTGCTTACAGGCATTTTCGTTGCGATGGGTGGGCTGGTTGGTGGCACAACCGGCATGGTGATCGCCTTCGTCATTGCCGCGGGCATGAACATGTTCAGCCTCTGGCAGTCCGACAAGATGGTGCTGCGCATGTACGGCGCGCAGGAGGTCGACGCGCAGTCGGGTGGCGAATACTACGCCATCGTGCGCGACCTGGCGGCGCGGGCCCAGCTGCCGATGCCGCGCGTCTACATCATGAACAATCCGCAGCCCAATGCGTTCGCCACCGGCCGCAACCCGCAGAACGCAGCGGTGTGTGCGTCGACGGGCCTGCTTGAGGCGCTGTCGCCGGAGGAAGTCGCCGGAGTGATGGCGCACGAACTGGCGCACGTGAAGAACTACGACACCATGACGATGGCGGTGGCGGCAACCATCGGCGGCGCCATCTCGATGCTCGCGCAGTACCTGCAGTTCGGCGCGCTGTTCGGCGGCAACCGAAACAACAATTCGGTCGGCTGGATCGGCATGCTGGTGGCGATCATCGTCGCGCCCATGGCCGCCATGCTCGTGCAGATGGCGGTCAGCCGCTCGCGCGAGTACCAGGCTGACCGCATGGGCGGCCAGATCTGCGGCAACCCGCGCTGGCTGGCGTCCGCGCTGCAGAAGATCGAGGGCTTCGCCCGTGGCATCCGCAACGAACCGGCCGAGGCGGCGCCCGCCACCGCGCATCTCTTCATCATCAACCCGCTGACCGGCGAGGGCATGGACAACCTGTTCTCGACCCATCCCAACACGGCAAACCGCATCGCCGCCTTGGAGCGGCTGGCGGCCGAGATGGGCCCCGGCCCGTCGCGCATCGGCACGCGTTCCGCCGCCTACGATCGCGGCCCCTCGTCGCCATCCGGACCATGGGGCGGTGGCGGCGCGGCGAGCGGCCCGCGCGGGCCGTGGGGATGACGGGCCAGCGCAGGGCGCAGAGAGGACCGGCACCCAAGCCCGCACAGCAGGCAACCAACGCGCCGCCAGGACTGGCGGCGCGTTTGCTTGCGCACAGGCTGATCGCCGGGGTTCTGGTCGACAGGCAGCCGTTGGAGCTGGTCCTCGCGAAAGAATTCGAACGCCCTGACGCTGCCGCGCTGGAGCCGCGCGACAGGGGCTTTGCCAGGAGCCTCGCGAGCACCGTGCTGCGCCGGCAGGGCCAGCTCGACCTTGTGCTCGGCACGTTCATGACGCGCCCTCTGCCCGATGAAGCAGCGCGCGTGCACATCTGCCTGCTGACGGGCGCGGCGCAACTCTTGTTTCTCGAAACGCCGCCGCACGCGGCGGTTGGACTTGCCGTCGATGCCGTGCGGCGCACGCGCAATGGCGCGCGCTACGCCGGGATGACCAATGCGGTGCTGCGCCGCGTGGCGGCGGAGGGCCGCGCCGTCCTCGGCACGCGCGATGCGGCCAGCATCAATGTCCCGGCCTGGTTGCTGGAGCGCTGGCGCGCCGCATACGGTGAGGAGACCGCGCAACGGATCGCGGACGCGAGCCTCAGGGAGGCGCCGCTCGACATCACGCTCAAGCCCGGCGTCGATTCCGCCGCGTGGGCCGAAAAACTCGGCGGCACCCTGACGCCAACGGGATCGGTCCGGCGGCCGGCCGATACGCGCGTGGAGGACCTTGCCGGTTACGCTGAGGGCGCATGGTGGGTGCAGGACGCTGCAGCCACCCTTGTCGCTCGCGTGGCTGGCGATGTCCGCAGCCGCACGGTGGCCGACCTGTGCGCCGCGCCCGGCGGCAAGACCTCGCAACTGGCAGCGGCCGGCGGACAGGTGACGGCGGTCGACATGTCGCCGAAGCGGCTCGAACGCCTGACTGAGAATCTGCAGCGACTCGCTCTCACCGCCGACATCGTGACAGCCGACGCCACCACGTGGCAGCCGGGCAAGACCTTCGACGTGGTCTTGCTCGATGCACCGTGCACGGCGACCGGCACCATCCGGCGCCATCCCGACATCCTGCGCCTGAAACGCGCCGAGGACGTGACGCGGCTCGCCGCACAACAGGCGGCGTTGCTCGCCAATGCCGCGCATCTCGTCGGGCCGGGCGGCACGCTCGTCTACAGCACGTGCTCGCTGGAACGGGAGGAGGGCCAAGACCAGATCGTCGCCTTCCTGTCGGCTCATCCGCAATTCCGGCGCGAAGCAGTCGAGCCCGCACACATCGGCGGCGACGCCGGCTGGATCACGCCGGACGGCGACGTGCGCACGCTCCCCTGCCACATGAAGATGGGATCGCCGGACCTCAGCGGCATGGACGGCTTCTTCATAGCGCGGCTGCGGCGGCACACCTGACGCGTTCTCCACAGCTCCTCTACAGCTAGAGCGGGCATCCGCCTTGGCCTGACCACCTGTGCGCGCTAGCCGGGCTGCGTGGAGAACCGTGGGGAACGATTCGAGGGCGTCCCGGCCTTCTACGCGCGCACCGCCGGCGCCGTGCGCAGCCATTTGCCCTTGCTCAGCGCGCGCCAAAAGCTCGGGCGGGCGAAACTCGCGATCGAGCGGGCGCGTCGCGGGACGGTTGCGCGCGTGCGCCGCTCGCGGCTGGTGCGGTGGCGGCATCGCGCGCCCGTCGCCGACGATCTCGCGCTGTCGCCGCCCGACCTGCGTCCGCTCGATCCCAGTTTCGCGGACGAGCTGGAGTCCGGCAGCGTCGGCTTCGCCGGCCTGACGGTCCGCCTGCGCGGCTTGTCTCCTTTCGAGGTGCTGCAGCCGAGCGAGGCATGGGCGCGCGAGCTGCATGGCTTCGCGTGGCTGCGCCATCTCGATGCGACGCGCACGCTCGACAACGAGATATTGGCGCGCCGCCTGGTCGGCGCCTGGATCCGCCGTGCAGGCAGATGGCCGGCCCCGGCTTGGACACCGGAGGTGGTGGCGCGGCGCATGATCTCCTGGCTCTCGCATGCCGGTCTCATTCTCGAAGGCGCGGACCGGCGACCCTACGCGGCGTTTCTGCTCAGTCTGGAGGATCAAGCTACCTACCTGTCGGCGTCCTGGCGCAATGCACCAGAGGGACCCGCCCGGCTGCTTCCGCTGATCGCGCTGGCACAGGCGGCTCTGTGCATCGCCGGCCACGAAGAACGCCTGCAGCAGGTAGAGCCGGATCTGATTGCAGAATTGCAGCGCCAGATCCTGTCCGACGGCGGGCATGCGAGCCGCAACCCTGCCGTGCTGATCGAGCTGCTGCTCGACCTCCTCCCGCTGCGCCAGTGCCTCGTGGCGCGCGGCGTGACGCCGCCTGAGGCGCTGCAGACGTCCATCGACCGCATGATGGCGATGCTGCGCCACCTGCGGCTCGGCGACGGACAACTGGCCCGCTTCAACGGGATGGGCACGACCGAACGCGACGTGCTCGCGACCGTGCTCGCCTACGACAAGGCGAGAATCGAGCCTCAGGAAAAAATCTCCGCGTCCGGGTATGCGCGCCTGGCGCGCGGTTCGAGCATCATTGTCATGGATGTGGGAGCCCCGCCGCCGGTGGAGCTTGCCGGCCAGGCGTGCGGTAGCTGCCTCGCCTTCGAGATGAGCGCGGAGGACGAGCTGCTGTTCGCCAATGCCGGAGCACCGGGCCCTGCCCACCAGCGCCATCGCGCGGCCTCGCGCGGCTCCGCCAGCCACAACACGCTCGTTCTGAACGGGCAGTCCTCGACGCCGCTGGTGCGCGGCGAAACCACGCTGCACGCGACGCCGGGTGCGGTGCCCATCCAACCGCTCAATCGCGTGACGCGGCGCACGCAGGACGCCCCCGACGGCGGTATCGTCGTCGCCGGCAAGCACGATGGCTACAAGGAGCGCGTTGGGCTCGTGCATACGCGCGTGATTGCGCTCGACGGAAGCGGCACGCGCCTGGACGGCCGCGATGCGCTCGCGGGGGCCAAGAGCGAGCTCAGGTTCTCGTGGGACGTGCCGTTTGCCATTCACTTCCACCTGCATCCGCGCGCGGGCGCCCGCCTTGCGGCCGATGGCAGCGCCGAAATCATGCTGGCGAACGGCGCCTGCTGGCGGATGTCGGCCTCCGGCGCAGCGCTGACGATCGAGGAAAGCACGCACCTGTCCGAGCTGATCGGCCCGCTGCAGGCGCAGCAGATCGTGCTGCGGGGCGTCTGCTACGGCGCCGCCGACGTGACCTGGACCGTGCAACGCGTTGAAACGATCGAGAGCCTGGACGTATCGGCACAGCTTGCCGAGGCTCGCGCGCTGCTGGCCGAGGGCGCTGCACCGGCTGCCGAAACGGTAGGCACACCACCCGTCGAAGCAGCCGACGCCGGCGCGGATGCCGAGCCTGCGATCCGCGACAAAGCCAGCTGATCCAACGCCTGTATCTCCGTTGCGCCCCGTGCTAACCGGGGGCCCGAAAGCACGCCACACGAAGGCCTAGTCCCATGACCGACGCCCCGATCCGCCGTGCCCTGATCTCCGTGTCCGACAAAACCGGCCTTGTCGAGTTTGCCAAGGCGCTGGCCGGCAAGGGCGTCGCCATCTTGTCCACCGGCGGCACCGCGAAGGCGCTCAAGGATGCCGGCATCGCCGTGACCGATGTGTCGGAACACACGGGCTTCCCGGAGATGATGGACGGCCGGCTGAAGACGCTGCATCCCAAGGTGCACGGCGGGCTGCTCGCCATCCGCGGCAACGCGGATCACGACAGTGCGGCCAAGACGCACGGCATCGCGCCGATCGACCTGCTGGTGGTGAACCTCTACCCGTTCGAGGCGACAGTCGCGAAGGGCGCCGCCTACGAGGATTGCGTAGAGAACATCGACATCGGCGGGCCGGCGATGATCCGCGCGGGGGCGAAGAACCACGCCGCGGTGACGGTGGTGGTGGATGCGGAGGACTATGGGAGCGTGCTGGCGGCGATGAACGCGCATGCCGGCGCCACCACGCTGGAATTGCGCAAACGGCTTGCGGCCAAGGCCTACGCGCGCACGGGAGCCTACGACGCGGCGATCGGCAGCTGGTTCGCGGCCGAGATCGGCGCGACGACGCCAGAGTGGCGCACGATCGGCGGACGGCTGGCGCAGGCGTTGCGCTATGGCGAGAACCCGCACCAGCAGGCAGCCTTCTATCGCACGAGCGAGGTGCGCCCGGGCGTTGCAACTGCCGTGCAGCACCAGGGTAAAGAGCTCTCCTACAACAACCTCAACGATACCGATGCGGCCTTCGAGCTGGTGGCGGAGTTCGACCCCAGGAACGGGCCGGCGGTAGCGATCATCAAGCACGCCAACCCGTGCGGCGCGGCGCTGGGCGCCACGTTCGCGGAAGCCTACGCCAAGGCCTTGCGCTGCGATTCCGTCAGCGCCTTCGGCGGCATAATTGCGCTCAACGGCAGCATCGATGCGGCCACCGCCAAGGAGATCACCGGCATCTTCACCGAGGTGGTGATTGCGCCCGATGCCACCGACGAGGCCAAGGCGATTTTCGCGGGGAAAAAGAACCTTCGGCTGCTGACGACGGGCGGGATACCCGACCCGCGCGCGGCGGGCCTGACATTCAAGTCGCTGGCCGGCGGCTTCCTTGCCCAATCGCGCGACAATGCGGTGGTGGAGGACATGGCGCTGAAGGTCGTGACCAAGCGGCAGCCCTCGGCGCAGGAGCTGGCCGATCTGAAGTTTGCCTTCAAGGTCGCCAAGCACGTGAAGTCGAACGCCATCGTCTACGTGAAGGGCGGCGCAACCGTCGGCATCGGCGCGGGCCAGATGAGCCGCGTCGACAGTGCGCGCATCGCGGCCTGGAAATCGCAGGAGGCGACCAAAGCGGCAGGGCTTTCCGAGCCGCTTTCGAAAGGCTCGGTGGTCGCCTCAGACGCATTCTTCCCGTTCGCCGACGGCCTGCTGGCAGCAGCGGAAGCCGGGGCGACCGCAGTGATCCAGCCCGGCGGCTCCATGCGCGACGCCGAGGTGATCAAGGCCGCGGACGAGGCAGGCCTCGCCATGGTCTTCACCGGCACGCGCCACTTCAGGCATTGATGGCGGATCGCCCCTCCGTGCGGCTGCGACCCGCCACCCAGCGGGACCGGTTCATGATCCGTCGCCTGCTGGCAGGCTCGGATGCGCGGGAGACATGGGGCGACACCTCGAGCGTCGAAGCCGAGATCACGCTGGCGATGGAAAGCAGCGCCGCACTGACGCGCATGATCGAATGCGATGGCGCAATTGCCGGCTATGCGCAGGCGGTGGACACCGGCGTGCTGGGGGAAAGGCCGCCGGACGGCGTGCCCGCAGGGGCGTGGCGCGTCGCCTATTTCCTTCAAACTGCGGCCGGTGCCGATGCCATATCCGGCGCGTCGGCTGCGCTGTCGCTGCTGACCGACGAAGTGTTCGCAACGTCGCTGGCGGTCGCCTGCACCGCCGACGTCTCGATCAGGACCGAGACGGCGGCGCGCGCTTACGAGCGGGCCGGCTTCCGTTGGCTGGACGTGGCGCACGATCCCGCGGTCGGACCCTTCTGGGTGATGCTGAAGGACCGCCCGGCGCCGAGGCCAGCTCGCTGAGCTGACCTGCCACCACCGACAGGCGCGACAGGCGCAGCGCGCCCTGCGTCGCTGCTTCGTCGAGTGCGGGCTGAAGACGCGCCAGACGCTCGCCGAGCGCCGCGCGCCATGCCTCCACGCCGCCGGCCTTGATCGCCGCGCGCGCAAACGAGGCACGTGCCGATGCGAGCTGGCTCAGGGCCTGCGCGACGGCAAGCCTGTCGTACTGGTCGGCGCTCGCTATGGCGGCGCCCTTGGCGGCAAGGTCGGCGATGTGCAGCTGCTCGCCGATCTCGAGATAGATGCGGCCCGCATCGGCGACCGGCTTGCCGGCGGCCGCGGCGATCTCCGTGATGGCGGGGGCCTCGCCCAGCACATCGAGCCGGGCTACCTCCGCCGCGATCTCACCCGGCACGCCGCCCTCGGCGAGGCGGCCGGCGCGCTGTGCGAGGTCGGCCTTGCGGCGCGGCGGCAGGATTGCTTCCAGGCTCGCCGAAAGCGCGGCAAGACCGGCTTTGTGTGTTTGGATTGTCGTCGCGAGATCCACCTTTCCGCCGCGCTCGCGCAGGAACCACAGCGTTTGCGCATTCACGAGCTCGCGCGTCGCTTCGTAAAGACGGAGCTGCGCCTCGCCCGGCACCTTGCCGTCGAGCGCATCGATCCGCTGCCACAGCGCGGGCAGGTCGAACACGGCGCGCACCACCACGAAGGCATGCGCAATGTCGGCGACCGGGCGGCGGGTCTCCGAGCTGAGACGGACGGCCATCGCGGGGCCGCCGCGATTGACAAGCGCGTTGGTGATGCCAAGCGCGATGATCTCGCGACGCAGGCTGTGAGATTTGATGCCGTCGGGGAAACGCGCGCGCAGCGCATCAGGAAAATAGGAGGTCAGCCAGGGTTCCAGCTCGCGCTCGTCGGGCAGCCTGCTCTCGAGCAGCTCGTGCTGCACGGCGATCTTGGCGTAGCTCAAGAGCACGGCGAGTTCCGGCCGTGTCAGGCCGCGGCCCGAGCGCGCCCGCTCCTGCAGCTCGGCATCGGCCGGCAGCGCCTCGAGGGCCCGCGTGAACAGGCCACGCGCCTCCAAGGCCTGCATCAGCAGCGCGTAGTCGGACAGCTCGCGTACGCTGCCGCACTCGGCGAGGCTCAGCGCCAGCGACTGCTGGTAGTTGTTGCGCAGCGCCGCGGTGCCCACATCATCCGTCATGGCTGTGAGGAGGTCGAGCCGCGCCTTCTGGTCGAGCTTGCCGGCGCGCTCGGCCGGCACCAGCGCGATCTTGATGTTGACCTCCTGGTCGGAGGTATTCACGCCGGCGGAATTGTCGATGAAGTCGGTGTTGATGCGGCCGCCGCGCGTCGCGAACTCGATGCGCCCGCGCTGCGTGACACCGAGGTTGGCGCCCTCGCCGACCACGCGCGCCTTGATCTCGGTCGCCGCCACGCGCAGGGCATCGTTGGAGCGGTCGCCGACCTCCTCGTCGCGCTCGGTGGAGGCGCGGATGTAGGTGCCGATGCCGCCGAACCAGAGCAGATCGGCCTCGCAGGTCAGCACGGCGCGCATCAGCTCGACGGGCGTCACCGCGGCCGCCTCGATGCGGAGCAGCGCCTTCATCTCGGCGCTGAGCGGGATCGACTTGGCCGAGCGCGAGAAGACGCCGCCGCCCTTGGAAATCTTGGACTTGTCGTAGTCCTGCCAGCTCGAGCGCGGCAGCGCGAACAACCGCTTGCGCTCGGCGATGCTGCCGGGACGCGGGTCGGGATCGATGAAGATGTCGCGATGATCGAATGCGGCGACGAGTTGGATATGATCCGACAGCAGCATGCCGTTGCCAAACACGTCGCCCGACATGTCGCCCACGCCGATCACGCGGAAGGCTTGCTTCTGGATGTCGACGTCCATCTCGCGGAAGTGGCGCTTCACGCACTCCCAGGCGCCGCGCGCGGTGATGCCCATGCCCTTGTGGTCGTAGCCGGCCGAGCCGCCGGAGGCGAAGGCGTCGCCGAGCCAGAAGCCGCGCGACTTGGAGATGTCGTTGGCGATGTCGGAGAAGGTGGCGGTGCCCTTATCGGCCGCGACCACGAGATAGGGATCGTCGCCGTCATGCCGCACGACGCGCGGCGGCGGCACGATCCTGTTGTCCTTCAAATTGTCGGTGATATCGAGCAGCGCCGAAATGAAGGTGCGGTAGGCGGCGACGCCTTCCTTCTGCACCTCCTCGCGGCTGCCGCCGCGCGGAAGCTGCTTGGGCAGGAAGCCGCCCTTGGCGCCGGATGGCACGATCACCGCGTTCTTGACGACCTGCGCGCGCACCAGGCCGAGCACCTCGGTGCGGAAATCCTGCGCGCGGTCCGACCAGCGGATGCCGCCGCGCGCGATCGGCGCGAAGCGCAGGTGCACGCCCTCCACGCGCGGCGAGTAGACCCAGATCTCGCGATAGGGCCGCGGCTGCGGGGCGGCATCGATGGCTCCGCTGTCCATCTTGAAGGCGATGGTGGCGGGCGGCGCGCCGTCCGGCCCGGCCTGGAAGAAGCTGGTGCGCAGCGTGGCGCCGACGAGATTGAGGAACTGGCGCAGGATGCGATCCTCGTCGAGGCTCGGCACAGCCGCCAGCGCGCCGTCGATGCGCTGGCGGATCGGCGCCTCGGCTGCGCCGCGGGCGGCCGCATCGAGCGCGCGCGAGGGGTCGAGCCGCACATGGAACAGCTCGAGCAGGTCGCGTGCGACGCCGGCGTGCAGGCTCAACGTGTCGGCGAGATAGCGCAGGCCGAACGGCGATCCGAGCTGGCGCAGGAACGCCGCGTAGGCACGAAGTACGGCGACCGTGCGCCAATCCGCACTGGCCGAGATGATGAGCCGATTGAAGGTGTCGTTGTCAGCCGCACCGTTGAACACGGCAAGGAATGCGGTTTCGAGCCGCTTGTCGTGGCGATCGAGATCGACGGGTGCGCCATCGGCGGACTCCAGCACCATGTCGTGCAGCGTGACGACCTTCACGTCGCCGTCGAGCTGCGGATCGACGTGGTAGGTGCGCTCGTCGATGGCGATGAAGCCCATGTTCTCCAGCAGCGGGACGCGCTGCGAGAGGTTGATCGGCCCGCCGTAGCGATAGACGGCGGCGCGGAAGCGATGTGGCGGCGCATCCGGCTCGCGATAGAAGTCGATGGCGACCGGCATACCGGGGCCCAGCCGCTCGACGCGGCTGATATCCTCAATGGCGCGCTCGGGCGTGAAGGTCTCGGCGTAGCCGGCGGGGAACGCGGACCCGTACTTGGCAAGCAGCACCTGCGCGTTCGGGCCCGACGACAGGATCGCCTCGGCCAACCGGTCCTGCCACGTGCGCAGGATCTCGACGATGCGCCATTCCAGGTCGTGCGGATCGACCTCGGGCGTCACGCCTTCGTAGCGACCGACGATGAACTGCACGCGCACCAGCGGACCGTCAGTGAAATGCGGATAGAAGGCGGCAATCCGGCCCTTGTAGGCATCTGCCAGCAGCGCGCCGATGCGCTCGCGCGCCGTTGAGTTGTAACGGTCGCGCGGAACATAGATGAGCAGCGAGACGAAACGGTCGAACCGGTCCGGGCGCGCAAACACGCGCACGCGCGGCCGCGTCTCCAGGTCGAGGATGCCTTCGCTCCACGCCCGCAGGCGATCCGGCTCGATCTGGAACAGCTCGTCGCGTGGGAACTGCTCGAGGACGTTGATGAGCGCCTTGCCGGCGTGGCTCGACGCCGGATAGCCCGATTGCGCCAGCACCAGATCGACCTTGCGGCGCAGGAAGGGAATGTCGCCCGGCGACTTGGTGTAGGCCTGCGAGGTGAACAGGCCGACGATGCGCAGCTCGCCGGCAAGCGAACCGTCCTGCGCATAGGTCTTGATGCCGATGTAATCCATGTGCACGCGGCGGTGCACCAGGCTCTTGGCGTTGGCCTTGGTGATGATGAGCGGCTGCGGCGCGGCATAGAAGCGGCGAATCTCCGGCGTGAGATCGACGAGCTCCGATCCGCGGCGCAGCACCTGCACACGCGGATCACGCAGGACGCCGAGCCCGCTCTTGTCGGCCGCCATCAGCTCGCCGGTGTCGATGCTGCCGGAGAGGTGATATTCGCGGATGCCGAGGAAGGTGAAGTTGCCGGCTTCCAGCCATTTCAGGAACGCAACCGACTCGTCGAGCTCCGCTTCAGGCACGCCACGCGGGCGGCGCTCGAGCGCGCGGATCGCCTCGCGCACGCGCTTCAGCATGGCTTGCCAATCGGCGACGGCTGCGCGCACCGCGACGAGAACGTCGCCCAGAGCCTTGACGAGGTCCTTACAGGCCTTCTCCGGCAACGGTGCCAGGTGCACCGAGACCAGGCTCTCCTGGTGACCGTCGTTCCAGTGCTGGTCGCCGGGGGCGATCACGCCCTGGAGATGACCGCTCTTGTCGCGCTCGGTCTTGAAGATCGGGTGGAGCAGCAGGCGCACATCGAGGCCGCGGGTCTGCAATTCGCCAAGGATGGAGTCGACGAGGAACGGCATGTCGTCGTTCAGGATGTCGATGACGACGCCGGACCTTGCCCCGCCCTCCGGGCTCGGCCGCATCTGGATCTTGTGCTTGCGGACAGGCTTGACGGCGATGAAGTCGAGGACCTGACGCACATTGCCGGCGAGCCAGGCTGCCGGCGGCGCATCGCCCGCATCGAAGCCGTTGTGGCCGTACAGCAGGTCGGCGAACTGCGCCGCCTGCGATCGCTCGCCGAGCGTCTTCTGCACCTGCCGGATGAGGCCGCTTCCGGCACGTCCCGCTGCAACGGTCATTGGCGCGTTCTCCCTGGACGGCCATTCTTATCCGGACTCGCAATTATATGGATGACGAATGCATGAGGTACGATCGGTCGTTCACAGATACGTGCACCACTGGCCCGCCCCGGAAGCGGGCGAGAAATCTCCTGCCAGGGCCCGAAAACCGCCGCGCAAGCTTGATAGACGACGGTAGAGTCTGCCACATTCGGCTTAAGATCGACGAGCGGGGACCCCGATGGACGGACCTGTGCGGGCCATGCGCAATACCATTGCCGTCATGAACACCAAGGGCGGTGTCGGCAAGTCCACGCTTGTGCTGGCGCTGGCGGAGACACTGTCGGCCCAGTTCCGCAAGAACGTGCTGATCATCGATTCCGATTCGCAGGCCAGCATCAGCACGATGCTGCTGACGGCCGCCAACCTTCACCGCCTCCAGTCCGAGGGCCTGACGGTCGTCGATCTGCTGGTGGCCAGCGTGCTCAACAAGCAGGAGGTGGAGTGGCCCCGCTTCGTGGTGGGCGGCGTATCGGACGTGGACGAGGCCCGCACCGTCTACCTGATCCCCAGCGACATGCAGCTCACGCTGTTCGAGCGCGAGGTGTCCAAGGAGAGCCTACATCTGCGGCTGCGCAGCAGCATCCACAGTCTGTTGGGCAATGTGCGCGGCGTGTTCGACGTGGTGTTCATCGACTGCCCGCCGGGGCTGTCGGTGCTGACCGAGTCGTGGCTGCGCGAGGCCGACTTCCATTTCTCGCCCACCAAGCCGGACTACATCTCCACCTGCGGGTTGGAGGTGCTGCGCCGCTTCAAGAGCCTGAACCCCGAGATGGGCTTCGCCGAGAATCTGGGTGTCTGCATCAACATGAAGGAGGGGCACTCTGCCGTCGACGCGGAGTATCACCGCTGGCTCACCTCCAACCCGGACAACAGGTGCTTTGCGCATACCGTTCCGCGCACGGGCGCGCTGCAGCACGCGTCCCACCTGAACTCGGTCGAGCGGTCTTACGTGGCGAAATACCCCGGCGATTCCGGTACGGCTATCAAGGCGATCGCCGAGGAGCTGCTCGGCCGGCTGGCGACCGCCAATGCGCCGAGCTTCCCGCCGGCCTCAGGCGCGGCCTCGGCCTCCTAGAGCGCGATCGTTTCATATTGAAGCGCAGCTTCCATATGAAACGTGAATCGCACTCTCGAAAAACTCCAAGCAGAGCAGGATTCACGCTTCGGCCGACACCTCAGTTCATGTGGCAAGGT
>CADEEC010000086.1 GCA_902826255.1 uncultured Hyphomicrobiales bacterium | reverse complement strand
GCACGCCGCAGACCCGCGACGGCTACCTCAAGCAGGGCGAAGAGCGCGCAGGCCGCGGCGCGGCAAGGAAGAAGGCGTAGGGACGGCTGATCTGATCGTCCGCCGTCGTAGATGAAATCAAAGTGCTTCGGAGACAGTGAATGACAGGTGCAGTGGCTTCCGCCTCACGCCAAGCCCAATCGAATTTCCCGCGCGAGATGCTTGCCCGGATGGCGTTCATCCGCGCATTCGAGGCCAAAGTGATGGCGCTGTCCCAAACCAGTCCGCCGCAGGTACCAGGCTCGATGCATCTTTGCGCCGGACAGGAGGCGGTCCCGCTCGGCACCGTTGCGGCACTGCGTGACGATGACCAGATCATCGCGACCTATCGGGGGCATGGCTGGGCGCTGGCTGCAGGCCTCGACGCGCACGCGGTCATGGCCGAAATCTGCTTGCGTGCCTCGGGCCTGAATGGCGGTCGTGGCGGCTCTGCGTACATGATGGCGCCACACACGCGCTTCATCGGCGAGAACTCGATCGTAGGTGCGGGAACCACGATGGCTTGCGGCGTGGCGCTCGCCAATCAGACACAGAAGAACGGGCGTGTTGTTGTCGTCTCCATCGGCGATGGCGCAATGAACCAGGGCTCGGTTCACGAGGCGATGAGCTTCGCGGCAGTCCGGCAGCTACCCGTTATCTTTGTGTGCGAGAACAACGGATGGTGTGAGCTGACGCCGACCAGCGACATGTTTCGCATCGAGCGCCTCGCACAGAAAGCGAGCGGTTACGGCATACAAGGGGCGACCGTGTCGGGAACAGATCCCGAAGTCGTTCGCGACACCATTGCGCTCGCCGCGGAGCGTGCACGCTCGGGACAGGGCCCCGTGTTCCTCGAGTTCCAGGTGCCGAGGCTGTGGGGCCACTACAACAAGGATGTGGAGCACTACCGAAGCAAGCAAGACAAGGCCAGCGCGGTCGATCGCGATCCGATCGTCCTGCTCAAGAAAAAGCTTGTCACCGCAGGTGCAATGTCGGGTCCGGACGCCGATGCGCTCGTTGCCGAGCAGGACCTGGTCGTTAACGAGCTGGCAGATTCGGTGATGGCATCGCCCGCTCCCGATGCCGCAACAGCCCACGCCCACGTTGTTGCCACAGCGGTGGCCAGGGCGGCACCCAACGTGACCGGCACTCGGGACATGACATACCTCGAGGCGGTGAACGCAGCATTGCGTGCCGAATTGGAGAGCGATGAGAGGACACTCGTATACGGCGAAGACGTCGGCAAGTCGGGGGGCATCTTCGGTGCCGCCCGCTATCTGCAGCGCGATTTCGGCGCACACCGCGTGTTCGACACCCCTATCGCCGAGAATGCCATTCTCGGTTCCGCCGTCGGGGCGGCAATCTCCGGATCGCGCCCGATCGTGGAGATCATGTTTGCCGACTTCGTCTTTGTTGCAATCGATCAGTTGATCAACCAAGCCGCAAACGTCCGCTATGTCACGGGCGGCCAATCGTCGGCGCCAATGGTCGTGCGCATGCAGCAGGGCGCGACGCCTGGCTCTTGCGCCCAGCATTCGCAATCGATCGAGGCGATCCTCGCACATGTGCCAGGTCTCAAGATTGCGATGCCGTCGACGCCGCAGGATGCCTATTCACTCCTGCGCGCTGCTGCTGCCGATCCCGATCCGTGTGTCGTCATCGAATCACGCGGCTTGTACCAAACCAAGGGCACCGTGGAATTTACAGATCGTTCGGAGAACGTGGGCGAGGCGATACTCAGAAAACCCGGCAAGGACGCTGTAATCATCACCTGGGCCACGATGGTTGCGCCTTCACTCGTTGCAGCACGCGAACTCGAGCAAGACGGTATCGACGTGGGGGTACTTGACCTCCGTTGGATTGCACCACTGGATGAGAATGCATTGGTCGCCGCAGTGCGGTCAGCGGGCGGACGTGCCCTCATTGTTCATGAAGCGGTTCGCACCGGAGGATTTGGCGCCGAAATCGCCGTCCGCCTCGGTGAGCTTTGCCAGGACGTTCCTAGCCTCCGCATTCATCGCCACGCGGCCGCAAACACGAGGATACCTGCGTCTCCGATCCTTCAGGCTGCACTCCTTCCAAACGCTGGAACGATCAAATCGGCGGTCACAAATCTCCTGCGTTGAGCCCTTCTAGGTACATCTTGCCGCCGACTGAAAGCCAACCTGCGCTTGTACTTCTGCCATGGCAATGAACCGGGATAGCGATAGCGAAGCCGCACCAGCAAGAGCGACAGACTAGACCTGACCGCTCATTGCTTGATCTCCGAGAGGGCTGGGGAAGGGGCGTACCAGTGACGCCCTCGGGTGACGGTCGGATTGACGGTCAGAACTGGGCGCACGCCGGCGTCAGGGGCGGCCGAAACCGCCCCCAAAACCGTGCCTGCTGGTACATTTGTACCGGCCGGACCACGCGCTGATTGTTCAGAAGTGCTTGATTTTATATGGTGCCGCAGGAGGGAATTGAACCCCCGACCCACGCATTACGAATGCGTTGCTCTACCCCTGAGCTACTGCGGCAGCCTGGGCGGCACGCATAGCCCCACGCGGACGCAATGGCAAGCAGTCCGCCGCGCGCACTGCTGAAAAGTCGGAGGATTTAGCGCAGGATGCCGCATCCGGGCCAAGCCTGGCCCGTGGCGCAGGGCGCAACACGTGTTGGTCGGCGGGACATGCTTACGCCGCTTGCGCCTTCCTGCGCGGCGGCGCGGCGCCGAGGCGTTGCAGGTCCGCATCGACCATCTCCCGGATCAGCGCCTCGAACGTGATGCTCGGTGCCCAGCCCAGATGCGTTCCGGCCTTCGCAGGGTTGCCGTGCAGGACGTCGACCTCGGCCGGCCGCAGCAGGAGGGGGTCGACCACCACGTGCGCCGCCATGTCGAGGCCGGCGTGGGCGAAGGCGATGCGGCACATGTCGCGCACGGAATGCGTCTCGCCGGTCGCCACCACGTAGTCGCCGGGCCTCGGCTGCTGCAGCATGAGCCACATGGCCCGCACATAGTCCTTGGCGTGGCCCCAATCGCGCCGGGCGTCGAGATTGCCGAGCTGAAGGGTTTGCATGCGCCCGCACTTGATGCGTGCGACGGCGTCGGTCACCTTACGCGTCACGAACTCGATGCCGCGCAGCGGCGACTCGTGGTTGAACAGGATGCCGGTCGAGGCGTGCATCCGGAAGCTCTCGCGATAGTTCACCGTCATCCAGTGGCCGTAGAGCTTGGCGACGCCGTAGGGCGAGCGCGGATAGAAGGGCGTATGCTCGGATTGCACGGGCTCCTGCACGAGGCCGAACATCTCCGATGACGATGCCTGGTAGAAGCGCGCGGCCGGACATTCGAGGCGGACCGCTTCCAGGATGTTGGCGACGCCGAGCCCCGTCACGCGCCCCGTCAGCAGCGGCTGATCCCACGACGTCTTGACGAACGACTGCGCCGCGAGGTTGTAGACCTCGCCTGGCTGAATGGCTCGCATCAGGCGCGCCAGCGAGGTGTAGTCGGTGAGGTCGCCGTCGACCAGATGAACGTCGGCCCCGATGCCGAGCCAGTGCAGCCGGTACTCGTTCACCTCCGACGTGCTCGATCGCCGGACGAGGCCGAATACCTCGTAGTCCTTGTCGAGCAGGAGCTGCGCGAGGTAGGCGCCGTCCTGGCCGGTGATGCCGGTGATGAAGGCGCGCCGCTTCCGCATCGTCATGCCCCTCGCTTCGTTGCCCAAGCGTCGCGTGGCTAGCATGCGCGGGCCGCGATCACCCTCGCGGGTCGTGCGCAATCTGCAGCCGTCACGCGCGTCGCTGGCAGAGTGCCGTCATCGGATATCGGGCATGGCATGCTCAACGCGGGCGCGGCGCCGGCGTGTTTTGGTGGCGTCATGCCGGCCATGCTAGGTTTCGGCCCAAGTCCTTCGAACGGAGAGCGAAAATGACAACGGACCTAGCCGACCTGTTGCGCATCGAGCCGGGCAAGCGCGCCAAGCTCGCCAAGCGCGACCCGCGCGATGCGTCGGCATTTCCCGATCGCAAGGCGGCGGAGGCGCAGAGCGCCAAGGACGGCGCCGCCATCAACGACCTGCAGGACAAGCTCTTCGCGGAAGGAAAAAGGGCGCTGCTGGTGGTCCTGCAGGGTACCGACACCGCCGGCAAGGACGGCACCATCCGCCATGTCTTCAACCAGACCGGGCCGCTCGGCGTGGTCGTGGCGCCGTTCAAGCGGCCGAGCGAGCTGGAGCTGGCTCACGACTTCCTGTGGCGGGCGCATATGGCCTGCCCGGCGCGCGGCTACATCGGCATCTTCAACCGCTCGCACTACGAGGACGTGCTCGTTGGCCGCGTGCGCAAGCTCGCGCCGGCGGACGCCATCGAAGCGCGTTACGAGCAGATCAACGCGTTCGAGAAAATGCTGGTCGAGAACGGCACGACGATCCTCAAGTTCATGCTGCACATCTCCAAGGAGGAGCAGGCCGAGCGCCTGCAGGAGCGCCTCGACGAGCCGCAGAGCCGGTGGAAGTTCAATCCTGCCGATCTCGACGACCGCAAGCTGTGGGACGAATTCCAGGAGGCCTACGAGGTGATGATCGAGCGCTGCTCGACGTCGTGGGCGCCCTGGCACGTGATCCCCGCCGACCGCAAATGGGCGCGCAACGCCGCCATCGCCAGCATCGTGCGCGCGACGCTGGAGAAGATGAACCCCACCTACCCCAAGCCCGACTGGAACCCGAAAGACTTCAAAGTGGAGTGAGCCACGCCGGGAATGGCGAACGGGCGTCGCAGGGATTCCCTGGACGTGGCGGCCTCAGCGAGAATTTTTATTGCGCCAGGTCTGGTACGCCGGCCTGTCATCCCTACATCACGCCACTGTTTCTGCAGGAGGTCCGCCCATGGACAGCATCCGTTCGGCCCATGACGAGGCGATCAGCCTCGGCCAGGCGAAGAAGCTTGTCCAATGCATGGCGCACGAGCAGAGCTTCCTGTTCCTGTCGCCGCCCGGGGTCGGCAAGTCCGACATGGTCACGCAGGCGGCTGCAGAGGCAGGCCTGCCGTGCCGGTCGCTGCTCGGCACCCAAATTGCGCCTGAGGACGTGAGCGGCATCCCGCGCATCGTTGGCGAGCGCTCGGTGTTCTGTCCGCCCCGCATCCTGCTGCCGGAGAATCCGGAGCCGTTCTGCCTGTTCCTCGACGAGCTGCCGGCCTGTGCGCCGGACGTGCAGAAGGCGTTCTATTCGCTGCTGCTGGAGCGGCGGCTCGGTGAGCACGCGCTGCCCGCGGGCACATGGGTGGTTGCGGCCGGCAACCGCATGCAGGATCGCGCACTGGTGCGCTCGATGAGCTCGGCGCTCGTCAACCGCGTCACCATCCTCAACCTGCGTGTCGATGCCGACGAGTGGCAGGCCTGGGCCAAGAAAACCGGCGTTCGCGCCGACATCCGCAATTTCATTTCTTACATGCCGGATGCGCTGATGCGGCCGGTGCCGGCCGAGCCGGTGCCATTCTCGACGCCGCGCGCCTGGGCGCTGCTGTCGCGCGCGCTCGACCTGGCCGAGGGCTCCGGCATCCTCAACCGCGAGATTCGCCGCGCGCTGGCATTCGGCCGGCTGTCGGCGGAGGATGCGGCGGTGTTCTGCGCGCTCGCCGAGGAGAAGATTGGCGTCATGGGCGCGATCGAGGACTACGTCGTCCGCCCTGAGCTTCTGCCCAAGACCGACGCGGCGCGCTGGTTCATCCTCAATTGCGTCCGCCAGCACGTGCGCGATGGACAGCTTGCCCATCTGAAGCCGCGCACGGTGAACCGCTTCCTGCGCGCTCTGCAGCCTGAGCAGCAGCTCACCGTCATCAGCGACCTGGTCGAGCAATGGGGTGCGCTGGGTGCAGACCGCGCCATGTTCGATCTTCTGAAAAAGGTGACGGCGCTGTGACCGCGGTTGTCGCATCCGAGCGCGCGACGCTGGACCGCATCGAGCGCGGCCTGCGTCTCGTCACGGCGCCGCTGCCGCATCTCGCAGGCCTTGCCGCTGCCGTGCGTGTGAGCATCGATGAGCGGGTGCCGACCATGGGCGTGTTCGCCTCCGGCCGGCTGGTGGCCAATCCCGCTTTCGTCGCGCGGCTGAAGGACAACGAGCTGGTGTTCGTACTGGCGCATGAGCTGCTCCACCTCGCCTTGCGCACCCATGATCGCGCCAGGGGCAGCGGGCGGCTCGAGTTCAACTACGCGCACGACTACATCATCAACGACATCCTGCGCGTCGAACTCGGCTTCACCTCGATCCCGGCGGGTGGGCTGGACATGCCCGGCGCGCGCGCGAGATCCGCCGAGCAGATCGTGCTGGAGATGCGCAGGAATGCCGACCGCATGCCGTCAAAGTCGCGCGTGTTCGAGGGTGAGCACGTGACGCTGCGCAGCGCGCTCGGCGCCGGCAGCGATCAGCCGCAACCCGGTGACGTGCTCGACGACAAGACCGAGCGTGATCTCTTCCCGGACGCGGCGGCGGAGCAGGCCGCGCGTGCCAAGGCCATGCAGGAGACTGCGGCGAAGGCCCTGGCTCTGGCCAAGGCGATGGATGCAATGAAAGGACGAGGTGCCGACACCGGTGCCGCCGGGCAGCAGGCCGTCAGCGCACTACGCGGCCTCTACCGCACGCCGTGGGAAATGAGCCTGCAGCGGTGGCTGGAGTCGGTCGCTCCCGGCGAGCGAACCTTTGCAAGGCCCTCTCGCCGCGGCGCCGACCGTGGCGATATCGTGCTGCCGGGGCGCCGCCGCGACTCCTGGATGCTGAACGTGGTGCTCGACACCTCCGGCTCGATGACCGACGAGATCCCCCGCGTGCTTGGCGCGGTCGCCGATTTCTGCGACGCGGTGGCGGTGGACCAGATCCGGGTCGTGCAGTGCGACACTGCCGTGACGTCGGACGAGGTGCTGTCACCGGCCGAGCTTGCCGACTATCGGGTCAGCGGCTACGGCGGCAGCGATCTGGCGCCCGCCATGCTGGCATTGGCCGATGATGCCAAGGTAACAGCCTGCGTGATCGTGACCGACGGCGACATCGCCTACCCGCCCGAGGAGATGCCCTACGGCGTGCTGTGGGTCTTGCCCGAGCAGGCTGTCGCGCACTTCCGCCCGCCTTACGGGCGCGTGATTACCTTGCAGAGGACACAACTGACATGAAGGCCGTGCAGGAGCTGGTTGCCTATTTCGATCGGCGCGGTGCGTTGTCCAAGCGTCAGTTGCGCGCGCTGCTCGACCAGGGGTTTCTCGCGGCCGAGGCGCCGCCCACCATGGCGGACCTGTGCGACACGGTCGGTGCGACCTACTACTTTCGGGTGCACGGCATCTCCGAAGGCCCGCTCTGGGGCACGGACATCTACACCGGTGATTCAAGCCTCGCTGCCGCTGCTGTTCATGCAGGCCTGGTGAATGTGGAGGAGACCGCCGTCGTCAAGGTCACGGTGGTCGCGCCGCCGCAGGCCTTTCAGGGATCGGTACGCTGCGGCGTGACCAGCCATGACTTTGGCCGCTACGGTACGGCCTACAGGCTGTCGGCTGTCTGAATTGCTGCGGCTGCGGCGTGAAATTCTAGCGGAGAGGGAGCAGGCGTCACGTCCGCGGCCTAGACATCGATCTCGGTCAAATCCTCGCCCATGATCAGGCGGCCGCTGAAGTCACGCGAGACCTCCTCGGCGATGCGATCCAGCATGCTTTGGTCGGTGCGGGTCTTGTGGTGGGTGAGCACCAGCGTCTTGACGCCGGCGCGCGTCGCGATGCGGCCGACATCGGCGGCGCAGGCCATGGTGTGCTGCGCCAGCCTGCGAAAATGCTCGTTGTTGATCTCTTCCGATGCCAGGTAGCAGCACTGCACCAGCACGTCGGCGCCTTCGGCCAGCCGGTCCAGCCCGGCGCAGGGTATGGTGTCGCCGCTGATCGCGACCGTCTTGCCTTCCGCCTCGAAACGATAGCCGAGGCAGGTCCAGCGCGGCATGAAGCTTGCGGGCATGCCCAGGCCATCGCCGTGATTGACGAGCTCCGCCCGGACCCGCCAGCGGCCCGTGTCGACCACCGGCCCCGGCAGAATGTCCTGCACCTCCAGCGGCGGCCAGCCGCCGAGTGTCGGCTCGCCCTTGTCGCGCCAGTAGATGTCCTTGTCATAGACCTGGGTGATCAGCGCATTGACGATGCGCGTCGTCTCCGACGGGCCGTAGATCTTGAGCGGACCCTTGCGGCCCGCAAGCCACGTGGCCAGCATCAGATCGTAGAGGTCGCCGATGTGATCGAAGTGATGGTGGGTGATGAACACGGGGTTCAGCGCAGTCAGCGGCACGCCGGCCTTGACGAGTTGCACGACGACCCCGCGTCCGGCGTCGAACAGGATGTTCTCCTCGCCGCAGCGGATCAGCGTTGTCGACGCGTTCCGACGCGGATCCGGGCGCGGGCCGCCGGTTCCAAGAAGCACGACCTTCATGGTTGCGATGTTCCTACTGGAGTTCTACCGGCCGGCTATCTGGGAAGCTTGATGTCCGCGTCCTTGATGACTTTGCCCCATCGCGCCCGCTCCTGTGCGACGCGGGCGGCGGCTTCCTGCGGCGTGCTGCCGACAGGATCCGTCGCCAAGGCAGCAAACCGCTCGCGCACCTCAGGCTGCCGCACGATCTCGGCAACCGCCTTGCTCAGGCGCTGTTGAACGGAGACCGGCGTTGCGCTCGGCACCATCAGCATGTTGGTGAAGCGCGCCTCGAAGCCCGGAATGCCGACCTCGCTGGCGGTCGGCACGTCGGGCATGATCGGCAGCCGCTCCGGCGAGGATACGGCCAGCGCGCGCAGCGACCCGTTCTTGACGTGCTCGATGACGGCACCGGCAACCAGGAACGAGCCCTCGACGTTGCCGGCGAGCAGCTCTGTCAGGGCAGGCGCCGCGCCGCGGAAGCTGACGTGGGCGGCATCCAGCTTGCTCACGGACTTGAGATACTCGAGGGCGAGGTGGGGCGGGGTTCCAAAGCCGGCCGAGCCGAAGTTGACGGACTTCGTCTTGCTGTAGGCGACCAGCTCACCCCACGTCTTGGCCGGCACCTTGGCATTGACGCACATCATCAGCGTGAATTGGCCGACGATCGAGACCGGCGTCAGGTCCTTGTCGGCGTCGAAGCCTTGCGAAGGATAGAGATGGGGATTGATCGTCAGCAGGGAGTCGATGGTGAACAGCAGGGTCAAGCCGTTGGGCTCCGCCCTGGCGACCGCCGCACCTCCGATGTTGCCGCCGGCGCCTCCCCGGTTCTCCACGACCACCGTGCGCTGAAGCATCGGTCCCAGTTTGTCGGCCACGATACGGGCCAATCCGTCCGTAGGGCCGCCCGCAGAGAGCGGGACGATTAGCGTGATGTTGCCTGCGGGCAGTTCGGCTTTGGCCGGCGCCGCGCCCCATGCCGCCACAACGAGCGCCGAAAGGCAGGCCAACAAATGAAAAAGGCGCGTGGGGTGCATCGAGATCTCGCTGGCAAAGGGCTGCGTCTATGCCGCAAGCTTATTCTATAGATAGGACAATAGTAAATGTTGGAAGATGCCCTTGTATTGTGCGCGTTGCGCAAGTGTCGGGCGCATTCGGTCAGCGCTGAGCCGGTTCGCACTCCCAGCGCACCGATAGCCGCCTCGACCGCGCCGCGTGACCTTGTGCGAGGCTAATTGGCGGAGAGGGAGGGATTCGAACCCCCGATACCCTTGCGAGTATGCCGCATTTCGAGTGCGGTGCTTTCAACCAACTCAGCCACCTCTCCGGACGCCTGCGATCGGCTTTGCAGGCGCAACGCGGGCCTCCGGGCAATGTCAGCTTGCGAGGGAGCCGCGTCGTCCCGGCGGTGCCAAATCGGCGGCGCCGCGGGAGCCCGGGAGATAGGCGAATCCGTGCTGGCGGGCAAGCCTCGTTGCGACGTTCGAAGCGGTCGCGCGCGTCGCAGTTCGAGCAGCAGTGTCGCAAGCTGGATAGTTAAGCTCGCGTGCCCGGCATTCGGCGTGTTCGCGCGACCATGCAGACGCCTTTGTGCGTGCTGTAGGCCGTTGACTTTGCGGGGGCTCTCACTAATAGTGCGCCCGAAATCCGCCCCGGCGCGGGATTTTCTCCCCCGGGATGACGAAATATCAAAGGAATCAATCATGTACGCGGTCATCAAGACGGGTGGCAAGCAGTATCGCGTTGCCGCCAAGGACGTCGTGACCATCGAGAAACTGGTCGGCGAGGCGGGTTCGAAGGTCGAATTCACAGAAGTTCTGATGGTTGGCGGCAGCAGCGGCGAGGCCAAGGTTGGCGCACCGCTGGTGTCGGGAGCCAAGGTCGTCGGCGAGGTCGTTGAGCAAAGCCGCGCCCCCAAGGTCATCGCCTTCAAGAAGCGCCGCCGCAAGAACTCGCGCCGCAAGCGCGGCCATCGCCAGCACCAGACGCTGGTGCGCATCACGGACATCGTCGGCGCCTGAGGGCAGCCGGGACGCATTGAGGAGCCCGAACCATGGCACATAAGAAAGCAGGCGGCTCGTCCCGCAACGGTCGCGATACCGCCGGCCGCCGTCTCGGCGTCAAGAAGTACGGCGGCGAGCAGGTGATCGCCGGCAATATCCTGGTGCGCCAGCGCGGCACCAAGGTGCACGCCGGTGTCAACGTCGGCATGGGCACGGACCACACCCTGTTCGCCAAGACCGACGGCGCGGTGGAATTTGCCACCAAGCGCAACGGCCGGGTGTACGTGTCGGTGAAGTCAGGCAAGCCTGTAGCGGCGGAGTAAGGCACGTCGCGCTTGCGCGACGGCCCTCCCACATCGGAATATCTACCGGGGCGGCGCGGGGAAGCCGCACCGCATGACCGGGCGTCATGCGCAACGGGCTGGAGCACGACGGCGAGCCGTTCCGATGGCCAGGCTGGTGACAGAGCGGCTGCTGCTGCGCCCCTTCGAGCGCGCGGATGCTTCGGAGTTCGCGCGGCTTGCCGGCGACTGGGCGGTCGCCTCGATGACGAGCGACATCCCCCACCCCCTGAGCGAAATGCAGGCCCGTGCCTGGCTGCGGCCGGGTCGCGGCGAGGTGCGCTTTGCCATGGAGCTGCGCGGCCAGCTCATCGGCGGCACCGGCTTCTATCGCCGGCACTCCGGCGCCGCCGAGGTCGGGTTCTGGCTCGGACGGTCCTGGTGGGGCCGCGGCTACGCCACCGAGGCCACCAGCGCTGCCATGAGCTACGGCGTGCGCAGCCTGCGCATCCCGGGCTACACGTCCTCGCACTTCGTCGACAACCCGGCGTCCGGCAATGTGCTGCGCAAGCTCGGCTTCGAACCGGTCGGGCGCGGCAAGATCATCAGCACCGCGCGCGGCCACGACGTTGAAGCGTTGACGTACTGGCTCGATGCCAAACGCGCGCTCGAACGCCTTCCGGGCGTGCACGCCTATCGGGCGGCCGACACGCCGCGCTGGCGCGCCTGGCTCGGCAGAATAGCGGGGCGCGCCGTCTAGCATCGCTTCGTCGCGCCCGTGCGTTTCCGTGCTATCGGTCAGCGAACCTGTCAACCAACGTCCGAGCCCATGAAATTTCTCGATCAAGCCAAGATCTACATCGCCTCGGGCGCCGGCGGCCCGGGCTCGGTGTCGTTTCGGCGCGAGAAGTTCATCGAGTTCGGCGGCCCCGACGGCGGCGACGGCGGCAAGGGCGGCGACGTCTGGGTCGAGTGCGTCGCCAATCTCAACACGCTGATCGACTATCGCTACCGCCAGCACTTCACGGCCAAGAGCGGCGTCGGCGGCATGGGCAAGAACCGCTCCGGCCCCGCGGGCGACGACGTGATCATTCCGGTGCCGCCCGGCACCGAAGTGCTGGACGAGGACCAGGAGACCGTGATCGCGGAGCTGATGCAGCCGGGCGACCGTGTGCGTCTGGCGCGCGGCGGCAACGGCGGCTTCGGCAACGCGCACTTCAAGTCGCCGACCAATCGCGCGCCGCGTCACGCCAACCCTGGTCAGCCGGCCGAGGAGATGACGATCTGGCTGCGCCTCAAGCTGATCGCCGACGCCGGCATCGTCGGCCTGCCCAATGCCGGCAAATCGACCTTCCTGGCCTCGGTGACGGCCGCCAAGCCGAAGATCGCCGACTATCCCTTCACCACGCTCTATCCCAACCTCGGCGTCGTGCGCGCGGCCGGGCTCGATTTCGTGCTGGCGGATATCCCCGGTCTGATCGAAGGCGCGCACGAAGGCGCCGGCCTCGGCACGCGCTTCCTGGGCCACGTCGAGCGCTGCCGTGTGCTGCTGCATCTGGTCGATGCCACCAGCGAGACCATCGCCGCCGACTACAAGACCGTGCGCGCCGAGATCAAGGCGTATGGCGCGGGCCTGGAAAAGAAGAAGCAGGTGCTGGCGCTCTCCAAATGCGACGCGTTGGACGATGAGGCGATCGCGGCCAAGCTCGCCGAGCTCAAGGCCGCCGCCCGCCGCAAGCCGATCGTGCTGTCCGCCGTCTCCCGCCGCGGCGTCGACGAGGTGCTGGCCGCGCTGGCGCGCGAGATCCGCTCCGCCCGCGCCAAGGATGAGGCCGCCGCGCCCGTCGAGGAGCGCAAGCCCTGGACGCCGTGAGGGCGTGCCCGTTGCGTTTGCGTCTCGACGCCCCGCCCGCGGCTTGCTAGGCGTTGGCTCCCCTGGAGGAGCGCACCGATGATGAAGCTGCTGTTCAGTCCCTTCTCGCCCTACGTCCGCAAGGTGCGGATGGCCGTGATCATGAAGGGTTTGTCGGACCGCATCGAGACCGTCGCCGTCGACACCAACCCGCTCGATAACCCCGAGCTCAGCAGCGCAAACCCGCTCTCGAAGATTCCCGCCCTCGTCATCGACGGCAGTACGGCGATCTTCGACAGCAATGTCATCTGCGAGTATCTGGACAGCCTGGCGCCGCAGCCCGCCCTGTTTCCGGCCAGCGGCGTGGAGCGCATTCGCACCCTCACGCTCGGCTCGCTCGCCGACGGCATCCTCGATGCCGCGCTGCTGCTCGTCTACGAGAAGCGCTACCGGCCCGAGGAGAAATGGCATGCGCCCTGGATGGCGCGCCAGCAGGGCAAGATCGATCGCGCCCTGGACTATCTGGAGAAGACGCCGCCCGCCTGGCGCGGCACGCCCGACTACGGCCACCTCACGCTCGCCTGCGCGCTCGGCTATCTCGACCTTCGCCTCGGCAGTGCGTGGCGCTCGAGCCGTCCCAAGCTGGTCGCCTGGCTCGACGAGTTCGCCGCCGCCGTCCCCGCCTTCGAGGCCACGCGCCCACCGCCGCAGTAGGCGACCGCAACGGCAGTTACCTCGGCCTCGCCGTCATCCCCGAAGCCGAGCGACGCGAGGGGGGATCCACCCACGGGCGAGACCGCTGGCGCTCATGGCTGGATTCCCGCTTTCGCGGGAATGACAATGTTCCGTGGCTTGCTGCGTTTTCTTGGCTCCTGGGTCCCGGCTCTCGCTGCGCTCGGCCGGGATGACAGATAGCTCTACAGGTGTTGTCATCCCGGAATTCGCCGCAGGCGAATATCCGGGACCCAGGGTCACGAAGCGTTCGCCCGTACGTCGCGCAGAGACAAAGAACCCGCCACTCAATACGACCGCGGCATGCCCAGCACGTGCTGGCCCACGTAGGCGAGGATCATGTTGGTCGAGATCGGCGCGGTCTGGTACAGCCGCGTCTCGCGCCACTTGCGCTCGATGCCGTACTCGCGCGCATAGGCGAAACCGCCGAAAGTCTGCATGCAGGCCTCCGCCGCCGCCCACGCCGCTTCCGCTGCCAGCATCTTGCCCATGTTGGCTTCCGCGCCGCAGTCGCGCCCGGCCTCGAACAGCGCCGCCGCCTTCTTCACCATCAACTCGGCCGCCGCCGCCTGCGCGTGCGCGCGGGCGATGGGAAACTGCACGCCCTGGTTCTGCCCGATCGACCGGCCGAACACGACACGCTCCTTGGCATACTCCGTTGCGCGCCGGATGAAGTAGCGCGCGTCACCGAGCGACTCCGAGGCGATCAGAATGCGCTCCGCGTTCATGCTGTCGACGATGTACTTGAAGCCCTGGCCCTCCACCCCGATCAGGTTGTCCGCCGGCACCTCGAGGTTGTCGAAGAACACCTCGCAGGTGTTGTGGTTCAGCATGGCGTCGATCTTGCGGATCTCCACGCCCTTGCCGCCGCTCTGGCCTTTCGCCTCGCGCAGGTCGACCAGGAACACGGAGAGCCCCTCCGAGCGCTTCTTCACCTGGTCCGGCGGTGTGGTGCGCGCCAGCAGCAGCATCAGGTCGGAGTGCAGCACGCGCGATGTCCACACCTTCTGGCCGTTGATGACGTAGCGGTCGTTGCCCTTCTTGTCGGCGCGCGTCTTGAGCTGCGTGGTGTCGGAGCCCGTCGTCGGCTCGGTCACGCCGAACGCCTGCAGCCGCAGCTCGCCCGAGGCGATGCCCGGCAGATACTTCTGCTTCTGCGCCGCGTTGCCGTGCCTGAGCACGGTGCCCATCGTATACATCTGCGCGTGGCAGGCCGCCGCATTGCACGGGCTGTCGTGGATCGTCTCCAGCACCGCGCACGCCGCGCTGATCGGCAGCCCCGAGCCGCCGTATTCCTCCGGAATGAGCGCACCGAGATAGCCGGCGCCCGTCAGCGCATTCACGAACGCAGTCGGATAGGCCGCCTCGTGATCGTTCTTCACCCAATACTCGTTGGGAAACTGATCGCAGATGCGCCGCACGCCCTCACGGATATCCTCCCAGCCGCGCTCGATGGGAATGGAGACGGAGTCGCTTCTGTCGATCATGCGGCCTGCTTCCTGACGTGTGTGTGCTGTTGCCGCTGCCCGGGAGCGACGGGCAGGCTCGCAATCGCGTTCAGTCCCGGCCGTTCCAGCCATGTGACGTCGGCTTCCGGCACCGCCAGCTCCAGTTTCGGCCAGCGCGTGAACAGCGCCTTCAGCGCGCACGTGCCCTCGATGCGCGCCAGCTGGTGGCCGAGGCAGAAGTGAATGCCGGTGCCGAAGGCCAAATGCCGGTTCGGCCGCCGCTCCAGGTCCATGCGCTCGGGGCACGCGTTCGCCGCCGGGTCCATGTTGGCCGCGGCCAGCATGGCCATGATGCGCTCGCCCTTACTCACGGTGACGCCGCCGAGATCGACATCCTTGCGCACGAAGCGCGGCTTGGTGAATTGCACCGGCGAGAGATAGCGCAGGAACTCCTCGACCGCCAGATTGGCGCGATCCCAGTCCGCCGCCAGCCAGTCGCGCAGCTCGGGCTTGCGTGCCAGCTCGTACACCGACCCGCTGATCAGATGCGCCGTGGTCTCCGACCCCGCGCCGAGCAGCAGGAATACCATCGACACCATCTCGTTAGGGCTGATGCGTTGGCCCTCCTTCTCCGCGCGCACCAGCTCCGCGATCA
>CADEEC010000085.1 GCA_902826255.1 uncultured Hyphomicrobiales bacterium | reverse complement strand
AGCCGCGGCGATCTCGCGGAACACCGACTCGCGCAGCGGCGTGAGCCTCATACCCTTGGTATCGAACACTTTTCGCGCTCGATCCAAAGCCTCGTCGAGACAAAGCTCGTGGTTGTGCTCGGGAGCCGGGAACACCTGGTTCGGCATTGCTGTGGTCATGTTATCTTATACCACCAGTTCCCCTGCCTGCCACCTGTGGCACCGGCATGGCAGCGCAAGCAAAGAGGAATTGCCGTGCCGCACCGGATCGAGATCCTCGTCGCGGACATCACCACGCTCGACGTGGATGCCATCGTTAACGCCGCCAACGAGACCCTGCTGGGCGGCGGCGGAGTGGATGGCGCCATCCATCGCGCCGCAGGGCCCGAGCTTCTTGCCGAGTGCCGGACCCTCGGCGGGTGTCCGACCGGGCAAGCGAAGATCACGCGCGGCTACCGGCTTGCGGCCCGGCACGTGATTCATACCGTTGGTCCGATCTGGCAGGGTGGCGGAGCGGGCGAGGACGACTTGCTCGCCAGCGCCTACAGGAATTCCCTGCGCTTGGCGCGCCAGCACGGCCTGAGCTCGATCGCCTTCCCGGCCATCTCGACCGGGGTCTACGGCTTCCCCGCCGATCGCGCTGCGCGCATCGCCGTGTCCACCGTCACCGATCACCTGAATTCCGATGCGCGCATGACGCGCGTCCTACTCTGTTGTTTTAGCGAGGAGTCCGCCGTGCATCACGAGCGCGCGCGGCGCGCACCCAAGCGCGCGTAAGCTGATCTTTGTTGATACGCAGCAACGGAGGAAAACGGCGTCCTGCGTTCTGTTGTGCCGGGCGATGCACGCGCGGCGTGCGGGTCCAGATTTAAATTGTGGTAATACACGCTATGAGGGCAAAGCTGCCGCAATCTTGCGGCATTCTGTACGCGGGGAAGAGTCCTGTGATGCGGACGGCGCGCGGCAACGCGAGAGCCAAGGGCTTTTCCGAGTGCGTGTACTTCCTATGTAACAGCGTCGCGTGAACGCCTGCAGGCCGCAGGCGATCGCGCATCTTGTATGCCAGCGGGAGAAGTGAATGGACGTCGTTGCAGCGGTGAACGGCATCTGGCAATCGCAGTACGGCTTACTTGCTGTTCTTTCTGCTCTTCTGCTCCTCGCTCTGTGGAGCTCGGGCTTCTTCCGTCGCCTCTTCCGCATCATCGAAGAAATGATGTTGAGCAATTGGCAGCTCGCCCTGCTCGGCGCGGCCGCCATCGCGCTGTCCCTTGCCTCCGGCTATACGACCTTCGACGGGCTTCGCAATTTCACCTCAGCCCCGCTCCTCTCGGTGCTGATCTCGTTCGGCATTCAGGGCGTAATGCTGATCGTGGCCTGGCTCATCGGCGAGAGCTTTGCCAGCGGCATGAACCAGCGCACGGCGGGCTCCCGGGGTTTCACGGCACGCGAAGCCGTCCTGGGGATGGTGCTGGGCGTCACGTTTGCTGCCCTCATCTTCTACTGGCTGCTGACCCGCTACGATGCCATCGCCGTCAGCCGAGCGGCGGGCGTTGTCGCCAATTGGGGCCGTTTCGCCGACGTCTCGCTGTACTTCCTGGCCGCGGTGGTACTGGTGGCCGTCATCGCCTTCAACTTCCGGCGCGGCGGCGATATTTCAACCCCTTACGTGCAGACCGTGCGGCTGATCGCCAAGAACTCAATGCTGTGGGTCATGTTCCTGGCCTCTGGCGCCGCATCGGTGTTCTTCTCCTTCGACTCCCATTTCAATGCGATCTTCCCGGCCGAGCAGCGCGCTCGTGCCGCCGAGATCCGCACGCTCAACCAGGTCAGCGGCGTCGTCGCTGACATCGGCGAGCGCGCCCAGAAGGTGCAGCTTGCCGAGGCGGAGCACCTGTTCGAGGCGGAAGGCTGGAAGGCCTACGATGTACACCTGACCAAGCTCGCGCATGAGGCCGCAGGCTCCCAGGCAGAGATCGAGAAGTTCTTCGTCCAGAAGATGGAGGATCGCCGCCGCGGCATCATCGAGCAGCAGGAGCGCATTGCCGGCGCCGAACGCGGACAGACATCACTGCTCAGACGACGCGACGAGCTGGAGGCCGAGTTGCAGCGCCTGGAGCCCGGCATGGGCGCGCTCGAAGCGGAGATGGCCAAGGCGCAAGCCGTTTACAATGAAACCAAGCAGGCGATTGCCGCCAAGCGCATCGAGGCCAACGCCGAGGACGGCGGCGTGGAAGGCACGCTGAAGCGCGGGCGCGGCCCAATCTACCGCCAGCGCCTGGGCGAGCTGGACGACCTGCAGCGCAAGCTCTCCATCACCGATGAGCCGCGCTTCAAGGAGGCGCAACAGGTCCGCGACCGCGCCTCGGCGCGCATCGTCAGCCTCAAACGCGAGATCGCCACCATCAACGGCGAGGTGGCCAAGTACAAGGGCGAGGCCTTCACAGCCGGACAGCGCATCAAGGCGGCCGAAGGCGGCGAGCAGGACATCGAAGGCACGAGGGTCGATCCTGCACGCGTCTTGCCCGCCTTCGAGCGGGCACGCGCTGCGTTCCGGCAGCAGCCGGACACCGAGAAGTTGTCGGCGCTCCAGACGCAGTGCGGCAGTCTGCTCAATGCGGTGATGAACACGCCGGCGAAGGATCGCGTGCGCGGCATCGATTGCGATCCCAAGCAGGCGGCCGAGGCGGCGGCACGCGTGTTCGCCCTCAACGCCGGTCTCGTCGCGTTCCATGCCACCTGCGCCGGCGGCTCCAAGCTGCCCGAGGGCGCCAATACCGACGGCCTGCTGTCGTTCGGCCGCAAGTGCCTGCAGGACTCCGGCCTCGTGTCGCAGGACTCCACCGACATCAGCGGGCGCCTGCAGTCGATCGAGATGAACCGGGACGACAAGGCGCACAGGTTCGTCGTCACGTGGAACGCCTTCCTCGACGGCAACCGGCTCGCCTACCTCGCGCTGGTGCTGGCCATCGGCGTGGACGCACTCGTGCTCATGGCGGGCCTGTTCGGCGCCGCAGCCGTGAAGTCCCCGCTGTCCGACGTGCCAAGCCCCAAGGCGCGCACGGCCGAGCAGCTCGAAGCCATCGTCAAGAACGCACTGGGCGAGGACCGGCTGGAGAATGCGGAGCTGGTGCTGGCCGCCATGAAGCCGTCGCATGTTCCAGGCGACAGCCGGTCGGAGGTGGACCTCAGCCACTACGATCCGGAAACGGCGCGGCGCATTCGCAAAGTACTCGTTGCCGGCGCCAGCATCGGCGCCGTAGAACGCGCGGCTTCCGACGCGCATCACGAGCGGTATCTCGTTCGCTCGGAAATATTCGAGTATCTCTCGGTAGTCGCCAATGCAGCACGCGAGAGCGACCGCGAATATGCCGATCGCGCACGCCTGATCCAGATCGTGGGCGTGGCGCTGGAGCCGGACCGGCAGCGCAACGCCGAAACCGTGCTCGATCACGTGGAGCCGATCAACCAGCGCCACGGTTTCATGGCTCAAGTGGACCTGAGCGTGGTGCCGCCGGAAAGCAAGCGGCTCGTACAGACCGTGCTGAATGCCGGCATGACGCTCAACGCCGTGCAGCGCCACGATCGCGGCGGCGCACGATCCGCTGGCGCGTTTGCACGCGTGACGGGCAAGGCTTCGGCCCTTGAAACCACCTACCTCGTACGTTCGGACCTCTTCAGGGCGCTGCTGATGTATCGGGCCGGGTCTTCGGCCCTGCTGACGGCCCGCGAGCCGACCGTGCGGCTGACGGCGGAGCCCGAGCGCACGCGGCTCGGCCACGGCGCGCCGGAGACGATTGCGCCGCGCCAGATCCCGCATCTGCATGGCGCGAAGGATTATCACGGTGTCCTGAGCGAGAAGCTGCGGGAAGGCATCTGGAACGATCTGCTGAGTGCCATCGACCTCGATATCGCGGCCGCGTCGCGGGTCAGGGACGGGGCCGTGCAGGCCGCCGCGGCGGCGGCTTGGCAGGCCATGCACCGGCTCGCCGAGCACAACGGCCGCCTGCGCCGCTACCTGACGGAAATCGAGGAGAACAAGAAGGACGCGATCTACCAGAAGTACGGTTCGTTGCGCGCAGGCTTCAGCGGAAAGCCTGAAGCCCTTGCGATCCTCGACGAGGTGGCGGCGAGCGTCGACGGGCTGCTCAAATCCTTCCTTCTGCTGCCGGAGGTCGGAGTGGTGCGCGAGTTGATCGACCGGCTGGAGTCTGCCGCCCACTACGACAACGGCCGGGCATCCGGCGAAGAGGAGCTGCTGCAGCTTCTGCGCAATCTCGAAGTCGCGATCCGCCAGATCGACAAAAGCACGGCCGATGGCTGGGCGCGCATCGCGCACATGATCAACGGCCAGGATCGCGACGGACCGGCCACGATCCGCGCGATGAACCCGCTCAACAAGACGCCGATCTGATCGTTCAAGACGTAGAAGGCCCGCGCGGACGACCGTTCGCGCGGGCCTTGGCATTTCGACCGGCCCTCACTCCTTGAAGGCGACGACCTTTTGCTTCTGGGCACCCAGGCCCTGGATGCCGAGGGTCATGACATCGCCGGCCTTGAGCCACACCGGCGGCTTCATGCCGAGCGCCACGCCGGGCGGCGTGCCGGTCGTCACCACATCGCCGGGCTCCAGCACCATGAACTGCGTGATGTAGTGCAGGCAGTGGGCGATGCCGAAGATCATGGTCTTGGTGCTGCCGGTCTGGCGGCGCTGCCCGTTGACGTCGAGGGACATGGCGAGGTTCTGCACGTCCTCGATCTCGTCGCGCGTCACCAGCCAAGGTCCCAGCGGTCCGAACGTCTCGGCGCACTTGCCCTTCATCCATTGGCCGCCGCGCTCGGCCTGGAAGTGGCGCTCGGAGATGTCGTTGCAGATGGCATAGCCCGAGATGTGCGAAAGCGCGTCCTTCTCCGCGACGTAGCGCGCGCGCTTGCCGATCACGAAGGCGATCTCGATCTCGTAGTCGAGCTTGAGCGAACCCTTGGGGATCATGACTTCGTCGTCGGGCCCCACGATGCAGTTCGGCAGCTTGTTGAACAGGATCGGCTCCTTCGGGATGGGCGAGCCTGTCTCCTTGGCGTGGTCCTCGTAGTTGAGTCCGACAGCGATGAAGTTGCGAACCTGCGCCACCGGCGCGCCGAGCCGCACGCCCTGCGGCGCCACCGGCAGCGACTTGGTGTCGATCTTGCGCAACTTGTCGAGGCCTGCGTCGCCGAGCACGTCGCCGGTGATGTCCTTCACATGCGCCGAGAGATCGCGGATGGCGCCCTGCGCATCGACAATGCCGGGCTTTTCGGCGCCTACATCGCCGAATCTGACAAGCTTCATGTTTCCTCCTTGGCTGCCTTGGGCGGCATGCACTCCAGTCTGGTTGGTTGGGGACGCGAACCTAGCTCTGCCGCGGTCGCTCAAGTCAAGGTATTTGCCGACACGGTCAGCACGTTGAGCGTGCAGGTTCAGCCATGCTGAAACCCAGGTAATCTGTGGATAACCGGAAAAAAGGAAGGAGTCGCCCCAGAATGGGGAGTTTTGCGCGGCGCGCGGCAGGTGCGCCTTGGGTCAGCGCCGACAAGAAACCGGGCCGATCTAGAAAAGGTGCACGACGACGTAAATGCCCGCACCCAGTATCGGCGCAGCCGTGCATGCTAACGCCATGATAAGAAATGACTTATCAATCACAACACTACCCCGCAACGCTACACGTCTACCGGCAGGGAACGCACCGCTACGCTCACACTCCCGACTGGACCCGAAGAACCCCCTTTAGGCCCAGGACAATAATATACCGCGGAATCAAATACGTTGCACGCGGATTTGCCGTAAACGCAGAAGCTGTAGCGCGATCAGGCGCTACCTGCACGGGATTGTGCATCGCAACGCCAATCTGATCGTTGCGACGCGAAACGAGCCGCTCAGCCGAACAGCTTGAGCTGCTTCTCGTCTTGCCCCTTCGTCTCGCGCGCGAGTTGCTCGATGCGATCGAACGGCACCTGCTCGGCGGAGATGAGCGAGCGCTGCGCCCGCATCGGCCGCACCAGGCCCTCCTGCACGAGGTGGAACTCACCCACGGTCTGGCCCGGCAACACCGAGCTCGGATCGAGACCGGACTCGCTCTGGAACGCGGCGCGCAGCTTCTTGAGCGCCGTATCCTCGCGCACGCGGCCGATGAACCACGAGGTGATCTGGTCGCGCGACTTGTAGTCGAGGTCGCCTGGCGACTGCGTGGCGAGCATGATGCCAAGCCCGGCCGAGCGCGCACGCTTCAGCAGGCTTTGCAGCGGTTCCGCGGTCGCCGGCTTGGCGTTGGCCGGAATGTAGAGGTCGGCCTCGTCGAACATCACGACGGCCTGCAGCTCGTCGTTGGGGTTGCGCTGACAGAAGCGCAGCGCCTCCGACAGGAACTGCGAGACCCAGAACAGGATGTTCTCGTTGTCGCCGAGGAAGCCCGTGTAGATGATCGACAGCCGGGTCCGGTTGTCGTTGCGGCCGAAGCGGCCCTTGCCCAGCAGCGACTCCATGCGCAGCGACTCGCCGCCGCCTTCGAACAGCGACGAGTTGCGATGCCGCAGGCTGTCGAGCTGCGCCACCAGATCGCGACGGATGCGGCCCGAGGGGTCCATGCGTTGCGTCAGGTCGGTCAACTCGGGGTCCTCGTCCTCGAGCAGGCCGATGAGATCGCCGAGCGTCACTTCCTTGCTGAAACGGCCGCCGAGAATGCGCAGCGCGACAGAAAGCGTGCCCGACTGCTTCTGGTGCGTCGCCGAGTTCTTGAAATGCAGCATATCTCCAAGCGCGGCCGCCGACAGGTTGGCAAGCAGCTGCTGCTCCTGATCGGGCAGCTCGTTGATGCCGTTCGGCAGCAGCGTGATCGAGATTGGCCGGCCCGAAGCGCGGCCCGGTGTGTACACGGCGACATCGATGGAGTCGGCCAGCTTCTCGCGCTCACCGCGCCGCTCGCCGTATTCGCCTTCTGCAGCGCGCCACACGTCGGGGTTGGCGTAGGAGCACAGGTCGCCCTTGCGGTCGATGAGCACCGCCGGAATGCCCTTCAGCAGCAGCTGCTCGATGATGCACAGCGCCAGCGTCGTCTTGCCGGATCCGGACCCGCCGAGCACGGCCGCGTGGCGCTTCAAGACGCCCTTGTTGAGCGTGATGCTCTTCTGCGAGCGCAGCGCCCGGCCAGCAAGAATGCTGTTGGCGGCATCGCCGGACTCGTCGAGCAGGACGGAGAGCGGCAGGTCATCCTTCACGTCAGGCGCAGGTGTGCCGCCCGTGGAGCCCCAGCCGGTCCAGTCGGCGGCATAGGAGCCGGGCATTGAAGGCGCCGTCGACGTCACCGGCATCGACTCTCCGGCAGCCATCGCCTCCGCCGGCGTCTCGGGTTGCTGGCCAGCCTGCGCCAGCACGCGCGCGCCGCGGCCGAGGAGGTCGAGCCGCAGGAGCTGAATGACCGGCGGCAAATCCGACAGCAGCTTGGCGCGCTCGAACCAGTCGGCGAAGCCCGGTGTCTGCCGATGCTGGCCGTGGAACTCGCGCACCATCATCATGCGCTCCCAATCCGGGATCGGCATCAGCAGCGAGCGGCCGCCCTTCTCGCGGAATTTGCGGAAGGCCTGCGCCGTCTGGTTCTTGCGGTTAGGCGGGAAGTCGCTGGCGCGCAGCATGAAGCACGCCTTGTCGCCCATCAGATCGAGCACGCGGTCGATCTGGCGCTTGAGGCCGCCACCCTGCGTCGGGCGGTTGCAGAGAAAGATGCGCGCGTCGGAGACGTGGCCGGCCGTGTGCCGCAGTTCGAGGTCGAGCGCAGGGATTTCGTCGCCATCCGAGCGGCGCTTTACGGTGACCTGCATGGCGCCGCGCCATTCGGCATTGGCGAGCTGCAGCGCCCCGGCGAGGATGCCCATCAGGGCTTCGTCATCAGAGGGGATTTCCGCCTCCGACTGCGCAATGAAGCGATTCCAGAACTCGCGGAACTCAACCTGGCTGGACGCTTCCGCTGGCGTCGGAGCGGAAAAGGCCGATGGCAGGGGGGCAGGATGCTCGTCGCGGCCGCCGAAGCCGAGCGCTGCAGCCAGCGCCGAGATGAAGCCAGGCTTCTCCTCCGGCTGCACAGGGTCGGGCGTCTCGTGCGCGCGCATGCGCACCTGCGCCAGCTCCAGGATACGACGCGTGGAAAGCCCGCCGAACTCCTCGAAGAACTCGAGCCCGAAGCGCAGCGTCGGATCGGTGCCGCCGTTGCGGGGGTCCTGCTGCAGACGCTTGGCGATGATGAGCCGCGCCTCCTCCGACGAGCGTGTCTCGATCAGCGGCACCGGGCCCGATTTCTCGATGCGGTCGATGTAGGATTGCGCAAGCACCTCGCGCACCTTGCCGTAGAAGTCGGCAAGGCAGGAGATGACGACAATGCCGGTGGGCACGCGGTTGGCAATCTGGATGAGATCGCGCGCCGCCTTCTGGAAGCGCTCGGCATAGTCCTCGAAGAAGCGCAGGTCCTCGACCTGGTCGATGCAGAAGACGAGGGCCGCGCCGTCCACCGACCACATCAGGCGGCCGAGCGACTCGATGATCTCGAACGCGCGGCCTTCGCCGGTATTGAGGTCGAGTGCGGCGACGGCTTCCTGCGACAGGTCGTTGAGCTTCTGGCCGTGCAGATACTGGCGGACGCGCTGATCGATGCGCGGGTCGCTGCGCTGCAGGTAGAGCAGCGCGCGCACGATGTTCACGTCGAGCGGCTGATCGGCGAACTTGGGCGCAGCGACGATCTGGTCGGCGAGCCCGAGCACCATCTTGGCGAGCGAGGCGTCGCTCAGCTTGGCGTCGCGCAGCTTGTCGAGCGCAGCCTGATCGAGCACGCCGCTATCCTCGACAAGGCGGCGCGTAAGACGCGCCAGGCCGCTCTCGCCGCCCTTGTCGGGGTCGTAGGGTTTCTCCAGCGACGCCACCAGGCGGCGCAGAAAGTAATCCGCGTAGTTGGCCACATCGGGCGTCATCTGCGCGTAGCCGAAGTAGGCCGCGCCGCTGCGATGCGCACCCGTACGCAGCGCGCGCAGAAGATGCGTCTTGCCCGCGCCGGATTGGCCGTGAAACAGCAGGATGCGGGCCTGCACGGAGCCGACCTGAGCCGACGTCACCGCTGCCAGAAGCTCGTTGAACTTGCGGCGCGCGGGCGCATGCACCAGCTCGACATCGACGGGATCGGCCCGCCAGATATCGTCCTCCCAGGTGATGGAGTGCTCGAAGGCCGCCGACAGACTATCGGCAAGCGGCGCTATGTGAGCCTCGTGGCGCATGAACCCTCAGTTCGGATCGGGTGCCTCGGCTGACGGCTGTCAGTCGACGCGAATCAGGTGGAAGACGGCGTTTCGATAGCTGACCGCCGAATCCTGTACGTCCTTGATGTTGCTTTTGTCTTTAAGGTCCACGTTTGCCAGCACGATTTGACCGGTCCGGTGGGCCTCGGCCAGCATGGCCTTGAACTCGATTTCCGAGAGGTTCCAGCCCGGGTGCTGATGGTGCACATTCCGCCATACGTGGCTGATGTAGGCCTTGCGGTCGCCGCTCCAGCCATGCGCGGCGGCGGCGGCGTGGCGGCGAACCTCGGATGCGAACCCGGCAAGATCCGGCCTGCCGACGGCGGCCGGCGGCGTTGGCACAGCCGGCTCGACGCGCGGCACGGATGGTGGAGCCTGCGGCCGCAGGGCCTCTTGGGCGGGAGCAGGCTGAACCGGCGGCGGCGCGACGACCGCAGGCCGCTTGGCGGCCGGCTTCTTCGCCGGCGGCGCCTTCGCGGGCAGCGTGAAGTACTGGCGCAGCAGGGCCAGGCGTACAGCTTCCGGATCGGTCGAGGACGCGCCGACGCATTCGGCGGCCAGGGTGGCAATGAGGCGGGAGTCCGTGCCGAAATCGCGCGGCTTGCGCGACAACTGCGCCGCGAGCAGGCGGCTCGCCTTTGCCGACAACCCGAGCTTGCCCGCTAGCTCCGTCGTCGACTTGTTGCCGAAGGCCCGGCGCAGCGCGGCAGCCGCCAGCGCTTCGCGCACGCGCGATGCCGTCGGCACGCCTTTGATGTTGAGATTGAAGGACGTCTCCAGGATCGCGATGCGCAGGCCATCAGGCGTGGCGAGCATCTGCAGACGCTTGGGGGATTCGCGCTGCATGCCGAGCGCCAGCGAGACGAGGCGCAGATCGCGCACATCGCTCCAGCGGCGCGGGATGTCACCGGTGAGCCCTAAGAACTTCGCGGTGCGCTGCATGCCTGCCGGCGTGGCGGTGACGCGGTTCTGCTTGGCTGCAACGAGACCCGAGGCACTCAGCACCGTGATCTCGCGCTCGACCCATTTGCGCCATTGGCCGGCGGCGAGGCGCGCGCCAGAGACGGCGGCAACATCCATCGCAGCCTCGGCCTTCGTCGCCCCCTGCGGACTGCAGGCAATGCGCGCCAGCACGAGGGCACGCAGGCGATCTTCGCTCTCGGCGTAGCTGGCGTTGGGCAGTTCCAGAATCGCAGCGTTCTGCACACTGGCCTCCCAGATGAATAGACAACCGCGCCCGCTTTCGCAGGCACGCAGCACGGCGCGCCTCGGACGCGCGAATCACCGGAGGCTCACCGGTCATCTTGCGGAATTCCGGGAGATTTTCCAACCGGTCGTGTATGCGCAAAGTGTGCTCTGGGGGCCTAACGCCAAACTAACGTCACGATTGAGTTGTGGGATCATCCCTGGGGAAACTGGACAGCTCGATCGGGGGAAACCAGCCCGCATCCGGTCCGCCGGAATGCAGTGGCGAGGGGGACTAAGACCTTTGACACGACGTCTCGTCGACCCTGCCGGGTGGCACACCCGGAGCAGCGTTAATGGGCAGTTAACGGGTTCGCGCGATGCTGTGGACCTAGCGCCCGTCGGCGGAGACTTGTGATGTACCGCGTATTTGTGCCTGTCGTGCTTGCGTTGGCCCTCTCGGGGTGCGGCACGTCCAGCTATTCCCTCATGGCCAACCTGTCCCCCTCCTCGGGACAGCCCACGCCCAAAGCCTCGCGCGGCTATGAAACCGGGAGCCTCGACCAGGCCCCGCGGCGCACGGTCGCCAAGGCCGACGACAAGGCGCCGAAGGGCTCGTTCGAGAAGGCTGCCACCGGCGCACTTGCCGACCGCGACTACAGCGGCACGCGGCTCGATGCCGAGAAAGCGCGCGAACTCATCAACGCCTACCGCAAACAGAAGGGGCTGCGCCCGCTCAAGCTTCAGCCTGCCCTGACCGAAGCGGCGCGGATGCACTCACGCGACCTGGCCAAATGGGACCGCATTTCGCACTTCGGCTCGGACGGCTCAAACCCGTGGGACCGGGTGAAAACCGCCGGCTACAACGCCAAGCTTGCGGCAGAGAACGTAGGGACCGGCCAGGTCACCATCGAGGAGGTCATCAAGGGCTGGCAGGCAAGCCCGGGGCACAACAAGAACCTGCTGATCGCCGATGCCGATCACATGGGCATCGCGCTGGTTCACGACGCCAAGACGGAATTCAAGACCTTCTGGACACTGGTGATCGGATCTCCCAAATCGTAGTCGCGAGCTGACTTACTGCTCGGTCTGACGAGCTTCCGCGCGGCGGCGGGCCAACTCGGCAACGCCGGCCCAGGCCCAGCTGCGCCCGGCGTCCCCCTTGAGGCTATGGAAGGTGGAGAAGAAATCGGCCACCTCTGCCGCCCAGGCGCCGTGCTTCGCCTCCAGCACGCATACCATGGCCTCGGCTTCATGCACCGGGGGCGTCATGTCGATATCGATCTGCGAACCGGACCGCATTGTCTCTTCCTAACGCGACGAACAACCGTTAGCGATTTGGAAAGCAAATTCGGCGCCAGCCGGACGAGGGCACGCGTGCGCAAGGTTAACGTGCGGCGAGGGGTCGCGCCGCCTCAGTCTTTGGCTTGGGCCGACACCTTGCCGGACTGCTTGGAGGCCGTAGTGCCAGGCTTGCGATTGGCCGCAGCCTTGGCCTTCTTGCGCTTGGCCCGTTTCGCCAGCGCGCCTTTCGGGCGGTAGCCGCACGCCCATGATTTAACCGAGCTGCGTATGCTCTCTACGCCCTTGGCGTCAGCCGGAATTGGCATGGTCGTCAGATTTTCTGTGCCAAAGAGAACCTTCCAGCCATAGGTCTGGAAGCCGTGCTCGAGAAGGTTCGCAGCCCGCGCGCTGCGCTCACGGCCCGTCACCTCGCCCAGGACGACGGCCACCAGCCGGCGCCCATCGCGTGTTGCGCTGGCAACCACGTTGAACCCGCTGTCGCAGATGAAGCCGGTCTTGATGCCGTCGGCGCCGTCGTAATTGCGCAGCAGCGAGTTGTGCGAGCGAAGCCGGCGCTTGCCGACCCGCATGTCCTCCATCGACCACAGGTGGGCCTGATCGGGGAAGTCGCGCAGCACGGCTGCCGTCAGGCGTGCCATGTCACGGGCTGTCGTCACCTGCTCTGGCGCAGGCAGGCCGTTGGCATTCGCAAACAGCGTGCGGCTCATGCCGAGCTTGGCCGCGGCGGCGTTCATGCGGGCGACAAAGGCTTCCTGCGAGCCGGCGACCGCTTCCGCAAGCATGATCGCCGCATCGTTGGCGGACTTCACGATCAGCGCCTGAAGCGCGGTCTCGACCGTGATCTCGGTTCCGACCGGTATCCCGATCCTGCTCGGCGCCTGGCTGTGCGCGAGCTCCGAGCAGGGGATTTTCTGCTGCAGCGTCAGCTTGCCTTCGCGCAGCGCCTCGAACACGAGGTAGGCCGTCATGATCTTGGTGAGCGACGCCGGATGCCACTGGTTGTCCTGGTCCTCGGCGTAGAGCACGCGCCCGCTGGCGGCATCGAACAACAGAGCTGGTCCTGCGACCGCCGAGGAGACCGCTACCGACGAGGCCGTCACAAGCGATATCAGGGTCTTTGCCAGCATGCGCGCGGGCCTCTCGATTTTCCGTGCTGGACCAGCCGTGGCTAGTTCCGCTTTTATGCGGCGCTTTTGCGGCTGCGCCTAGCACGAGGCCCCCGTCTTGGCCAGCATTCCCGCAATGCGTTGCAGGAATGTGATGGACCCCGCACCGGGAAGCGGGCGGTCTCGCGCAGTCGTTTTGATAAGTCAGGCGGCGAGCGTCTGTTCCGTGGGAAGTTGCTCGACCTCAGGCGGCAGAATCTCGGCAGCAGGTTTCGGCTGGCTGATGTAGTAGCCCTGGATCTCGCCGCATCCAAGCTGGACCAGCTGCTCGTATTGGCGCAGCGTCTCCACGCCCTCTGCGACCGTGTCGAGGCCAAGCGTGGTCGCCAGCGTGGTGATGGCGCGGATGATGGCCGGCGCACTTGCCTTCTCGTCGAGCGCCTTGACGAACGAGCGGTCGATTTTGATCGCACTGATCGGATAGGCGTGCAGGTAGCTCAGCGACGAGTAGCCGGTGCCGAAGTCGTCCAGCACGATGCGGATGCCCAACGCGTCGAGTTCCGCGATCTGACTGTCGGTGATGCTGTCGCGCTGCATCAGGGTCGACTCGGTGATCTCGAGCTCGAGGCGATCGGGCGCCAGGCCCGACATCTCGAGCGCATCCTTGATGGTGCCGACCAGCTCCGCATTCCGGAACTGGATGGGCGATATGTTGACGGCAAGGCGCAAATGCTCGGGCCGTTTGGCCAGATCCGCGCACGCCGTCCTCAGCACCCAGGCACCGATCGGCACGATGAGGCGGGTTTCCTCGGCAATCGGAATGAACGAAGCCGGCGTGATCCAACCGAGCTTGGGATGGCACCAGCGCACCAGGGCCTCATAGCCGCGGACTTCGCCGGATTTCGCCTGGACGATGGGTTGATAATGAACGCGGAGCTGGTCCTCAGCGACCGCATCCCTGAGGCTGACGCCGAGGCTGCGTCGCGCCTCGTGCGCGGCAAGCATCTCGCTGCTGTGGAAGCGATAGCGGCCGCGCCCTTGCGACTTCGCGGAATAGAGGGCGAGATCGGCAGCCTTCAAAAGATCGGTCGGATTGTGGGCATCTTTGCAGCCCCAGGCGATGCCGACGCTGGCTCCGATGACAGCGGTGACGCCATCGATATCGTAGGGCTGGCCGAGCAGCGTACAAATCTGGTCGGATAGAGCCGCGGCCTCCTCGACATCCGTCACACTGGTCTGAATGACGGCGAACTCGTCACCCCCAAGCCGCGCCACGATGTCCTTGTGTGGCACGTGGGCGCAAAGCCGCGCAGCAACGGCCTTCAGCATCTTGTCACCGAAGGGGTGACCCCGTGTGTCGTTGACGTACTTGAAACCATCGAGATCGATCAGATGGAGTACGAAATCCTGGCGTGATCCGGAGTTCACGAACGCGTTCCTCAGGTCCTCGTTGAGCTGTGCTCGATTGCGAAGGCCGGTCAACACGTCGTGGCGTGCCAGGTGCACAAGCTGTGCCTCATGCCGCTGACGGTTGCGGATCGCACCGCCGGCCGCTAGCAGGGCGAGGAAGGTCAGGAAGGCGGCGCCTAAAACATAGTTGCGTTGATTGCGCACCAGGGCGGTGTCGCCATGGATGCTGCGCCCGGCGACGACGATGGAGAGCGGATAGCCCTTCACCCGGCGGAATGCCAAACGGCGCATCTGGCCTTCGACCTCGGCAACGAGCAGTTCCGTGCCGGTGCTGGTGACTTCGCGTTCGCCGTACTCGACCGCTTCACGCAATCCCTTGCCGACCGACTTTGCGTGGATGCCTGTGCCGGCTCGGACGATGTCGTCGGTTCCGATCAGCGCAAAACCGCCACCCGCTCCCAGGTTGATGTCGCCATAGGCGGACGAAAGGTGGGCGGGATCCAGCGATACGACCAGAACGCCGCCAAAGCCGCCGTCCTCGCTGTAAAAGCGCCGTGTGAACTGGACCGAAGCCTTCCCCGATGCCCGGCCGACCACCGGCTTGCTGACAAAGAGCTCGTCGCGGGACGTATAGGTGTGAACGCGGTAGTGCTCGCGATCGCTCAGGTCTACGGCCTTCTGCGGATAGAGCATGGCGGTGCTCGTGATCATCATGCCATTCCGGTCGATGACCGCGATCTGCACCGTCTGGTCGTTGACGATGTGGCGCTCCTGAAGCAGCGTCGCCCAGTTCAGCTTGAAGCCGCTGCGCTCGTAGCTTTCGCGCAGGTATTTGAGAACGCGCTCGATCTCGCTGGCCGTGCGCTGCACGTTCTGCTCGAACACGATGGCGAGGTTGGCTGCTTCCTGCGCGATATCCTTGCCAAGGGCCTGCCGTTCCATCTGCACCTGTTGCCAGACGCCCAGCCAGATCACGCAGACCAGCATTGCTGCAAAGCCCACTACGGGCTGAAGCACAAGACCCGCCGCGCGCCGAAAGCGCTGCAACAGCAGGGATTTTTGTTCGGGCTTCATGGTTACAGGTTTTCTGGCCTGGGTTAATTTTGTCGTTCCCAAGCTAATAGAACCCGCCTAATCAATTCTTCCTGCGGATCGGGTCACGCCGACCGCAGAACATTATGGTTAGCAAAGGGATAAGGCGCCGGTGACGCCCTGTTTACAGTTGCCGGCACAGCAATCCCCCAACCGGCGCCGCGATGGAGGGACCTCCGTGACATTTGATCTGCCGCAGAAGACCAAGGAGTTCCGCGAGCGTGTGCGCCATATCGCGC
>CADEEC010000084.1 GCA_902826255.1 uncultured Hyphomicrobiales bacterium | reverse complement strand
GACGGCAACTTGCGCGGCGAAATGGGCAAACGGGCTCTTGGACTCGTCATGCGGCAGGAAACCCAGGGTTTCCTCGAAGTTCTTGGCAATGCTCATGGTCATCATCTCCTTACCAGCCGGTGTTCACCGTGTCTGGGTTTGGATATGGTATATGGCATACCACATTGCAATGCAACAAACGACGGCGCCGTAGTAGCCATGCGTCAGGAGCATGGCTAGGCGAAGCCATGGTTAATCGATCTCTGCTTGGACGGGGAACTGACCCAAATACGGCCGCGTTAACGCTGCGGCCGGCGGGAATGCGGTGCCGGCCTTTCGACCGCGGGATGCGCGCCCCGGACCCCCGGGCAGCGCGGCCGCCACAGGAGGCCTTATGGAACAGATGTTCAATCAGTTGCTGCAATTCCTGCAGCAGGGCATTGCCGCCATCTTCAGGTTCGTGCAGCTGATCTGGAGCTGGTCTGTGGACCAGATCTCCCGTCTCCTGCAGGTGCCTTGGCAGGATTGGCCGCTTTGGAAGCAGCTGCTGCTCGTCATCGTCATCGGCGCTGTCGCATACGCGCTGTTCCAGGCCGCAAAGGAGCTGTGGGCCGCCGGTGAACGCATTCTTTCGGCCTTCGCCACACTGCTCGGCGTGCTCGTCAGAACACTGCCGCGCGTGCTTGTTGCCGGTATCGTTGCACTAGGCGGCGTGTGGGTGCTGAACAATCTAGACCTTTCGAGGGTACCCTTGCCGACGTTCATGCAGACCAGCGCGCTGGAGAAGTAGCGGTTAACCACGTGCGACAGCGGTCGTCACCGCAGGATACCTCCGGTGAGGCAACACACGGACTATAGCGGTGCAGCACGCGACAACGTCAACGTGTGCTGCACCGCTGCGTCGTGCTAGCTACGACAACGCGCCAAAGACGAGCATTAGTTAGATAGAGAGCAGCGTCACGCAGCAATGGGGCACGCGCAGACTTTGAACCTTGCCGCCATTGGCAATTGCCGCACGGCTGCATTGATCGACGACAACGCCCGCCTCGTCTGGTGGTGCTTCCCGCGCTTCGATTCCGACCCTGTTTTCTCACGCCTGCTGGCGGGCGACGAGGAGAAGGGCTTCTGCGACGTCACCCTGGAAGGGGCCGCCAGCAAGAACGCCTCCTACGAGCGCAACACTGCCATCGTGCAGACCACGCTGCGCGACGGCGCCGGCAACGCGGTGCACATCACAGACTTCGCACCGCGCTTCAAGCGCTTCGAGCGCGTGTTCAACCCGCCGCAGATCTTCCGCCGCATCGAGCCGATCAGCGGCCTGCCGCGCGTGCGCATCCGCGTACGGCCGACCTTCAACTACGGCCAGCCGTGCACGCATCGCGCGCAAGGCTCCAACCACATCCGCTACATGGGGGGACAGGAGAACCTGCGCCTCACGACCGATGCGCCCCTCTCCTACATCGCGCACGAGACGCCGTTCGCGCTGGTCCGGCCCATCACGCTGATCCTGGGGCCTGACGAGCCGTTCGAAGCCGCCGTCGACACTACCTCGCAGGAGTTCACCCAGCGCACGCGCCAGTACTGGCTCGACTGGGCCCGCTCGCTTGCGATCCCGCTCGAGTTCCAGGCCGACATCATCCGCGCCGCCATCACGCTGAAGCTCTGCAACTTCGAGGAAACCGGCGCCATCATCGCCGCACACACAACCTCGATCCCGGAGTCGCCCGGCTCGCAGCGCACCTGGGACTACCGCTACTGCTGGCTCCGCGACGCCTTCTTCGTGATCAAGGCCCTCAACCGTCTGGGCGCCACCCAGACGATGGAGGAGTACATCCACTACATCACCAACATCGCGGTGGATGCCGAGCGGCCGCTCCGCCCCGTCTACAGCATCGTGCCGACGGAGCCGCTGGAAGAGTGGACCGCGCCAGACCTTGCCGGCTTCCAGAACATGGGGCCGGTCCGCATCGGCAACCAGGCCGCCGAGCAGATGCAGCACGATTCCTACGGCAGCGTGATCCTCGGTGCCTCGCAGATGTTTCTCGACGAACGGCTGCCGCGCATGGGTGACGCGGCGCTCTTCCATCGCCTGGAACCGCTTGGGGCACAGGCGCGCCGCTTCGCGTTCCAGCCCGATGCCGGCCCCTGGGAGTATCGCGGGCGGCAGCGCATCCATACGCACTCCGTGACGATGTGCTGGGTCGCCTGCGATCGCCTCGCGCGTATCGCAGCGCGTCTTGGCCTTACCGAGCGCGCCAACTTCTGGCGCGAGCACGCCGATGCGATCCGCAAGGAAATCCTCAGCCGCGCATGGAGCGATAAAGCCGGTGCGCTCGTCGGCGCGCTCGACGATCATGAGCTCGACGCCAGCGTCCTCCTCCTCCCCGATCTCGGATTGCTGCCCGCCAGCGACGAGCGCTTCGTGCGCACGTGCGCGGTCATCGACAAAAAACTCAAGCGCAACGGCTATCTCATGCGCTACGTCGCCGAAGATGATTTCGGCTTGCCGGAATCGGCATTCCTCGTCTGCCAGTTCTGGTATATCGATGCCCTCGCCGCGCTCGGTCGCAAACAGGAAGCGCGCGACATGTTCACGGACGTCCTGGCGCGAACGAATGCGTTCGGCCTCCTTTCCGAGGACATTCATCCGGTAACCGGCCAGCTTTGGGGAAATCTCCCACAGACGTACTCCATGGCCGGCATCATTAATACGGGCCGCATCCTTTCCCGAAGCTGGCAGGAAGCCTGGGTCGGCTGAATTCCCCAAGGTAGGCCACCACAAAATAATCTGGGCCATCTTGGAACTTTCCGTGATTTCGAGCGTTACACAAGGTGATCCCCGCCCCAAATCGCGTCCCGACCTGACCATCGGAGGTTTCCCAAGGATGAGTCGTGTCATATTGGTTTCCAACCGAGTCTTGGACCTCAGGAAGGCGTCGCAAGCGGGCGGCGTGGCGGTGGCGCTTGCCGACATCGTACGCACCCGGCCTTCGCTGTGGTTCGGTTGGAGCGGCGAAATCAAGCCGGCTGAGGACTGCAGCACAGTCTCGCGCGAAGGCCGCATTGCCACCGTCCCTCTTTCTCTGAGCGAGCACGATCGTTACTACCTCGGCTATGCAAATTCGGTGCTGTGGCCGGTGTTTCACGGCCGGCTCGATATTGCGCATTTCGAAGCCGGCTATTTCGAGCAGTACCTTGGTGTGAACCGGCGCCTCGCAGCTTTGCTGCAACCGATGCTCAAGCCTGACGATATCATCTGGGTGCACGACTATCACCTAATCCCGATGGCCGCCGAGCTGAAGAAGCTCGGCGTTACCAATCGCATCGGGTTTTATCTGCATATTCCCTTTCCCCCCTGGCAGATGTTCTCTGCCATCCCCGAGCACGAGCATCTGGCCCGCTGCCTTGCCGACTACGATCTTGTCGGCCTGCAGACCAAGGCTGACATCGCCAACCTCATCGACTACGTGCTGAATGGCGTGTTCGGAAACGTCACGCCGCAGGGCCGCGTTCGCATCTTCGATCGTCTCCTAACCGTCGCAAGTTTTCCGATTGGCATCGACGTCGCGGACTTCACCAAAGGCGGACGTGAAACAGGGCTTGCGCAAGGGCGCGGGGCCAGCCGCATCATCGGCGTCGACCGGTTGGACTACACAAAGGGCTTGCCTCAGAAGTTCAAAGCCTTCGGCCAGTTCCTTGAAAAATTTCCGCAGTATCGCCGCCAGGTCGTTCTCACGCAGATCGCCCCCCCGACGCGATCGAGCGTCGACGCTTACACGGACATCCGCCAGCAGCTCGAAAGCCTCGCCGGTTCCATCAATGGACAATTCGGTGAGCTCGATTGGGTGCCCATCCACTATATCCATCGATCGACCGCGCGCAGGCGGCTTGCAGCCATCTATCGCTCATCCCGCATCGGCATGGTGACGCCGCTTCGCGATGGCATGAACCTCGTAGCCAAGGAATACATTGCTGCGCAGGATCCAGAGGATCCTGGAGTCCTTGTCCTGTCGCGCTTTGCAGGTGCTGCAGAGGAACTGCACAGCGCGCTCATCGTCAACCCCTACGACATCGGCGCGACGGCAGATGTCATTCGGACGGCGCTGGAAATGAGCCTCGATGAACGGCGCGAGCGATACGCGGCGTTGATCGAAACCATCGAGAAGAATGACATCACCGCATGGTGCCGCTCGTTCCTGGCAGCGCTGGAGAGCCTCGCTGAACGGGACAAGTCGCCTGAAGAGATTGCACTTGCCCTCGAAAAGCTTCGCGGAGCCGGCAAGCCAAGAGCCAAAGCACGCGCATCGAATGTTGCGCCCGGGCCCAAGGTGGAGAGCTCGCCTCGTATCAACTGATGCCATCCTTCAAATCGCAGAACAGCAAAGAAAATGTGCGGCCCGCAGTGGTTGCCGGAAGTCCGCTGACGCTCGCCGTGGACATCGGCGGAACCAATATCAAGGCCTCCGTTCTCGATAGGGACGGCACCTTGGTTGCCGAGCGGGTGCGGCTGCCGACGCCGAAGCCGGCGACACCACCTGCCATAATCGACGCCATCGCCGCACTCGCCGGCCAGCTCCCTCGCTTCCAGCGCATCTCCGCAGGCTTTCCCGGCGTCATCCGAAACGGAGTCGTCAAGACCGCACCCAACCTTGGAACCGCCTACTGGGGCGGGTTTCATCTTGTTCGTGCGCTGGCCGGACGTTTTGGCGTTCCGGCACGTGCGCTCAACGATGCCGAAGTGCAGGGCCTCGGCGTGGTCCAAGGTCCAGGACTCGCGTGCACGATCACGCTCGGCACGGGAATCGGATGCGCGCTGTTTCGCGATTGCCAGCTCCTCCTCCACCTCGAACTCGGCCAGCACATATGCGGCTCCGAGAGCTACGACCAGCACATCGGCGATGCGGCGCGCCGGACCTTGGGCAACGAACTGTGGAACGAGCGTATGCGGGCGTTCATCCCGATCGTATTGTCGCTGACGGCCTGCGATCGGCTCTACGTCGGCGGCGGCAACGCGCGCCACCTGGCCTTTGACCTCCCGGAAACGGTAAGGATCGTCAGCAATTCCGCAGGCGTAACGGGTGGCGTCCGCTTGTGGGAGGCGGGCTGTGATAGCCTGTTCGCGGGCGAACGGGATTCGCAGTGGCCGCCAACCGCGGACAGCAGATCATGAAAGTACTCACCATCGGCGGTGCGATGATCGATACCATCGCCATCATAGCCGACAATCGCATCGAACGCATGGCGATGCTCAATGCCGACACCTCATTTCTTCTCCTGGAGGAGGGCCGCAAGACGGAGGCGCTGGACATCTCCACGCACGTAGGCGGTGGGGCGGTGAACGCCGCGGTCGCCATGGCCCGCCTCGGTTTGGACGTATCGGCACTCGTCAAGTTGGGCACGGACCATCGCGCCGAGATGGTGCTTTCGCACCTTCAGAGCGAAGGCGTATCGACGCGTTGGGCCATGCGCGATGCCAGAGCACCCACCGGCGCGTCCGTGCTCGTCTCGTCCCACGATCGCAATGCCGCAATCTTCACCTTTCGCGGCGCAAACACGCTTCTCGGCGAGGAGGATTTGCGTGGCGACGCATTTGGTGTCGACGCCGTCTATATCTCCTCTCTCAGCAACGAATCCGCCGACACGTTCCCCACCATAGTCAGCAAGGCGAAAGCTAACGGCGCGCTGATCGCAACCAATCCAAGGGTTCGTCAGTTATCCTCTCGTGGAACCGCATTTCAGGAAGCGCTCGGCAAGATCGACATCATTGCCATCAACCGGTCGGAAGCCGACGTGCTCGTTCCCGGTCTCGTCGCCCGATTCGGAGAGGGCGGCCGGGCGCTCGACCTGGCGCCGGGGGAGACACCCCCGAGATTGGTTGTTCGCGGCTTTTCCGGCGGTGGCCACGATATGACCTTGGCGTCGTTCTTCGATGCGGTGCGCCGTCTCGGCCCGCGTTTCGTCGTTGTCACAGACGGGCGGCACGGCTCGTTCATTGGCACCGCCAACAGCATTGTCTACTGCCCGGTTATCGAAACTAAGGTTGTCGGTACCGCGGGGGCTGGCGATGCATTCAACGCAACGTTCACGGCCTACGTCGCGCGGGGTGCCTCGGTCGGCGACGCGGTGCGGGCGGCGACCGTCAATGCGGCGTCCGTCGTCGCTCACATCGATACTCAGACAGGCCTCTTGTCGCGCGACGAGATTGCCAAGCGCATAGAGGCAATCAAGGATGCACTTCCCCTGCGCACATGGTCGCACTAGCACGTCTCGTACAACTCCCTCCAAATCCCGCTGCTATCTCCCTCTCGTGATGCAACATCTCAAATCAGCACTTCTTGAAGCCCCCAGCGAGGTTGGCGGCGTCGCCGGCCGATGGGCCTTATTCATCGACATCGACGGTACGCTTCTGGAGATGGCGCCGACTCCCGACGCCGTCGTTGTTCCGCCAAACCTCATCGGCATGCTCGACGCGCTATCTCAGAGACTTGGCGGCGCGCTTGCCCTCAGCACGGGACGTTCGGTGGCCGAGGCCGATCGCATCCTGGCGCCGCTGAAGCTCATCACGTCCGGCGTGCACGGCACCGAAGTTCGCGCCTCTCCATCAGGCGAGACGACGGTGCTGGTGCAGCCGACCTCCGCAAGTCTCCTGAAGGAGATCATGGAAGTTGCCCGCGCATCGCCGGACATCATCGTTGAGACGAAGGGCGCCGGCATCGCCGTGCACTATCGCAAGGTGCCAGAGCTTCGCCCCTATCTCGAGGCGGAGCTCGGTAGAATCGCGGCGCTCAGAGACACCATCGTGCTCCGCCCCGGCCGCAGGGTGCTGGAGGTGCTGCCCAAAGGCTATTCCAAGGGCGCTGGCCTCGCGTCGCTGATGCGCGCCGCGCCCTTCAAGGGCCGGTTGCCGATCATGATCGGCGACGACTACGGCGACGAATCCGCCCTGGCCATCGCAGAGGAACTTGGCGGCGTCGGCCTGCGCGTTGCCGGCGAGTACTTCCCCCCCGAACGCGCCGACTTCTCAGGTGTCGTGGCTACGCGACGCTGGCTTGCCAGGGTGGCAGGCGTCGAGGCCTACAGCGACGACCTGCCGGCGTTCCAGCCCGCGGATGCGTGAAAACCTATTGATCCCTAAGGAGCGGCTGCTTGCGCAGCCAGGCATCCGCCTCTGGCAGCGTCCAGCTGTACCTGTGGTCGGGATCCGTCGACGAGATCGCTGACACACGCTCGCCGCACAGGCTGAACACCCTGAACCCATACGGCGCCTGCATTTCCCGGTTGAGGAGGTACGCGCGTCGCGTGGCCATGCCGCGCACGCTGCTAAGCGTCGGCGGTATTGTTCGCTGCCTCATGATCGGCCTCCGTCACCGTTGGGCTTTTCGGGCAGGAAAGCCGATTCGCGAGGATTGCGCAGCCCACTGCGGGAAATTTCCGGCGGCGCGTGGCTGGCTGGTGAGCGTCGGGAGGCAGACCCGCACTTCAAACCCTTGATTTTGCGGCACCCCCACGTTAGCCCGTGAAGAGATGGCGCTGGAAAACTGGAAGCCCGATGGCAGATGGACCCGAATTCAGAACGACGATGCACTTCGAATACGGCGTGCCGCGCGAGCTTGCGCCGGGTGTGGTCCGCATCGTCGCCAACAACCCCGGTCCGTTCACCTTCAAGGGCACCAACACCTACCTGATCGGCTCCGGCAACGACATCGCGCTCATCGACCCCGGCCCCGATGACGCCGCCCACCTCGACGCCATCCTGCGGACGATCGGCAAGCGCAAGCTGAGCCATATCATCGTCACGCACACCCATCACGACCACGTCGACGGACTGCCGGCCCTCGCCTTGGCGACCGGCGCCAAGACCGCTGGCTTCGGCCGCCGCGTGTCCAACAGCGGGACTAAGACTACCAGCGTCTCGGGAAGCGAGATCGTGGAGCAGGACTTCATGCCCGACGTGGTGCTCGCCGACGGCAGCGCGCTCGCCGGCGACGGCTGGGCGGTCACGGCGCTGCACACACCGGGGCACGCGCCTGACCACCTGTGCCTGGCGCTCAGCGGCAGCAAGATCCTGTTCTCGGGCGATCACGTGATGGGCTGGAACACCAGCGTCGTTGCCCCGCCCGAGGGGCGCATGGACCACTATATGGCCGGCTTGGAGCGCCTCGCCGAACGCGACGACGATGTCTACTTTCCCGGTCACGGCGGCCAGGTTGCGGACCCCAGGCGTCTTGTGAGAGCGTTCCTGCTGCATCGCCGGATGCGCGAGCAGGCCATTCTGGATTGCATCCGCGCCGGCACCAACACGATCGAGAAGATCGTGCCCGCAATCTACCAGGGCCTCAACCCGAAGCTGGTTAGAGCCGCGTCGCTCTCCGTGCTCGCACACGTCGAGCATCTCATTGCCCGCGGCCTCGTACGTTGCGAGGGGGCGCCTTCTGTTGATCGCGTGCTTTCTGCCGCTTGAGCGCCGCACGTGCCCGCGCATTGCGCAGGCGGCGGCTCGCGACGGCAGCCGGCGAGCTGACGTCCGTCCGCAAGGCCACTTCTGCCAGGAACCTGCGCACACGCGCCGCGTTCGCTCCGAAATCGAACCTGCCGTAGCGCGAGGCGGATCGCACATCGATCCGCGCCCGCGTCGAGGTGCCCTCGACACGCACGGCAACGTCATCGACGAACCCCACGAGCATCGTCTGGTCCGTCGCTTCTAGGGTCCCAATTCTTACCGGCGGCTTGCTGACGCGAATTTCAGAGGCGACGACATGCCACCGCAACCTCCGCGCAACCTCTTCGACCACCTCGAACACCTCGTCGATCGGACGGTCGACGACAAGCGAGCGGATGTCCGGATAGCCCTTGCTCTGCTGGGCGGCAAAATGCGCTCCCGGATAGTCGCTCGGGTTGGCATCCACGGCACGGGCGGGCAGCTTGACGAACTTTGGCGGCGCCACGAAATCTGTCGTGATGTCGTTGATCTGCGGCAGGTTGTGCACCGTTGCGAAAAAACCCACCGGTCCTGCGAATGCTAGCAGGGGCAGCAGGATGCCGACTGCGACGTTGAGCGCACCGGCCCGTCCGGTGTGCCAGATCTGGCCAAGCGCGGCGAGGCCCACCACAACCGCGCACGCCGCCCCTGCAAAGCCGACGGCAAACAGGTTCAGCGCTAGCGTGGTCGGCATCAGACCCAGCCGGTGCATAGCGAGCGTCACCAGCAGCAAGCTGACGAAAAACAGCGCCAGCCGCGACGACCATCGCGACAACGGCACGACTATCGGCATCGCTTGAACTGCCATGGTCCGATCCGTTCGGCGGTGCAGCACCACATATCAGGAGCGCCTGCAGAATGTAAGGACCGGATTGCAGGTGACATCCGGCGCCTACCGCTTAGGATCAATATAAACAAAGCGACAAAGTTACGGTGACCTGATGCGCCCGCTCTCAAATTTCGCTGCCCGCGACGTCGAGGCACTCCTGCATCCCACGACGAACCTGCTGGCGCATCGCACCGCAGGCCCCCTCGTCATCGAACGCGCCGAGGGCATCTACGTCTACGACAACGCCGGCAAGCGCTACATCGAAGGGCTGGCCGGCCTCTGGTGCACCGGGCTCGGATACGGAAACGCCGAGCTGGTGGAAACTGCGCGCGAGCAGATGTCACGCCTGTCGTTCGCGCATCTGTTCGGCGGTCGCAGCCATGAGGCCGCAATTGCCTTGGCCGAGAAGATCAAGGCGCTCTCCCCGGTCCCCGCTTCGAAGGTCTTCTTCACGAACTCGGGCTCGGAGGCAAACGACACTCAGGTCAAAATCGCCTGGTACTTCAACAACGCGCGCGGCCGTCCCAAGAAGAAGAAAATCATCGCGCGCCAGAAGGCCTATCACGGAACGACGGTCGCGGCCGCAAGTCTGTCCGGCCTTGGCGTCTTCCATGCCGATTTCGACCTGCCCATCGCGCGCGTGCTGCACACCGATTGTCCGCACTACTGGCGCAACGGTGAAGATGGCGAAGGCGAGGAGGCCTATGCGACACGGCTCGCGCGCAACCTGGAGGATCTAATCGTGCGCGAGGGCCCAGAGACAATTGCCGCGTTTATTGCGGAGCCCGTAATGGGCGCTGGCGGTGTTCTCATGCCGCCGGCGACGTATTTCCAAAAGGTCCAAACCGTCCTGCAACGTCACGATATCGCGTTCATCGCCGACGAGGTGATCTGCGGCTTCGCGCGAACCGGGAACTGGTGGGGATCGCAGACCTTCGAGATGTCGCCGACGACCGTCACCATGGCCAAGGCAATCACATCTGCGTACGTGCCCATGGGGGCGCTGACCGTGCCCGACAATGTGTATGAGGCACTCGTCGAGACCAGCGGCAAGCACGGCGTCTTTGCCCACGGTTTCACCTACTCCGGCCATCCACTGGCATGCGCGGTCGCGCTCAAGACGCTGGAAATCTACGAGCGGATCGACATCGTCGGCCATGTCCGTCGCGTCTCGCCCGTATTCCAGACCCGGCTGAGAGCTCTCGCCGCTCACCCGCTTGTCGGCGAAGCCCGCGGCGTCGGGCTGATCGGCGGCCTCGAGCTCGTCAGGGACAAATCCTCAAAGGCAAGCTTCGAGCCCAAGCTGGGCGTCGGCGCAAGAGCCGCCCGGTTCGCGGAAGAAGAGGGGGTTCTTTGCCGCGCCGTGGGCGGTGACACCATTGGCCTGTGCCCGCCCCTGGTGATCGACGGTGCCGAAATCAACATCCTGTTCGACGCTGTCAGTCGCGCGCTCGATCGCACCGAGGTCTGGGCGCGCGCCGAAGGTTACTTGTGAACGCTGCCCAGGCCGGACGTCTAATCTGTGCGCAGAGCCTTGGTTTGGCCGTATCTTGCCTGAATTATGCCGCACGAGGGCCGAACTTGTGCAGGGGCTGGCGATGAGCCGGGCAATCGTTCTCATTCTCTGTCTGGTTGCAGCTGGTGCCATCGCGGCTTCCAGCTATGACGGCACAGGCACGACCGACGGGAGCGACACGGTCAAAGTATTCACGGTGGCTGCGCGCCCAGAGACGTCTGCCACGCCTTCGCCTCCGTCCGTGACAGTCGATTTGCCTGCCGACAAGGCCGCGTTGACGCGCCAGCTTCAGCGGGAGCTGACGCGAGTCGGCTGCTACTCCGGTGACATCAACGGTGCGTGGACCACATCCAGCCGCGTGGCGATGAAAGCCTTCGTCGACCATGTGAATGCGTCTCTTCCTATCCATTCGCCGGACCCTGTTCTGCTCAGCCTCGTGCGCGGACATCCGGATGGCGCCTGCGTCGCCGCGTGCCTCCCTGGCCGCACGTGCGAGCCCCTGGCCGTCCCCACGAAACCCGGTGGAGAGCAGGCCGCCAGCTTCGTTGCACCCGCAGCCACAGTGGCTGCGGCCACGGCAGCATCGGCGGCTGTTGCGACCACAGCAGCTCCCAAGCTTGGCGCAAAACCCGATCCGGCCCTGTCTTCGCCGCCTTCGGACGCCGCGCGTCCGGACCAGCCGCGCTCCGACCCGAATCGCAAAGCGTCGCGCGACCGCAAGACCACCCGGTCATGGAAGGCCCCTGCCAAACCCCCGCGTTTCGTCCGCGACTTCCTGAGAAGTGTCGAGCGAACGTTCAAGCTACCCTGATCGCGCGCTTTTCCGGTTTATACATGCCGGTCTGTGGCTTGCGCGCCGTCGCCACGCCGGGAATCGGCTGGTATGCTGTCATAAAATCGTCATCTAGCCCCCGCTGGATCGATCGGACAGCATGCCCTTTTCGCAGCATCAAGTTCAGGAAATTGATGACGCCCTGGCCACAAGCCGGAAGCGCACTGTGCGGCTTGCGTTGGAGGGACGGGACGTCTGGATCAAGCGCCCGCGCAGAGGCCCTGGCTACATGCTCTGGGGCGTGCAAGCCGGCACGGCGGCCTTGCTTCAGCTCCCCCCGTTGCGGCCGCCGCATGTTTCTCGCGGAGCTAGGGGACTGCAGGCGGAAGCGCGCAGGCTGGAGACCTTGAGGCAGAGAGGTTGGCCGGTCCCGCACGTTGTCGGCGTCACCGACCGATGGCTTGCGCTCGAGGACAATGGCCTCAGCCTCGGCCCCATTGTACGCAAGACCCCCGTCAACGACCGGATAGAATTGATCCGGCGTACGCTGACCTTCTTGCAGTCTTTGCATACCCAAGGCGGCTGGCACGGCGCGGCGCAACTGAGAAATTTCACGCAACGCGGAAGCAGCCTCGGCCTCATTGACTTCGAGGATGATCTGGAACCGGCGATGCCGCTTGCCGTGCGCCAGGCGCGCGACCTGCTGCTGTTCTTGACGAGCGCCGCCCGGTTCGCGGAGGGCGACCACCGTATCGTACAGTCGATGCTTGCGGACGCCCTCGATCGCACCCGACCCGAGGTGGTAGCTGAGCTCAACGCCGCCGGCGGAAAGCTTGTCGTCGCCCTGCGTCTGTTCGGTCCGCTTTCAGACTGGATGGGGCCCGATGGCCGAAGCATTGCTCTTGTCGCGCGCGCTTTCCGGGCTTTGCTGCCCGCGCACGTACAAAGCGAGCAGAACGCAGCAGTGGCAGGCCCGCTGGCAGCCACGCACGCGGATCAACGCCCGGCAACCACGCGCCGCGGGTAGTTGAGCCAACGGAATACAGGCCGGTCTCCGGGCATCCACCGATCGACGATATCGGGGATGACTGCCATTCCATTGGCACCATTCGTGAAGATCACAAGCGCCGAGCGCCCCTTCACCGAGCCGATCGCAAACGTCTTGAAGCGACCGTTGTCGCCCCAGTGAAAGAACGTCCCGCGGTCCGGCTCCAATCCCCAGCCCAGCCCCCACGCGATGCGCTGATCTTGCTCGGGAAGTTCAGCCGCGTGACACACGTAACAGCGCTGCCTCAGCCGGACTTGCGGCGTGAGCCACAACCGCGCAGTTGCGGGCTTCAGGCGCGCACCAACCAGGACGGCATTCATGAACCGCGCATAGTCAGCCGGTGTTGTTTGCAGAGAAAAGGCGGCCTGCGCGACAATGCCCTTCTTGCCGGAAACGGGCGTTCCCAGCCCATCATGCCCGTCGGCGAAGTTGAGGTCGAATACCGGCTGCCAGACAAAGCTGGACCTTGTCATCCTCAGCGGTCGGAAAACGAGCCGGTTGGCGAGCACCTCGAGTTGCTCGCCTGTGGCCGCCTCGACCGCCTTCTGCAGCCACGTGAAGCCCTCGCCTGAGTAGCTGAAACGTTCGCCGGGCTCGATCGATGCCTTGAGCGGATTCTTGCCGCGCCAGTTCGGCAGACCGCTGGTGTGGCTCAGAACGTGCCGCGCGGTAATGACCGCCGCACGAGGATCATCCACGACAACGTCAGGCGCGAGCGAAGCCAGCGGCGTGTCGAGTGAAAAGAAACCGGCATCGACAAGCTGCATCACGATGTAGGCAAAAACGGGCTTCGACAACGAGGCGGACGCAAACACCGTATCCGCATCAACCGGAGTTGCAGTGGTCACATTGCGTACGCCCGCCTGCACAGGAACCGGCATCTTGCCGTTACGGATCAGCGCCATGGAGACGCCGGGCACGTGGGCGTCGGTCATCAACTGGCTGAGATCGGCCGCGCGCGCAAGGGGAGCCGCTACCATCAGCGCGGCTGACAGAAGGCAGGCAGCGGCTGATCGCGCGGCTCTGAGCATGGGTACAACGAAGTCCATGACCGGCGACTAAACACCGAACTCCGGCAAAATTGGACCGGAATGCCTACTCCCACTCGATCGTGCCGGGGGGTTTCGACGTCACGTCATAGACGACACGGTTAATGCCCTGGACCTCATTGATGATCCGGGTGGCCATGCGGCCTAGGACGTCATGGGAGAAGGCGAAATAGTCCGCCGTCATGCCGTCCGTCGATGTCACCGCGCGCAGCGCACAGACGTGGTCATAGGTCCTGGCGTCGCCCATGACCCCCACCGTCCGCACCGGCAGCAGCACGGCAAAGGCCTGCCAGATCTCGTCGTAAAGGCCCGCCTTGCGGATCTCGTCGAGATAGACGGCATCCGCCTTGCGGAGAATATCGAGCTTCTCCTTGCTCACCTCGCCGGGGACGCGGATGGCAAGTCCCGGTCCGGGGAAGGGGTGCCTGCCAACAAAGGCCTCTGGCAGCCCCAGCTCGCGCCCCAGAGCGCGCACCTCATCCTTGAACAGCTCACGCAGCGGCTCGACCAGCTTCAGATTCATCCGCTCGGGCAACCCGCCGACATTGTGGTGCGATTTGATGGTGACCGAAGGTCCGCCCGTGAAGGACACGCTCTCGATTACATCCGGATAAAGCGTGCCCTGGGCCAAGAACTCCGCGCCGCCGAGCTTGCGCGCTTCCTCCTCGAACACGTCGATGAACATCGCGCCGATCGTCTTGCGCTTCGCCTCCGGATCACTCTTGCCCTCCAGCGCCGACAGGAAGCGCTCGCTCGCATCAACATGCACGAGGGGGATGTTGAAGTGTCCGCGGAACAGCGACACGACCTCCTTGCCCTCGTCGAGGCGCATCAGGCCGTGGTCGACAAAGATGCAGGTCAGTTGGTCGCCAACGGCTTCGTGGATGAGGACGGCGGCAACCGCGCTATCAACACCACCCGAGAGCCCGCAGACCACCCGCCCCTTGCCGACCTGCGCCTTGATGCGCTCAATCTCGCTCGAGCGGAAATGCGCCATGCTCCAATCGCCCGGCAAGCCGGCGATGCGGCGCACGAAGTTGCCGATCAGGCGGCCGCCGCGCGGCGTATGCGCCACCTCGGGATGAAACTGTACCGCATAGAGCTTGCGGTTCTCGTCGGCGATGGCTGCAAAGGGCGCCCCTTTGGAAACACCGATCACCTTGAACCCGGCCGGCAGCTGCGTGACCCGATCGCCGTGGCTCATCCACACCGTGTCGGTGTCGCCCTTCTTCCAGAAGCCGTCGAACAGCGGGCTGTTGTCCGTAACCTCAATATCCGCACGCCCGAACTCGCGATGGTGGCCGCCCTCCACGCCGCCGCCAAGTTGCGCGACCATGGTCTGCTCGCCATAGCAGATACCCAGCACCGGCAATCCGGCCTTGAAGACCCAATCCGGCGCACGCGGCGTGCCGAACTCCGTCACACTCGCCGGCCCGCCTGAAAGAATGACAGCCTTCGGCTTCAGGCGCTGCAACGCGGCTTCGGCCGCATTGAAGGGCACGATCTCGGAGTAGACACCCTGCTCGCGCACCCGTCGCGCGATCAACTGCGTGACCTGACTGCCGAAATCGATGATGAGAACCGTGTCGGTCATGGCGCCTCGGACGGTGCATGGCCCACCGCCAGGAATCGGTTGCACAGACAGCTTGGGATAGACCATCGGCGCCGAGCCGGGTCAAGGCAACCAACCCGCGCGGGTGTTAGAGCCGCTGCCTTGTTATTCGGCAGCGACTGCCTGCTGGCCGCCCGGCAGCGATGCCTGAGCCGGCTTCGCCGTGACGCCAAGCCGCTCCACGGCCGCCTGCAAGATCTGTCCGAGAAGCTCGGAGTAGCGCATACCCTGGAAGCTCGCCATGAGGTTCATTTTGCCGTCCCAGCACCAGCCGGGGTTGGGGTTGACCTCCAGCAGCTTGATCTCGCCCCTGGCGTCGGCGCGGAAATCGAAGCGCGCGTAGTCGCGGCAGCCGAGGCGCTCGAACAGCCGGGATGAATGGTCGATCATCTGCTGTTGCTTCTGGTCGCCCAGCGTCGCCTCGCGATAGGCAATTTGCGTCCAATAGGGGCTGTCGGGCTCCCACTTGGACTCGTAGCCCAGGATGCGCGGCAATGATTGATCGAGCTTGGAGTAGTCGACCTCCAGCAAGGGCAAGGCGCGAAGACCCTGGTCCGGATTGCCGACGAGCTGAACGGAGTATTCGGCACCCGTCAGGAACTCCTGCACCAGCACG
>CADEEC010000083.1 GCA_902826255.1 uncultured Hyphomicrobiales bacterium | reverse complement strand
CGGACTTGGCCGAATTGGCTGTCACAGTGGTCGCCGCATCGACCAGCCCATCGCGCGCAACGCGCAGCTTGACGCCGCCGGCATCTGTCTTGTGCGGGATGTCGCGCGAGACGATCTTCACCGCAAAGGGTTCCTTGAGGTCGCGTGCAGCCGCTGTTGCGTCGGTGCCGGTCGCCACGAATACTTCCCGCACCACCGGGATGCCGAACGACCGCAGCACCTCCTTGCTCTCGCTCTCGCTGAGGGTGATGGGCCCCGCAGGCAGCGCAATCGTCTCGACCGTGCGCACCTCCGGCGTCCGGCGCGGCAGCAAGCGTCGCTGATCGGCAGCAAAGCGGGCGAGCGTGGCGGCCGCGCGCGCAAGCCGCACCGGCGTGGTGATGAACGGCACCTTGGCATCCGTCAGCGCCTTGACCGCCTCCGGCGACTTCGCGTGGCGCCCCGACCAGGCGACGTGGATCGGTTTGTCGGTGCGTGCCGCAACCTCCGCGATCGCCTGCGCCGGCCGGGCGGCGGAGGCGCCGGTGACGGAGGCAAGCAAAATCGAGAGCTGGTCGAGCCGCGGGTCGGCGAGCACGATCTCCAGCGCGTCGACGAACAGGCTCATGTTGTTGAAGAAGCCCGCCGTGACATCGGCGGGGTTCTCCGGCGAGCCGAAGGAGGGCACAATCTTGCGCAGCGCGGCCATGGTGGTGTCGGAGAAGGGCGGCAGCGTCAGGCCACCCTGCACGGCCGCGTCGGCGTAGACGATACCCGATCCGCCCGAGATCGACAGCACGCCCACCGCGTTGCCCCTCGGCAGCCGGCCCTGTCCGAACAGTTTGGCGATATCGACGATAGGCTCGACGTCATCGACTTCGATCAGGCCGCACTGGCGCAGGGCGGCGCGATAGAGATCGTAGCTGCCGGTCATGTTGGCGGTGTGCGAGGCGGCGGCCTTGGCGCCGGCATCCGTGGTGGCGGCCTTCCAAATCATCACCGGCTTGCCGGTTTGCAACGACTTGCGGCCGACGTCGAGCAGGCGCCGCGCGTCCGGCGTGCCCTCCAGGTAGGCGAACACCACCGACGTGCCGTCATCGTCGAGAAAGGCGGACAGCAGCTCCGGCATGTCGATGTCGGTCTCGTTGCCCGATGATACGCAATAGCGGAAGCCGAGCCCCTGCGCCTCGGCGAGGTTGACGATGGCGTAGCCGAAGCCGCCCGACTGGAAGGCGCACGACACGCCTCCCGGGCGGAAATCCGTCTCGTCCGCCACGCTGCCGAAGGCGGCCCATACGCGCGACTGGATCGACAGCAGGCCCTGGCAGTTCGGTCCAATGATGCGCACCCCCGTTTCCGCCACCGTGCGCTTCAGCTCGGCTTCGAGTTTGCGTCCTTCAGCGCCGGTCTCGCGGAAGCCGGCGGTCAGCACCACGGCAAAGGGAATGCCTGCCTTGGCGCAATCGCGCACTGCCTGCACGACGCCGGGCGCGGCAACGGCGATGACGGCGAGGTCGCAGGGCTCGGTGATGGACGCTGCATCGGGGTAGCACTTTAAGCCATGCATCTCCGGATACTTCGGGTTCACCGGAAAGATGCCGCCCTTGTAGCCGGCATCCTTGAGCGCGCGGACTGGATGGCCGCCGATGCGGCTCAGGTCCGCCGATGCACCGATGATGGCGATGCCCCTGGGATGAAACAGGCGGTCGAAGCTCAAGGCATGTCTCCGGGTAGCGGTAAGGGCTATGCGTCGCGGCCTTCGTGCGCCGACAGCGGCAAACCCAGCATCGCGCGCCGCTTGAGCCACGGGTTCGGCCGATAGCGCGGCTCGCCGTAGAACTCGTGCAGCCGCTCCATGATGAACAGCACCCGCCCGGCACCAATCTGGTCGCCCCATTCCAGCGGGCCGAACGGGTAGCCGAGGCCGAGCTTGGTGCCCATGTCGATATCGGCAGGCTTGGCGATCGCGCGCTGCGCAATTCCGCAGGCGATGTTGACGATCATCGCCACCACCCGCTGCGCGACGAAGCCAGGGCTGTCATTGATGACGATTGCCGGCTGGCCGTCGGCGGCAAGCGCGGCGTGGGCGGCATCGCGCGCAGATGCGTCTGTGGCCGGCGATACCATCAGCGTGCGCGGCCCTTTCATGCCGAACAGCACGTCGACGGCGACCGTGCGCCGTGGATCGAGCCTGAGGTGGACGCAGGCCGTGGTCAGGTCCCAGCCGATGGGCGTCAGCACAATGACGGCGCCGTCGCTCGGCTCCGCGCCGGATTCGACCTCGGCACCGCCCTGCTTGAGCGCATCGACCAAGGGGTTTTGCAGCTCGGGATGATGCTCGCTCGGGCGTACCCAGATCGGACGGTGCGCCGCCGCAGGCACCGCCTTGATCGGCGGCAGAACGGCTTTGCCGTCGGCGTAGGTGAACCACCCAGCCCCCGTCTTGCGGCCGTAGAGTCCGCCCGCGACCCGAAGCGCTGACAGGTTGAGCGGCGCGAACGCCGGCTCGCCGTAGAACTGGCCAAATACCGATTCCATCACGCTGTGCTGGATGTCGATGCCCACCATGTCCGCCAGCGCAAACGGGCCCATCTTGAAGCCCGGCGCCCCGGTGAGAATGCGATCGATATCCGCCGCACCGGCGATGTTCTCGGTCAGGATGCGCTGCGACTCCGGCACGAAGCCGCGGCCGACGTGATTGACGAGGAACGCCGGGCTGTCGGTGCAGAGCACCGGCTCGCGCGTCATGCGCCGGCCGAGCGTCATCATGGCGTCGGTCACCCACTGCGCCGTCTTCAGGCCGGGGATAACCTCCACCAGCCGCATCAGCGGCACGGGATTGAAGAAGTGCATGCCGCCCACACGCTCGGGATGCTTGCACTTCGACGCAATCGCCGTGATCGGGATGGACGATGTGTTGGAAGCGAGAACGGTCTCGGGGCCGACGATGCCTTCGAGCTTTGCAAACAGCTCCTGCTTCGGCTCCAGCCTCTCGACGATGGCTTCGACCACGACATGCGCCGCGGCCAGCTCGCCGACGTTGCTCGCAACCACAATGCGGTCGCTCGCGGCTTTCGCGTCGGCTTCTGCAACCCGGCCCTTCTCCACCAGGCCGGCCAGCGTCTTGGCGATGTAATCCTTGGCGGCCTGTGCGGCGCCCGCCTTCTCGTCAAAAGCAATGACGCGCATGCCGCCTTGCGCCGACACCTGCATGATGCCGCGGCCCATGGTGCCGGTGCCGACAACGGCGATCGTCAGGTCGGGTGCATTCGGATTCAGCGGCATAGGCAGCTCCCCTGCGCGGCGAGCAAAGCAGTTGGGCTCGCCGTCGATTGACCCCGCAAACTAGGCCGTGTCATGGTTCGCCCGCAATATCGTGGCGCGCTGCCGCCGCCGTTCTGACAGGAAAATCCCCGCATGATGACTGTCGAGGAGGCCATTACCGGCCGCCACTGTTTCCGCGCCTTTCTGCCGAAACCGGTGCCGCGCGAGCTGATCGAGCGGGTTCTCACGATCGCCGGTCGCGCACCGTCGGGCTCCAACATACAGCCGTGGAAGGTTTGGGTGCTTGAGGGAGCGGTGCGCGACGAAATCTGTCGGGATTTGGTGGAGCGCTATGACGGAGCCCCGCTGCCGAAGCGGAACTACAACTATTATCCGGAAAGATGGTTCGAGCCCTACCTGGCCCGCCGGCGTGCGTGCGGTTGGGGTCTTTATGGCGTGCTGGGGATCGGCCGGGAGGAGAAGGGCAAGATGCACGCCCAGCACGCGCGGAACTACAAGTTCTTCGACGCGCCCGTCGGCCTGATCTTTTCCATCGACCGCGACTTGGAGCAGGGCTCGTGGCTCGACTACGGCATGTTCCTGCAGAATATCATGGTGGCCGCGCGCCCCTTCGGGCTGGAGACCTGCCCGCAGGCGGCCTTCCTCAACTACCACGACGTCCTGCAGCGCCGCCTCGGCATTCCGGAAGCGCAGACGATCGTGTGCGGCATGGCGCTCGGCTATCCCGACAACAGCGTCGAGGTGAACACGTTCTCGCCCGAGCGCATCAAGGCCGAGGAGTTCGTGACCTTCGTCGATCGGCTGGCAGAGTGAGCCTGAGCGCTCAAATCCCCTTCGCCATCAGCGCAGCCATCAGGATGATGAGCACCACGCCGACCAGCTCGTAGTGCACGATCGAGCGCACGGACTTCAGCTTGGCCTGGGTGACCGTCGGCACCTGGCCGGCCTTGACCGCCGTGCGCCAGCTCAGGAACTCGCGCGTCGGAATGATCGAGAGCAGGGCCAGCACGATGAACAGCCCGAACTTGGTGAGGAACGAGTGGCTGTGAAAGTAGTAGTAGTATCCCTTCTCGAAATAGAAGACGCGAAGCAGGCCGACCACCAGCAGTGCACCGGCTGAGATACCGAGGATCATGTCGGCAACCTGAAGCGTGCGCGCCCGCTCGAGCGTCAACGCGCCGCGCAGGTTGATGAGCTGGACCACGAGTGCGGCAAACAGCGCGAACGCGGCGAGGTGATGGAGAAATGCGAAAAACGCGGCCATGCGAACCTCTCCAATTGCTGCAAAGTCTCGTGCGTAGCGGCTCAAGATGTAGCGGCTCGGTCGCTGGGACGCTAGACTAGGGACCAGATACGCGCACACGAGGGGTATTGTGGCGAACGTACAGCCGAAGCCCGAAGATTACGACTACGAGCTCGACGAGGCCCTCGGCGCCGTCGTGGGCATTCGCGCGCTCGTTCCGCCGGATGCCTTCACGGCCGACATCCTCGGCACGGAGCGCGTCGGTCACGGGGCGCTGATCCGCAACGACGGCCTGATTCTCACCATCGGCTATTTGATCACGGAAGCCGAGACAGTCTGGATCAACCTCGGCGGCCAGCGCACGGTTCCCGGTCACGTTCTCGGCTACGATCAGGAGAGCGGTTTCGGGCTGGTGCAGGCGCTTGCGCATCTCGATGTGCCCGCGCTTCCACTCGGCACCTCGAAAGATGCCGAGGTCGGCATGCGCGTCGTGCTGGCGGGGGGCGGCGGCCGCAAGCATTCGGTTGCAACCCGCATCATCGCCAAGCAGGAGTTTGCTGGCTACTGGGAGTATGTGCTCGACGAGGCGATCTTCACGGCCCCGGCGCACCCCTTCTGGGGCGGCACCGCACTGATCGGGCCGGCTGGAGACCTGCTGGGCATAGGCTCGCTGCAGATCCAGCAGTCGGCCTCGACAGCACGCGGCACGACGCGCAAGGCCGAAGACGCCAACATGGTCGTGCCCATCGACCTTCTGAAGCCCGTCCTTGATGACCTGACCACGCGCGGGCAGCCAAACCGGCCGCCGCGTCCCTGGCTTGGGCTCTATGCGAGCGAGGTCGGCAGCAACATCGCCATCGTCGGCGTGGCGAGCGGCGGCCCCGCTGAGGCGGCCGACGTGCGTGCCGGCGATATGGTCCTCGCCGTCGCAGGCGTGGCGGTGGCCGATCTTGCCGGCTTGTTCCGGCGTGTATGGTCGCTGGGTGAGGCCGGCGTGGATGTGCCGCTCACGCTCGATCGCGAGGGATCGACGTTCGAGGTCACCATCGAATCCACGGACCGTCGGCGCCTTCTGAAAGGTCCCGTGCTGCACTGAGGCTGAAGGCTCCGGATAGAGATGCGCATCGTCGTACTCGGTGGTGGACCCGGAGGTCTCTATTTCTCGGCGCTGTGGAAGGCGCGGCACCCGCAGCACGAGGTGCATCTCTTCGAGCAGAACCCGGCCGGTGCCACCTGGGGCTTCGGCGTGGTGTTCTCCGACCGCGCGCTCGATTTCCTGCGCGAAGATGACCCCGAAACGGCGGCGCTGGTGGCGCCACGCATGCAAACCTGGCGCGACATTACCCTGGTGCATCGCGGCGAGGCTATTGCCATCGACGGCGTCGGCTTCTCGGCCATCGGACGGCTGGAGCTGCTGCAGCTCCTGCAGGCACGCGCGCGCTCGGCTGGAGTCGTACTGCACTTTGAAACGACCGTCCGCTCCCTGGCAGAGCTCGGCCAAGCTGACTTGATCGTCGCCGCCGATGGGGTGAACTCCCTCATCCGCCGCGAGCTTGGCGACGCCTTCGGCACGACGACGTCTCAACTCGAGAACAAGTTTGCCTGGTACGGCACCAGCAAGCCGTTCGATACGCTGACGCAGACCTTCGTGTCGCATGAGCTGGGCACGTTCAATGCGCATCACTATCGCTACGCCCCGGGTATGAGCACGTTCATCGTCGAGTGCGATCCGCATACATGGCAGCGTGCCGGTCTCGACGCGGCCGGCGAGGATGAAAGCCGGGTGATCTGCGAACAGGTGTTCGCTGATGCACTGCAGGGACACAAGCTGATTTCGAACCGGTCGGTGTGGCGCAATTTTCCCTGGATCTGGAATGACCGTTGGTCGCATGGCAACGTGGTGCTGATCGGCGACGCCCTGCACACCGCGCACTTCTCGATCGGTTCCGGCACGCGGCTGGCCATCGAGGATGCGCTCGCGCTCATGAAGTCGCTGGAGGCTGAACGCGATATCGCATCCGCCTTGGTGCGCTACGAACGCGACCGGCGTCCCATCGTCGAGAAGCTGGTAGCAGCCTCGCGCCGGTCGGCGTCGTGGTATGAGAGCTTCCCTGAGCACATGCAGCTTGCCCCGTTGGACATGGCCATGAGCTACATTCGCCGGTCGGGACGCGTGGACGACGAGCGGCTGCGCGAGACGGCGCCGCGCTTCATGGCGCGCTATGACGCGGCGCGGAGCACAACATGAGCGATGAGCTTCGCATCATCGATCCCGTGCCGCGCGATGCTGCCGGCACCACGGAGATCGGCTTCTCGATACCGGCGCGCTACAACGCGAGCGCCATCCTGTTCGACAACATCGCGGCCGGGCGCGGTGCGCGCACGGCGGTGATGGGACCCGGCGGCTCGCGTTCCTATGCGGAGCTGGCGGATGCGGCCGCCCGCATGGGAACCGGCCTGCTTTCCCTCGGTGCGGCGCGCGGCGATCGCATCCTGCTGTTCCTCGACGATACGCCGGCCTATCCGGCGGTTTTCTTCGGCGCCATGCGTGCGGGGCTCGTGCCGCTGCTCATAAATACCCTGACGCCGTCCGATCTGCTGCAGTTCTACCTTGCCGACTCCGGCGCGCCGGTTGCGGTCTGCGATGCCGCCTTTGCCGATCGGTTCAATGCGACGGCCTGCACGGGCACCCGGCTCAAGACGCTCGTGATCGTCAACGGCGCGGCGCCCGCAGGCGTACCCGTGGCGGTGCGTGCAGTGGACGAGTGGTTGGAGCAGCCCGCGCCTGCTCTCGCACCCGCCGATACGCACCGCGATGACATGGCGTTCTGGATGTACTCATCGGGCTCCACAGGCCGGCCCAAGGGCATCGTGCATCTCCAGCACGACATGGCCTACACGCACCTCTCTTACGGCCGGCACCTGCTGCAACTCACCGAGACCGACATCTGCTTCTCCGTGCCGAAGATTTTCTTCGCCTACGGACTCGGCAACTCCATCACCTTTCCGTTCGCGGTTGGAGCTTGCAGCGTGCTGCTGCCGGGGCAGCCGAAGCCCTCCGCCATCTTCGACTGCATCGCCCGCTACCGGCCTACGGTGTTCTTCGGACTGCCGACGCTCTACACGGCACTGACCAAGGCGCCGGAAGCAGCACGCGCCGATCTCGGCAGCCTGCGCATCGCCGTGTCCGCCGCCGAGGTGCTGTCCGGGGAGGTCTCCGGCGCGTGGAAGGCGCTTTCGGGCCTCGACATCATGGAAGGTCTCGGCTCCACCGAGGTGCTGCACATCTACCTGTCCAATACGCCCGATCTGAAGAAGCAGGGCGCAGCCGGCAAGCGCGTGCCAGGCTACGAGATCAAGCTCACAGACAGCGACGGCCGCGAGGCGAAGGATGGCGAGGAAGGCATCCTGTGGGTGCGCGGCGATTCCAATGCGCCGTCCTATTGGAACCGGCCCGACAAGACGGCCGAGACCATGCGCGACGGCGGCTGGATCTACACGGGCGACCGCTTCCTGCGCGATGCCGATGGCTACCACTTCTTCCGCGGCCGCGCGGATGACCTGGTCAAGGTCAGCGGCCAGTGGGTCTATCCGCTGGAGGTGGAGCTCTGCCTTGCCGACCACGCGATGGTGCGCGAGTGCGCGGTGATGGCGGTCGAGCAGGCGGACGGCCTCACAACCTTGAAAGCCTTCGTTGTGCTTGCCGATCCGGCCAAGCGCTCGGACGAGACGACGCGCGACCTGCAGGATTACGTCAAGGGGCGCTTGCTGCCCTACAAGTATCCGCGCGTCGTCGATTATCTCGATGACCTGCCGAAAACGGGCACCGGCAAGATCGACCGCCAGGCCTTGCTCAAGCGCGGCAGCTGAGGCCTCGGTCCACGAGAATTCCTGATCGAACCCATAAGCCGCGCGCGGTTGCCCCGCCGGCACCCGGAGGTTACGATGCCTCATGGACGAGGGCCGCATGCATGATGCCCTCGCCGACGGGAGGATACCATGGACCGACGCAGTTTCGTCGTGGGCTCGGCCGCGACGGCCGCCTTTCTTGCCAGCGAACCGGGCTTTGCGCAGGACGCCTATCCCTCGCGCGCCATAACCTTCATCAATCCGTTCCCGCCGGGCGGCGCCGCCGATGTCGTGGCACGGCCGTTCGCTGCCTCGCTCGAGCCATTCATCAAGCAACCCGTCGTGATCGAGACCAAGGCCGGCGCGGCAGGCCAGGTGGGCGGGCAGTTTGCCGCCGCCGCCAAGCCGGATGGCTACACGCTTCTCGTCCACATCGTGTCGATCTCGGGTTTTGCCGAGGTCGACAAGCTGTTCGGGCGCGAGCCCAAATTCACGCGCGCCGATTTCATTCCGATTGCGCGCTTCACCGAAGGCCCCATGGTGCTGATCGTCAACGATCAGCAGCCGCACAAGACGCTCAAGGAATTGGTAGACGACGCCAAGAAGCGGCCGGACGAACTCATCTTCAGCTCGTCGGGCCTCTACGGCGCGTTGCACCTTCCGGCCGCTCTGTTCATGAAGGCGGCCGGCGTCAAGATGCGGCATCTGCCCACCAACGGCGGCGGTCCTGCGCTGACGGCCATTCTCGGCAACAACGCGCAGGTGCTAGTGTCCTCGGTGGCCGCAGCGATGCCGCATATCAGATCCGGCAAGGCGCGGGCGCTGGCGTGCTTCTCGACCAAGCGCGCGGCGTCGCTGCCTGACGTGCCGACGTTGAAGGAACTCGGTTACGATGTGGAGTTCTCGCTCTGGGTCGGCTTGTTCGCGCCCAAGGGAACGCCGGATGCCGTCGTGACGAGGATCCGCCAGGAAACCGGCAAGGCCGTTGCGACAGAGCAGTTCACCAAGGCGATCCAGAATATCGGCGACGTCGTGGCCTACCTCGATCAGCCCGATTTCGCGAAGTTCTGGGACGAGGATGCCAAGCGGGTCGAGGCTGCTGTGCAATCGATCGGCAAGGTCTAGGCGTCGCGCGCAGGCCGGCTGCAATCGGACATGTGCGGTGTGAGGTTAGGCCGGCAGCGTGAGGGGATAGCGTGATGCTCCGCAGGGACCACGTCGCCGGCGGCGCCGTTGTCGTTGCCGGCCTCGCTGTTTTGGCCGTCAGCGGCGACTATCCGTTCGGCACGCTCGCCTCGCCTGGCGCCGGCATGCTGCCGGTCCTGATTGTTGTGCTGATTTTGGTGTTCGCTGCAGCGATTTTCCTGCGCGCCGCATAGAGCCCGCCCCTTGCTACCATCGACTGGTCGGATGCCACGCACGCTCTGACTGTGATAGGCGTCGCCGCGGCGGCCGCCTTTGCCTACACGCGGCTCGGCTTTGCCATCACCATTCCGCTCATGCTGTTCTTTCTGGTGGCGGTTGCCGAGCGGCGCTCGCTGCCTTGGGCGCTGGTGTTCAGCCTGGGCGTGACGGCGGTCACCTACGCCCTGTTCAAGCTCGTGCTGAAAACGCCGCTGCCCGGCATGGCAGGATACTAACGCCGCCATGGATGGCACGATCGACAATCTGATCCTGGGCTTCTCGGTCGCCTTCCGCCCCGATGTCCTGGTCTATGGCTTTCTTGGGTGCCTGGTCGGCACGCTGGTCGGCATGTTGCCGGGGATCGGTCCGCTTGCCGGGATCTCCATTCTGCTGCCGGTCACCTACGGCCTCGATGCGACCAAGGCCATCGTCATGCTGGCCGGCATCTACTACGGCTCGCAGTACGGCGGCTCCACCACCTCGATCCTGATGCGCATCCCGGGCGAAGCAGCCTCGGTAATGACGTGCATCGACGGCTACGCCATGGCACGCCGGGGGCGCGCCGGCGCCGCGCTGGCGATTGCGGCCATCGGCTCGTTCGTGGCGGGCACCTTCGGCGTCATCATGCTGACGCTGGTGGCCCCGCCGCTCGCCAACTTCGCCCTGAGGTTCGGGCCACCGGAGTACACGGCCCTGCTGATCCTGGGCCTGGTGTTCCTCGCCTACATGTCGACCACGTCTCTGATACGCACCTTGCTAATGGCGTGTGTTGGGCTGCTGCTCGGCTGCATCGGCATCGATGTGATGACCGGGCACTTCCGCTACGCCTTTAACATCAAGGAGCTGGGAGACGGCATCGGCATCGTGCCGGTTGCGGTCGGGTTGTTCGGGCTCGGCGAAATCCTGTCGACCACCAGCAAGGCCCGCGGCGAAGCCGTAGCCAGTCCGCGTTTGCGGGAGTTGATGCCGAGCCGCGAGGAGTGGCGACAGTCGGCCGCCCCGGTGGCGCGCGGCTCCATCCTCGGCTTTCTGGTCGGCATCGTGCCGGGGTCGGCGCATATCATCGCCAGCTTCCTCTCCTATGCCGTGGAGAAGCGGGTCGCGAAGCATCCGGAGGAGTTCGGCAAGGGCGCTGTGGCGGGCGTCGCCGGCCCGGAGTCTGCCAACAACGCGGCATCCACCGGAGCGTTCGTGCCGATGCTCGCGCTCGGGCTGCCGACGGGGCCGGTGACGGCGGTGCTGATCGCGGCGCTGCTCATTCATGGCGTCCCGGCCGGGCCGCAGCTCGTCACCGAGCATCCCCAGATATTCTGGGGGTTCGTGGCATCGATGTATGTGGGCAACCTGATGCTGCTGGCGCTCAACCTGCCCCTGGTCGGGCTGTTCGTGAACGTGCTGCGCATCCGCTATGCCTATCTCTATCCGCTCATCATCATGTTCTGCATCGTCGGCGTATATGAGGTGAACCACTCGATCATCGACGTATGGATCATGCTGATTATGGGCGTGGTCGGCTATCTGCTGCGCAAGTTCGATTTCGATCCTGCACCGCTGGTGCTGGGGCTCGTGATCGCGCCGACGTTCGAGCTCAGCCTGCGCCAGTCGCTGGTGATGTCGAACGGCAACTGGACGATCTTCGTGACGCGGCCGATCGCCGGCGTGCTGCTGGCGATATGCGGAGTGCTGCTGGCGCTGGCAGCCATGTCATGGCTGAAGCAGCGGGACTGGCGCGAAAAGCTCGCGGCGGCCGAGGGCGGCGAAACCTAACGCAGCGCGAAGCCCTTCTTCACTACGAACGCACCAAAGTCTGCGCGCTCGGGGCCGGCATACTGGCGGGCCTTGTCCTCCGACCAGCCGTAGAATTCTGCCTTGCCGAAGCGTTCGATCGCGCGCTGGCTCTGCATCGGCTGCACGCCGTCGCGGCGCTGGTCATAGGCCTCGACGGTTTCCTTGATACCCGCCTCGCTGAAACCGTTGCGGTGAACGGTAGCCGCCAGCGGCAGCCGTGGGCTAATACGCGGCGGCCATTTTGGCCACTCGAGACCGAGGCCGGCGACCGGAAACACGTGGTCGGGCAGGCCGAGCAGGTCGGACACTTCCTGCGCGTGGTTGCGGATGGCGCTGATGGGCGTGCAGCCGAGCCCTGCAGCCTCCGACGCGATGACGAAGGCGGTGAGCGCGATGCCCGCATCTACCGATGCATTGAAAAACGCATCGAGGTGATCGTTGACGAACGGCCTTTGCCGCCACTCGTGAATTTGCCGCTGGCGGCGATTGTTGCCGCAGAACACGAGCAAGGCCGGTGCGCCGGAAATCCAGGCCTGTGCCAGCGGGCCGGTCGTCATCAGCGTGTCGAGACGCCCGCGCAAGTTGGGATCGTCGATAATGACGATGTCGCGCTGCTGCAGGTCGCTCTTGCTGGGCGACGAGAGCGCGAGTGCGCACAGCGTCTCGACCAGCTCAGGTGCCACCTTCCTGTCGGTGAAATGGCGGCAGGAGCCGCGCTTGGCAAGCTGCAGCCACGTTTCCGGGCAGGCGTCAGGCCCTGCGCCCGGCGGTATGTCGGCGGCCGATGCGCCGAACCGATATGCCAGCGCTGTGCGCAGCGCGTCGTTGCTGTTGTCCATCACTGATACCTGCGAATGCCTGGGTTATTTCCGTGCGGCTACGATTTCCGCGATGCCCGAGAGCGCCTCGTTGGAGAGGGGGAGATCGATCGGCTCGTTGCGCTCGGCCGACAGATCGGCCGCGCAGTAGACTTCCATGACTCGTCGTGCGCTTTCCGGCGTCACCATCACCGGCCGGTTCAGGAGAATGGACTCCAGAAAGTAGATCGTCTCGGGGCCCATCTGGCCGGCGAACACGTGATCCACCTGCTCTCCCGGCATGGTTGACATGGGAAACTGCGTACCGTCCGCCACGGTGTTGAGCCAGTTGTCGCGCTGCGTATCGTCGAGGAACAGCGAGCCTTCGGTGCCCGTGATCTCGATCCAGGTGGCGCAGTAATTGGGATAGCTGGGCGGCAGGTTCCAGCCGCCACCGATGGCGACCAGCACGCCGTTGTCCATGGTCACGGTCGACCACATGATGTCGTAGGAGCCGTTAACGGGCTGCATGTAGCCGTAGGCGCCCTGCGAATAGACCCGCACCGGCTTGGCAGGCTCGAGCAGCCAGAAGGCAAGATCGAGATCGTGCGTCGATTCCATCGCCGCCGGCGAGAGCCGCACGCGCGAGGCGATCTTCTTGCCGAGGCTGCGCGACAGGTGCCGGCTGACCATGACGCTCACGGGCTTGCCGAGCGTGCCGTCGGTGATCTTCTTCTTGGCGTAGGCGAGCTTGGTGTTGAACCGCTGCGAGTAGCCGATGGTGAACTTGAGGTTGCCGCGCTTTGCCAGCGTGATGAGCGTGTCGGCTTCCCACAGCTCCAGCGCGATCGGTTTCTCCAGCAGCACGTGCTTGCCCGCCTGCAGGCAGTCGCGCGCGATCGGGAAATGCGTCTGCTCGGGCGTGGTGCAGATGTAGACGGCGAGAATGCGCGGATTGTTGATGATCTCCTGATAGTCGGCCGTGGCGGTGGCGGCGTTGGTCAGCTTCTGCACCTCCGCGAGCCGGTCCGGCTTGATGTCGCAGATATGCAGCTTGGACACGAGCGCGGAGCGGGAGAGCGTCTCCGCGCGGATGCCTCCGCACCAACCCGTGCCGATGACGGCAACTTCCACGGCCATCGCTTCCCCCACGATTGCATGTTTGCCGGGACCATGCGGTGCCGGACAACGCAATGCAAGCGGGTGCTGGAGTTGGGCGGGTCAGCGCGTCGCGCGCTTGCCCCGCAGGTGGGCGCGGAAGGCCTTCAGCGTGGCATCGCTGACATGGTGCTCGATCCCTTCCGCGTCGGCGTCGGCGATAGCTGGGTCGACGCCGAGGTGGATCAGGAAATCGCGCACGATCTGGTGGCGTTCGCTCGCCATCTCGGCGAGCTCCTTGCCTTTCGCAGTGAGAAATATGGATCGATAGGGGCGGCTCGTGACGAGGCCGTCGCGTTGCAGCCGCTGGATGGTGTTGTTGACGGTGGCGTTGGTGACCCCCAGGCGCTCCGCAAGATCGACGACGCGCGCTTCGCCCGTGTGCTCGATCAGGTCGGCAATCAGCTCGACGTAGTCCTCGGCCACCTCGGTCTGGTGGGCCTCGCGCACGCGCCGAAACTGATCCGCCCTCTCCCGAATGCGCGTTTGCGCGTCACCCACACCGCTCTCCCCACTCGCTTTCGTCCGAACCATGCCCATAGCAGACTCGGTCATTGACAACAAGTTTAGCCAAGACTAAATACATTCGCAACGGCAAATAAGGCGCTGGCATGGGGCGACGTGGTTCGATGAGGTCAAGACCTGCGGTTGTGGGCGCGGTGCTGCTGTTGGCATCCGGCGGCTCTGCTTCGGCAACCGATCGGAGCCAGTATTCGCTTGCCAGGCCCACGCCGGATCACCTGCTGCGCGAGATGACGACGGACCGGCCGGACATCACCGAGGTTCCGTTTACGATCGATCCGGGCCGCGTGCAGATCGAAGCCAGCGTGTTCAACTACGCACGCTTCCGTGACCCCGGCGGGGCGGTGTCGCATACGTACGATGTCATGGCCACCAATGTGAGGATCGGCCTCACGCACAATTTCGAGGCTGGTTTCGTGTGGCAGCCATACGGCCGGGTACGCATCCGGCAGAGCGGGGTGCCGACGCTCCTGCACTCGGGCATCGGCGGTCTGGAACTGCGCAGCAAGTACAACCTGTGGGGCAACGACACGTTCGACAAGCCGGGCGCCACTGCGCTGGCAATCCTGCCGTTCGTGGTGCTGCCGACGGACGACGACAACGGCATAAGCCCCGCGTTCGCTGAAGTTGGGTTCAACGTGCCGTTTGCGATCCAGCTGTCGCCGAAGCTCTCGCTCGGCATCAATGGCGGCATGACCTGGGCGCGGGACGACGCCGGCTCGGGGTTCCAGCCGCAGTACACGGCGTCGGCCTCGTTTGGATACGACTGGACCGATGTCTGGGGCAGCTACGTCGAGCTGTCGGGGCGCTTCAACACGGAGGACCTGCGCGGCGATCCCGTCAGCTTCGGTGCGGGCATCACTTACGCCGTGACAAAGAATTTGCAGCTTGATGCCGGGGTGAACGTCGGCCTGACCTCGTCTGCCGACCGGATCAATCCCTTCGTCGGGTTCTCAGCCCGCTTCTAAGTGGCCCAGGATTTCACGCGATGACCTTGACTCTCACACGATCGATCCTGGCGCTGGCCGCGACCGTCGCAGTCGCCGCGGGGCTTGCGGAGACCGGTCACGCACAGGCCAAGCGCGAGAAGGTGTTCCGCGCGGTGACGACCTTCACGGTGATCCAGGACATCGCCCAGAACGTTGCGGGGACCGCGGCAATTGTCGAAAGCATCACCAGGCCGGGGGCGGAAATCCACGACTACCAGCCGACCCCCTTGGATATCGTGAAGGCCCAGTCGGCAGACCTCGTTCTGTGGAACGGGATGAATTTGGAGCGGTGGTTCGAGAAGTTCTTCCAGAACGTGAAGGACGTGCCGAGCGCGCTGGTGACGGACGGCATCACGCCCATTCCCATCTCGGAGGGCCCTTATAAGGACAACCCCAATCCGCACGCCTGGATGTCGACCGCGAGCGCGCTGATCTACGTCGAGAACATCCGCAAGGCGTTCGTGAAGCACGATGCCGCGAACGCGGACGCCTACAACAAGAACGCCGCCGCCTACGCCGCCGAGATCAAGAAGCTCGACGACCCGTTGCGCAAACGCTTCGCCGCCATCCCGGAGAAGCAGCGCTGGCTGGTGACGAGCGAAGGGGCCTTCAGCTATCTGGCCAAGGACTATGGTTTGCGCGAGCTGTATCTGTGGCCCATCAACGCCGATGAGCAGGGCACGCCGAAGCAGGTGCGGCGCGTGATCGACACGGTGCGGCGCGAGAAGATCCCGGTGGTTTTCAGCGAGAGCACGGTGTCGGACAAGCCGGCCAAGCAGGTGGCCAAGGAAACGGGCGCGCGCTACGGCGGCGTGCTCTACGTCGACAGCCTCAGCGCCGCAAACGGACCGGTGCCGTCCTATCTCAAGCTGCTGGAGGTGACGACGGAGACGATCGCAAAAGGCTTTGCAAAATGACGCTGCAACATCCGTCAGCCACAGAAGCACGCGGGGCTGCTCCAGGCGGCCCTGTTGCGTCTTTGGACGTGCGTGGCGTGACCGTGACCTATCCGAACGGGAATACGGCGCTGCAGGATGCCTCCTTTGTGCTGGGCCCAGGCACGATCTGCGGATTGGTCGGTATCAACGGCTCCGGCAAATCTACGCTGTTCAAGGCGATCATGGGCTTCGTGACGCCGCGCGCGGGCGAGGTTCTCATTTCCGGTATGTCGACGCGAGAAGCGCAGCGGCGCAACCTCGTCGCCTACGTGCCGCAATCGGAGGACATCGACTGGAACTTTCCCGTTCTGGTGCACGAGGCGGTGATGATGGGCCGCTACGGGCACATGGGATTCCTGCGCATTCCTTCGGCCGAGGACCGGCGCAAGGTGGACGAGGCGCTGGAGCGCGTCGGCATGAGCCAATTCCGCAACCGCCAGATCGGCGAGTTGTCCGGTGGCCAGAAGAAGCGCGTGTTCCTGGCACGGGCGCTGGCGCAGGAGGGGCTGGTTATCCTGCTCGACGAGCCTTTCACGGGCGTTGACGTCAAGACCGAGGCGGCCATCGTCGCACTGCTGCATGAGCTGAAAGCGCAGGGGCACCTGATGCTGGTGTCGACGCACAATCTCGGCAGCGTGCCGGATTTCTGCGATCAGGTGGTGCTCGTG
>CADEEC010000082.1:12092-16770 GCA_902826255.1 uncultured Hyphomicrobiales bacterium | reverse complement strand
GGCGGGCGGAAGTGCTTCAATCGCGCCGACAAAAGATCGCAAACGGAGAACGCCCCCATGGATCTCGGGATGACCGCCAAAGTGAAGCCGCTGGTGGAAAAAGTGCGAACCATGGTGCGCGAGGAGATCATCCCGCTGGAGGAGGAGTACGAGGCCGAGATCGGCAAGTCCGGTAGCCGCTGGACCTACACCAAGCGCCAGGAGGAGATTCGCGAAGGCCTCAAGACCAAGGCGCGCGAGCGCGGTCTGTGGAACTTCTGGCTCACCGACAGTGAGAAGGGCTATGGCCTCACCACCGTCGAGTACGCCTACCTCGCCGAGGAGATGGGCTGGTCGCGCCTCGCGCCCGAAGTATTCAATTGCTCCGCGCCCGACACCGGCAACATGGAGGTGATCGAGCGCTACGGCAACGCCGAGCAGAAGGAGAGGTGGCTCAAGCCGCTGCTCGAGGGCAAGATCCGCTCCGCCTACATCATGACCGAGCCCGGCGTTGCCTCCTCCGATGCCACCAACATCGCGCTCGACGCCAAGCTCGAGGGCAACGAGTGGGTGCTGAACGGCGAGAAGTGGTTCGCCTCCGGCGCCGGCGATCCGCGCTGCAAGATCTACATCGTGATGGTGTGCACCGATCCGCAAGCACCCAAGCATCAACGCCACTCGCAGATCTTCGTGCCCTCAGACACCAAGGGCGTCGAAGTTCTGCGCGGCATGAAGGTGTACGGCGACGACGACGCACCGCACGGCCACATGCACATCCGCTTCACCAACGTGCGCGTGCCGAAGGACAACATGATCCTTGGCCGCGGCCGCGGCTTCGAGGTCTCGCAGGGCCGCCTCGGACCGGGTCGCATCCATCACTGCATGCGCGCCATCGGCCAATCCGAACGCGCGCTGGAGCTACTGTGCCGCCGCTCACTGTCGCGCGAGGCCTTCGGCAAGCCGCTGGCCCAGCTCGGCGCCAACTACGACATCATCGCCGAGAGCCGCATGAAGATCGAGATGGCGCGCCTGCTGTGCCTCAAGGCGGCCTACATGATGGACACCGTCGGCCAGCGCGATGCCTCGCCCTGGATCTCTCAGATCAAGGTGGTGGCGCCGCGCATCGCGGTCGAAATCACCGACGAGGCGGTGCAGATGTACGGCGCTATGGGCATCACCCAGGACACGCCGCTGGCGCACATGTGGACACACTTGAGAACGCTCCGCCTCGCCGACGGCCCCGACGCCGTCCACCGCCGCCAGGTCGCCCGCGCCGAGCTCAAGCGCTACACCAACCAGAAGATCTGACTTCTCCCTCTCCCCGCGAGCGGGGAGAGGGCCGGGGTGAGGGGCAGCGAAATACGCCGCCGTCGGAGTCTGCTTCTGCCCCTCACTTAATCCTCTCCCCATGAAGAATGGGGAGAGGGAACACGTGAGAGGATTTCTTCGCTAATGACCTCATTCGCGCACCAGGCCGCGCACATCGATCTCGTCGCGCTGGCGACATACCTGGAGGCCGCCCTGCCCGGCTTCAAAGGCCCGATCACGGCCGAGAAGACGCCGACGGGGCAGTCGAACCCGACCTTCCTGCTGTCGTCGCCGAGCGGCCGCTATGTGCTGCGCAAAAAGCCGCCGGGCCCGCTGTTGAAGAGCGCGCACGCCGTCGATCGTGAATACCGCGTGATGAAAGGGCTGGAGCATACCGACGTGCCCGTGCCGCGCATGCTGCACCTCACCGAGGACGACAGCATCATCGGCACCGCCTTCTACGTCATGGAGTTCGTCTCAGGCACCGTGTTCTGGGACCCGGCGCTGCCCGAGCTCGACAACGCCCAACGCACCAAGGTCTACGACGAGCAGAACCGCGCGCTCGCGGCCCTGCACATGGTCGATCCTGCCAAGGTCGGCCTCTCCGACTTCGGCCGCCCCGGCAGCTACTTCGCCCGCCAGCGCGACCGCTGGACCAAGCAGTACCGGGCGTCGGAGACCGAGCATCAGCCCGACATGGAGACGCTGATTGCGTGGCTCGAAAAGAACGAGCCCGCCGACGACGGCCGCGCCACGCTGGTGCACGGCGACTACCGCATCGACAACATGATCTTCAAGCCGGATGGCTCCAGGCTGCTCGCCGTCATCGACTGGGAGCTCTCGACCATCGGCCACCCGTTCTCCGACCTCGCCTACCAGTGCATGCAGTGGCGCTTCCCCAACCACGAGACCATGCGCGGCCTCGCCGGCGTCGACCGCACCGCGCTCGGCATCCCGACCGAGCAGGAGTACGTCGCCAAATATTGCGAGCGCACCGGCCTCGCCGAAATCCCCAACTGGAAATTCTGCCTCGCCTTCTCCTTCTTCCGCCTCGCCGCCATCGTCCAAGGCGTCAAGAAACGCGGCCTCGAAGGCAACGCGTCGAACCCAGAAAAAGCCCTCAAATCCGGCGAGCGCGTGCCGATGATGGCGCGGATGGGCGTGGAGGTGATCGAGGGTTAGTCCTCCACTGTCATTCCCGCGAAAGCGGGAATCCAACCGCATGCGCCCACCCCAGCAACCCTACACCCTACTCTGCGCTGGCGGGAAAGGCCGTCTGCACCCTCACCCCCACGCCGCCCCCGGAAACGCATCCACCGGCACCTTCAGATAGCGCCGGCCGTTGCTCTCCGGCTCCGGCAACCGTCCGCCGTTGATGTTCACCTGCAGCGCCAGCAGCATCAAATTGGGCAGCGGTAGCGTCTTGTCGCGCGCATTCCGCATGGCGACGTACTCGGCCTCCGTCGAGGCCTTGCGCAGGTGCACGTTCTTCGCCTTCTGTTCGCCAACCGTGCTCTCCCATGCGGGAATGCGGCTCGAGGGTGTGTAGTCGTGGCCGGTGAACAGCCGCGTCTTCGACGGCAGCGCGAGAATGCGCTGGATGCTGCGCCACAGCTCGCCGGCATCGCCGCCGGGAAAGTCAGCGCGCGCCGTGCCGCCGTCGGGCATAAACAGCGTGTCGTGGATGAAGGCCGCATCGCCGGCCACGTAGGTGATCGACGCCAGCGTATGCCCCGGCGCATGCATCACCTGCACCGGGCAGTTGCCGATCGTGAACGTCTCGCCGTCGGCGAACAGTCTGTCCCATTGCGAGCCGTCCGCCGGGAAATCGGTGAGGTTGTAGAGCTCCTTCCAGAGCTTCTGCACCTCGATTACCTTCGCGCCGATGCCGGTCGGCACGCCGGTCTTGTCCTTCAGATACGCCGCGGCCGAAAGATGGTCGGCATGCGGATGCGTGTCGAGGATCCACTCGAGCGCATAGCCGCGCGCATTGATGTGCGTCAGCATGGTGTCCACCGAGCGCGTGCCGATCGAGCCCGACTTCTCCTCGAAGTCCAGCACCGGATCGATGATGGCGCAGCGCTTCGTCTCCGGATCGGCGACGACATACTGCACGCTGCTGGTGATCCGCTCGTAGAAGCCCTGCACGATGGGCTTCACGACCTGCGGCTTCCTCGAAAATATGCCGAACACGCTGCACCTCCAGGCATTTCACCCTAGCGTCAGCCCTGCGGTGCGCACAACCCAGAACGGTCGCGCAGCCCAGCCCACTCGACGTCGCGCGCTTGCCGGTCTAAGCCCACGTCCAAAATCCGGGGTCCCCGTCCCACATGCTCGACATCATCAACCTGGCGCTGCCGTTCTTCGGCCTGATCTTCATCGGCTTTGCCTGCGGCAAGTGGCGTCAGATCCCCGACGCTGGCCTCGCCTGGATGAATTTTTTCATCCTGTACGTGTCGCTGCCCGCCCTGTTCTTCCACATCCTGGCCAAGACACCCTTCGAGCAGCTGGCGCAGGTCGACTTCATCAAGGTCACCACGCTGTCGACCGCTTGCGCCTTTGCCATCGCTTTCGTCGCCGGGCTTCTCATCCGCCGCAACGTGGCAGACGCGACGCTGGCCGCCGTCGGCGGCGGCTTCGGCAACGTCGGCTACATGGGCCCCGGCCTCGCGCTCGCGACCTTCGGCGAGCAGGCTGCCGTTCCCGTCGCGCTGGTGTTCAGCTTCGACGCGCTCATCATCTTCGCGCTGGTTCCGATCCTGATGGCATTCGGCGGTGCCTCCAAAGCCGGGGTGGGGCGCGCGCTGCTCGACGGCGTGCGCAGCATCGTGCTGAACCCGCTGCTGATCGCCGCCGCCCTTGGCGTGGTCGCCGCTGCCACGCACTTCGAGCCGCCGGTCGCCATCGACCGGCTGCTGCAGTTCCTCTACGTGTCGGCGGCACCCTGCGCGCTGTTCGCGCTCGGCGTGACGGTGGCGCTGCGCCCGGTGGGCGGCATCTCCGCCGAAGTCCCGGTGCTGGCCATCATCAAGCTCGTCATTCATCCAGCCATCGTGTTCGCGATGCTGCCGCTGTTCGGCACCTTCGACCCCATCTGGGTCGGCACCGCGGTCCTGCTCGCCGCCCTGCCGCCGGCGCTGACGGCTTATGTCTTCGCCCGCCACTACGACCGCTGGATCGAGCAGGCCTCCAGCCTCGTCCTGTTCGGCACGCTGGCCTCGGTGGCCACGCTGACGGTCATCATGTGGCTGCTGCGCGGCTAGCTCACGCCTGCCTGATAGCTCCTGTCATCCCGGACTTGCGCGAAGCGCAATATCCGGGACCCAGGGCTTCACTTCCACTTGCACGAACTTAACAGGGCTTCTCGCTCCAAGCTTCCGCGTCCTCCGGC
>CADEEC010000082.1:0-11992 GCA_902826255.1 uncultured Hyphomicrobiales bacterium | reverse complement strand
TCCACTTGCACGAACTTAACAGGGCTTCTCGCTCCAAGCTTCCGCGTCCTCCGGCGAACCGCTACAGCTGACACTGCACGATACGCCCGGACCTTCAGCTTCAGGCTCCCGCTATGATCGACCGCTTCCTCACCGGCATCGCCAACGCGCGCACCTTCCTCGGCAAGCTGTGGGTGCTGACCCGGCCCTACTGGTTCTCCGAGCAGCGCGAGACGATCTCGATCCTCGGCCGCAGCTTCGTCATGAAGGAAGCCTGGATCGCGCGCGGCCTGCTCGGCCTGATCCTCGGCTTGAGCGTTTTGATCGTCTACATCTCCAAGCTCATCAACGACTGGAATGCGCGCTTCTTCAACGCGCTGCAGAACCGTGATGCCGAGGCCTTCCGCATCGAGCTGATCTACTGGGTGGTCCTCGCCGTCTGCTTCATCGTCGCTGTCGTCTACCGCCTATGGCTCACGCAGTACCTTACGATCCGCTGGCGCCGCTGGCTGAGCGACGTCTACGTCCGCGACTGGCTTCACGACCGCACCTACTACCGCATGGAGCTGACAAGCCAGGGCGCCGACAACCCCGAGCAGCGCATCGAGCAGGACATCAATTCCTTCGCCACCGAGACCGTGCGTCTCTCGCTCGACCTGTTCCTGCAGGTGCTCACCCTCGTCACCTTCGCCGTCGTACTATGGAACCTCTCGAGCGGCTTCGTGCTGCCGCTGTTCGGCGGCGTCGTCATCCCCGGCTACATGATGTGGGCTGCGATCCTTTACGCCGTGTTCGGCTCGTGGGCCGCGCACAAGATCGGCGGCCGCCTCGCGCCCATCAACTTTGCGCTGGAGCGCTACAACGCCGACTTCCGCTACCGCATGGTACGCGTGCGCGAGAATGCCGAGAGCATCGCGCTCTATCGCGGCGAGGCCGACGAGGAGCGCCGGCTGCGCGGCGCCTTCGCCAGCATCTACGCCACCTGGTGGGACTTCATGAAGTACACCAAGCGGCTGACATGGCTGACATCCTTCTACGGCCAGGCCGCCGCCGTGTTCCCGTTCCTGGTCGCGGCGCCCGCCTACTTCTCCGGCCAGATCCAGCTCGGAACGCTGACGCAGACGGCGGACGCCTTCGTCCAGGTGCAGACCGCACTGTCCTGGTTCGTCGACAACTACGACCGCCTCGCGCGCCTAAAAGCCGTCGTCGACCGCCTCACCACCTTCAGCGAGGCCATGGTCAAAGCGAAGGCCGACGCCGCGCAGAGCGGCTTCGAGACCGATCGCCAGCCGTCACCCGAGCTTGCGCTTCAGGCGGACACGGTTTCGCTCCCCAACGGCGAAACTCTCCTCGACGATGTCGGCATCACCGTGCGTCCTGGCGACTCCGTCCTCATCCGCGGCCCCTCCGGCAGCGGCAAGACCACGCTCTTCCGCGTGCTGGCCGGCCTCTGGCCCTTCGGCCGCGGCCGTGTGCACATCCCGCAGCACGCGCGCGTGCTGTTCCTGCCGCAGAAGCCCTACCTGCCCGTCGGCACGCTCAAGGATGCGCTCTGCTATCCCGACTCGCCCAGCGCGCACGCCGACGACGCGTGCCTCGACGCGTTGAACGCGTGCGGCCTCGGCGCCCTCGCGCCCCGGCTCGGCGAACCTGCAAACTGGTCGCTCGCCCTGTCCGGCGGCGAGCAGCAGCGCCTCGCCTTCGCGCGCGCGCTTCTCTATCGCCCCGACTGGCTGTTCCTCGACGAGGCAACGTCGGCCCTCGACGAAACCGCCGAGCAGCAGATGTATGCCCTGGTGAAATCGCACCTGCCGAAGGCGTCCGTCATCAGCATCGCCCACCGCCCCGCCGTGCAAGCCTTCCACACCCGCCAGCTCGTCCTCGACCCGGCCGCCCGCCGCGTCACCGAACCCTCGCCGGCCTGACTGTGTGTCCCCTCTCCCCATACTTCATGGCGAGAGGGATAGGGTGAGGGGCAGCCAAAGAATCTCACGCCGAATATGCGGCAGCCCCTCACACCGGCCCTGTCCCCGCAAGCGGGGAGAGGGAGGGCAGACGATGCTGCTCCGGCAAACTCTCTTGTCATCCCGGAATTGCGCGAAGCGCAATATCCGGGACCCAGGGCTGCACCTGCGGCCGTGGCTCGCTTCGCGCCCCGCCCGGATGACACCTACAGCCGCTTGATCAGCTCCATCGCCGCCGCCGGCGCACGCACCTTGCCCTCGTGGATGAAGTACACGAACACGTCGCGCGGCTCGGCCTTGGCTTTGCTCTTCGCATCGATCAGCTCCAGGTCCTTGGGTGTGCCGCCCTTGGCCCAGGCCTTGGCCCGCTCCGCCCACTGGTCGAGCACCTTGGGCGGATAGCCGGTCTTGATGTCGTCCTTGCCCTTCTGCAGGCGCAGATAGACGAAGTCGCCCACCGGATCGGGAATGGCAGGATATGTCGCGTGCTCCGCGAACACGGCCGGGATCGAGAACTTGCGCAGCAGCGCGATGAAGGCCGGCGTGCAGAACGAGGGATGGCGCGGCTCCACCACGTGCCTGAGCTTGATGCCGTCAAGTTCCCGCGGCAGCAGCTCGAGGAACTTGCCGAAGTCGGCCTCGTCGAACTTCTTGGTGCCTGCGAACTGCCACAGCAGCGGGCCGAGGCGCGGTCCCAGCTCCGTCAGGCCGGACTCCAGAAAGCGCGTGACGGAATCGCCCGCCTCCGCCAGCACCCGCCGATTCACCGCGTAGCGGATACCCTTGATGGCGAACACGAAGCCATCCGGCGTCTCCTTGCGCCACTTGGCGAACGTCGCCGGTTTCTGCGTGCTGTAGAACGTGCCGTTGACCTCGATCGAGGTCAGATGCTGGCTCGCATACTCCAGCTCGCGCGCGTGCGGCAACCCTTCCGGATAGAACACGCCGCGCCACGGCTCGAACGTCCAGCCGCCGATGCCGGCGCGGATCGTGCCCTGCTTTGCCATGCCTACTCCACCTTGATGCCGCCCGCCGCGATCACCGGCGCCCAGCGGTCATGCTCCTCTTTCATCACTGCGCGGAATGCGTCCGGGCTATTGCCGATGGGAACCATGAACAACGGTTTGAGCTTGGCCGCCACCTCCGGCTCGGCGAGCACGGCAACCGTCTCCTTATGGATCTTGTCGAGCACCGCCTGAGGTGTTCCCGCCGGTGCGATCAGTCCCACCCACGCGTCCGCCTCGACGTCCGCAATCCCAGCCTCGCCGAGCGTCGGCAAGTCCGACAGCAGCGGCGAACGCTTCGGCGACGTGACGCCCAGCATCTTGAGCTTGCCCTCGCGCCCCTGCGCCACCACCGAGGCGGCCGGCAGCACGGCGAGCTGCACATCCCCGCGCAGCAGCGCCGTCACCGTCGCCGGCGATCCGGGGAATGGCAGGTGCACCAGCTTCACGCCGGCTTTCGCCGCCAGCGCCTCCATCGACAGGTGCGAGAGCGAGCCGCGCCCGATCGAGCCATAGGTGATCTTGTCGGCATCCTTCTTCAGCAGCGACACCAGCTCGGCCACGTTGCTCGCCGCCAGGCTGGGATTGGCCACCAGCACGCTCGGCTGCGAGGCCAGAATGGTGACGGGCGCAATCTCCTTGGCCGTGTCGTAGGGCATCTTCGGGAACAGCAGCGCATTGATGACCAGCGGCCCGACGATGCTCACGCCCAGCATGTGCCCGTCCGGCGCCGCCTTGGCAACGGCGGCCGTCCCCGTGTTGCCGCTCGCACCGGCGCGGTTCTCGATCACGAACGGCTGGCCGAGCTTCGCCTGCAGGCGATCGGCCACCACGCGGGCCAGCACGTCGGGCGTGGAGCCGGCGATGAACGGCACCACCACGGTCACCGCGCGCTGCGGCCACTCCTGCGCAAACGCGGGCGCCGCCGACAAGGCCAGCGCCGCAAGGCCGGCCAGCATCACTTTCCGCACATTGTCCTCCCTGGAGACATCTGCTTTGAGGGGATTATGCGCGACCCTGCCGGACCCGCCAAGCCGACCCCCTGCGCTTGGCGATTGACGTACCGTCGGACGAGGAACATATCTGCGGGCCGCGCCGTTGCCGCGATGTCCCAGCATGCGCCGCCGATTCTACATGATTGCCAATCCGGGGGCCGGGCTGACGGGCTCGCCTCTGCTCGCGGCTGTCACTGCGTGCCTTGAGCGCGCCGGCGCCCGCGCGACCAGCGTGCGGCCATCGAGCCCTGAGATCGCCCGGCAGGAGGTGGCAAGAGCCGCCGCCTCGGGCGACTACGACGCCATCGTCGCCGCCGGCGGCGACGGCACGGTGCGCCAGGTCGCCATCGCGCTGCTCGACTCGCCGGTTCCCTTGGGCATCGTGCCCGCCGGCACCGGCAACGTGCTCGCGCACGAGATCGGCCTGCCGCAGAAAGCCACCGCCATTTGTGACACCCTGCTCAACGGGTCCACGATCTCCGCTGCCTGCGCGCGCGCTAACGGCGAGCCTTTCCTGCTGATGGCCGGCGCCGGCTTCGACGGCCGCGTCATCGCCACCCTCGATCACCGCTTCAAGAGCTATCTCGGCAAGGCCGCCTATGCCGGTCCCATGGTCGGCGCCCTCGTGCGGCCGATGGATGCCCTGAGCGTGACCGTCGACGGCCACAAGCGCGATGCCAGCTGGGTGGTGATCGCCAACGCCCGCCACTACGGCGGACGCTTCGTGATGGCGCCCCGCACCGGCATCCAGGAGCGCGGCTTGCAGGCGATCCTGTTCAAGGCCAAGAATCGCGCCGTCCTCGTCGGCCAGCTGATGAGCCTCGCCGCCGGCACGCTCGACAGTCGCTGCGACAGCCACGGCGACGTCGAAATGCTGCGTTGCTCGAAAGTGACGGTCACCTCCCGCAGCCCAGTACCGACCCAGATCGATGGCGATGTTTTCGGCGAAACGCCGCTCGACATCGACGAAGGCGAGAGCCATTTGCGGCTCATTGTTCCATCCACGCCACATCGCCGCGATTCGCATTAATCTTTTGTTAACCAAATCGGCAAACCCTGGGCACGGCTGCCAAAGCGATCCGGGACATCCGCAAGCTTCGGACAAGTTCAGGACCGCACGGTAGCCGACAGAGCCTGCCGCGTAAGAAGTCGAGCTCGCCCAAAAGAGGATTTGCGTGACTGCACGCATTGAAGAATTGCCGGGAGTGAGGCGGACAAGGACGAGGCCGCCGGTCGTATCTCTCGGACTCCTGTTCCCGCGCAAAGATCGCGGCCTCGTCCCGAACCGCTGGTTCACCCCCACCGTTCCAACGCGACATGATCTGCCGGCCAGTTCCGTGCAGAGCCTTGAACTGTCGCTTCGTATGCGTGTCTGCGGACGGCGGTCAGGTTCCAGCACCACTGATCGAGATGGAGTGGCACATGAAGCGCCTCTATCACCGGTGTGGCGTCTCTTTGAGTTCGCTGAGCCACAAGGCCAGCCTCACGCTTCGACCGGAGCCGGATTTCAAATGGGTGCTTCTCTGGCGCGACAACCAACGCCATCGTCCCCCCAGTAAGCTCTAGTCCCGCTTCGTCTGCGGGGCGGTGCGAGCCGCCGCAGGCCACGCCAGTCCAAGCCGGCTTCCGAGCCGGCTTTTTTATTTGAATCAACGCACTACGCCGCAAGACCGCGACTTTTGTATAGTCGATCCGACGGAAGCATCCGGAGCGCACCGTTTTTCACGCCGCAGCAGGCAGGGAGACCGTGCGTGACGTCGACAACCGCTCCAGCCGATGCTTGTCCTGCCCCGTCCTCGCTTCTGCCCCGCCTCAGCATCGTTGCGGCGGCCCTGCTCATCACGGCCGTCATATGGCTGGCACCCGCCGAGCTTGGCGAGCGCCCGCGCCTCGCCTTCATCATCTTCACACTCGCCGTCATCGGCTGGACTTTCACGCGCATCAACGACACGACGATCGCACTCACCGCCAGCATCGCGCTGATCCTGACGGGCGTCGTCACGCACGACAAGCTGTACCAGGCTCTGAGCCACGATCTGATCTGGCTGCTGCTCGCCGCCTTCATCATCGCCGCCGTGCTGCGCGAGACGAGCCTGATGCGCCGCGCCGTGGCATTTGCCTTGAAGCCGGCGCGCTCCATCTCGCACGTATTCTATCTGCTCACGCTTGCCATCATCGCCACCGCCTTCGTCATCCCGTCCACCACCAGCCGGGCCATCGTCTTCCTGCCGGTGTTCCTGGCGCTGTCCGACGCCTTCAACGACAAGCGCCTCACCCGCGCGCTGGCGCTCCTGTTCCCGAGCGTCATCCTGCTGTCGGCCTGCGCCTCGCTGATCGGCGCCGGCGCACACGTCGTCGCCGTTGATTTCATGGCCACCGGCACGCGCCCGCAGACATTCGATTATCTGCGCTGGATGAAGCTCGGCCTCCCGCTTGCTCTGTTGTCCAGCTACGCGGCGGCTGCCGCCATCCTCTACCTGTTCCTCACGCCGCAAGAGCGCAATCGGACGATCGACATCCCGGTTCTGGTTCGGACCGGGCTCGACCCGAAGGAGGTCACGGTCGCCGCCATCGTCTTCGCCACCGTCGTGCTCTGGATGTCGCCGAACCTGCACGGCCTTCCCATGGCGATCGTCGGCATGTGCGCCGCCATCGTCCTCACCCTGCCCGCGGTGTCGGGCGTGACCCTGAAATCCGCAGTCGCCTCCGTCGAATGGGAGCTCATCCTGTTCCTGGCGGCCACCATCGTTGTCGGCGAGGCGCTGATCGACAGCGGCGCCATTGCCTGGCTCGCGCGCAAGCTTGTTCAGGGCATGCCCGGCGACCTCATGACCTCGCCGATCGTGGTCGTGGCAATGGTCGCCTGCATTTCGCTGCTGGCGCACATGCTGATCGTGTCACGCACCGCGCGCGCCACCGTCCTCATTCCCGCCATCGCCCTGCCCGCCGCCCGCTTCGGCTACGAGCCGTCCGCCATCATCTTCCTCACCGTCACTGCCACCGGCTTCTGCCAGAGCTTTCTCGTCAGCGCCAAGTCCGTAGCCGTTTACGGCAAGCTTGAGCGCCCCACCTACTCCGCTGCCGACCTGATGGCCCTCAGCCTGGTCCTGATGCCGCTGATGCTCGTGCTGCTGGTTGTCATGTCGCTCTACGTCTGGCCGGCGCTCGGCCTTCCCTTGATACGCGCGCCATGACGAGCGCTCCTCCGCTCACGGTTCTCGTCGCGCCCTCCGGCCTCAAGGAAGCGCTGTCCGCACCGGCCGTCACGCGCGCCATCGCGGCCGGTGTCAGGCGCGCCATCCCAGGCGCGCGCATTCTCGAAGTTCCTATGGTCGACGGCGGCGAGGGCTTCACCGAAGCGCTGGTCGAACGCACCGGCGGCACGCTGCATCGGCTGCGCGTCACCGGCCCGGTCGGCGTTCCCGTCGATGCCGCCTTCGGCCTGCTCGGCGGCGACAAGCGCAGTACGGCCATCATCGAGGTCGCCGCCGCCGCCGGCTTGGCGCTGGTTCCGATCGGCCAGCGCGACCCCCGCCGCACGACCAGCTACGGCGTCGGTGAGCTGATCCTCGCCGCCATCGACCGGGGCGCCGACGACATCCTGATCGGCTGCGGCGACAGCGGCGTCAATGACGCGGGCGCGGGCATGGCACAGGCCCTCGGCATCCGCCTGCGCGATGCTGCCGGCAACGATATCGCCCTCGGCGGAGGCGCCCTCGCCCGGCTCGAGCGCATCGACTTTTCCAACCGCGACGCCCGTCTGGGCAGCGTTCGCATCCGCGCCGCCGTCAACTGGCAGAACATCCTCCTCGGCGAGCGCGGCGTCACGCGCGTCTACGCCGCACAGAAGGGCGCCTCGGCAAAGCAGATAGCCGAGCTCGAGCAGGCGCTCGAGAACTTCGCCGCGTGCATCGAAACTGCGACCGGCAGCGACATCCGGCACGCGCCGGGCACCGGCGCCTCGGGCGGGCTCGGCGCCGGCCTTGTCGCCTTCGCCGGCGCGACGCTGCACCCCCGCTTCGACCTGCTGCTCGGCTACACCGATTTCGAGAGGCATCTCGCCGAGGCCGACATCGTCCTCACCGCCGAGGGCGAGCTCGACGGCCGCTCCGTGCTGGGCAAGATTCCCGGCGAGGTCGGCCGCCGCGCCGCCGCACGCGGCATCCCCGTCATTGCGCTCGCCGGTGCCATCGGCCAGGGCGGCGATATCGTCCTCGATCACGGCATCGACGCGTACGCATCCATCACCGACGGCTGCTATTCGCGCGAGGAGGCGATCCGCAACTCCGCCGCGCTGCTCGAGCGCGCCGCCGAATCCACCATGCGCATGGTCGCCGCCGGCATGCGCATCGGACGGCGCACGTTCTAATCCGTCAGCACCGGCGGGCGCGCCATGCCGAGATGGCCGAGCAGCGCCACGAACGCCTGCAGCCGTACGCGGCGGTGAGCGTCGAGATCGAGTCCCTCGTAGTCGAGAAAGCCCTTCCGCGTCCGGAAGCCGATCCGGCCTTCCGCCATGTTGCGCTCGACGATCTCGGGCGCCGCGTAGCGATCGCTCTCCAGCGCCTTGCTGAGATAACGGCTGGCGTAAAAGAGAATGTCGCCGCCGCCCCAGTCGATGAACTCCAGCATGCCGAGCGTGGCGAAGCGCACACCGAAGCCGTACTTGATGGCCTTGTCGATGTCCTCGGCGCTGGCGACGCCTTCTTCCACCATGCGCGCCGCCTCGTTCATGGCGAGCGCCTGGATGCGCGGCACGATGTAGCCGGGCCGCGCATCGCAAACCACCGGCACCTTGCCGATGCTTTCCAGCAGCGCCCTTAGACTGTCGGTGACAAGCGCACTCGTGCGCACTCCGGGCGACACCTCCACCAGCGGCACCAGGAAAGCCGGGTTCAGCCAGTGTGCATTGAGAAAACGTTCCGGATGCTCCACCGCCGGCGACAGATCATCGACCAATATGGTTGAGGTTGTCGAAGCGATGATCGGTTTCGGCCCCGCCACCTTCGATACGCGCGCAAACACCTCGCGCTTCAGCTCCGGCACTTCCGGCACACCTTCGAAAATGACCTCTGCGCCCTGCAGCGCCTCGGCTGCGTCGTTCTCCGCAACATAGGAAACACGAGCCATCAGTTTGCCGGCGTCCTCCGCCGCAAACAGGCCGAAAGCTGCCAGCGTCTCCAGCGTCTGCCGCACCTCGGCCAGCGCCTCCGCTTCTACCCGCGCGTAACCCGCCGCATCGCGCGCCTTCACATCCACGATCGTGACTGGATGCCCAGCATAGGCAAACACCACCGCGATGCCGCGCGCCATGCGCCCTGCACCGAGACAGGCAATCGCGGCTCTCTCGCTCACTTGAAACCTTCCGCCAGCAGCGTCTGCAGTTGAGCGCGCCCGATGCCGTCCAGCCCGAGGCTCGCCAGCGTGCGCCCTTGCGCCAGGAAGTCGGTCGCACATACCGCCGACCCGATCGCCAGGAACGCGCGCGCCAGCGGCGTGCGCACACGAGCCAGCTCGCCCGCCGACACCAGAAACGACAGCCCGATCCCGACGTCTTCGTGCATGTAGCGATGCTCGGTCAGTACGATCTTCTCGCGCCAGTCGCCCGAGTCCGTCAGCTTGTCGTGCGAGCCGCGACCGTACATCCATTCGTCGCCGGCCTTGGCGTAATGATCGGCAAGCGGGAAGTGCGGCGCGCCGTAGCCCAGCGCCTCACGGATCGCCACCCGCTCCGCATCGAGCGCATCGGTGACCCGCCGCGTCGCCGCCGTAGTGCCTTCCTTGTGGATGTCCCACTTCTCGAAGTGCTCCAGCGGCGCCGCGTTCATGGTGATCAGCGGCGGATGAATGATGGGCCCCGCGTTCATCAGCGCCCCCGACAGCGCATCGCCGCACGGCTCGATCACACCCGGAAACGCGCGCCCGATCACGCCCAGCGCGTGCTCCGCCATACTCAGAGGCAACACGCCCGTCGGCAGCCGCTTCGCCCGTATCGTGATCGCCGCTTCGTACGGTCCGTGCTTGCGCGTCAGCCACGGCAGCGTGCCGGTCTCGGCGAACGCCGCCCGCGCCCGGTTGCCGGCATCATGCACCGCCTTGGCAAAGATGAACGAGCCGAACGTGCCCGGCGGCAGGAACACCACCTGCCCGTCCTCGATATGCGGCCCCAGCGCGCGCGCAACGTCGTGCTGCGCCGTCGCCGGTGCCGGGCACACGATCAGCTCCGCCCCGCGCACCGCCGCGCCGATATCGGCCGTAATCAGCGCCGGCCTCGCCTCGTGCCGGCCCTTGAAATCCTTGACGACGATGCTGCCGCCCGCGCGCACATGCGCCTCGACCGCGGCCCTGTCACGCCGCCACAAGCGCACCTCATGGCCCGCAAGCGCGAAGTCGCCCGCTGCGGCGAACGAGCCATTGCCACCGCCCAGCACTGCAATGCGCATCAGCCGCGCTCCCTCTCGCGCAACACGAAGTGCTGCACCTTGCCCATGGCGTTGCGCGGCAGGCTTTCGACGAACACATACGCGCGCGGCACCTTGTAGCGCGCCAGCTCGGCAAGGCAAAAACGCTCGATCTCGCCCGGCTCCGCGACCGCGCCCGCGCGGCGCACGATGTAGGCGACCGGCACCTCCTGCCACTTCTCGTCCGGCCGGCCGATCACCGCACACTCGGCCACCGCCGGATGCGTGCCCAGGACACGCTCCACCTCCGCCGGATAGATGTTTTCGCCGCCCGAGATGATCAGGTTCTTCTTGCGGTCGTGGATGAAGAAATGCCCGTCGGCATCGCGCACGCCGATATCGCCGCTGTGATACCAGCCCTCGTGCAGCGCCTCCGCCGTCGCCTTCGCGTTGTTCCAGTATTCGCTCAGCACGTTCGGCCCGCGCACCACCACCTCGCCGGTCGTGCCGTGCGGCACCTCGTTGCCCGCATCGTCGACGACCTTGGCCTCGCAGACCAGCCCCGGCAGCCCTGTCGAACCCGGGCGCCGCCAGTCGCCCGACGCCCGCGTGTACACCGCCACCGGCGACGTCTCCGTCGAGCCATACACCTGCAGCACCGGCACATCGCGTTCCACGAACGCAACCACCAGCCGCTGCGGCACCTGCGTCGATCCCGTCGACAGCACGCGCAGGCTCGTCAGCGGCGTTTCCCTCCAGCGCGGATGCTCGATCACCGCCTGCATGGTGGCCGGCACCAGCACGCTCAGCGTCGGCCTGTCATGAGCGATGGCGTCCAGCGTCGCGTCCGGCGCAAAGCGCGCGTGCAGTGTCACCGTGGCGCCCAGTTGCAGCGCCGGCGTGGTCTGGATGTTGAGCCCGCCGACATGAAACAGCGGCAGCACCGTCAGCACGTGGTCCTCGGCCGTCATGTCGTGCATGTGCTGGCTCATGACCGCATTCCAGATCAGCGCCTCCTGGCGCAGCACCGCCCCCTTGGGATGACCCGTCGTGCCCGAGGTGTAGACGATCAGCAGCGGCGCACTGGTGTCTGCCTTCTCTCCAGTTTCCCCACTGGCGGCACCTTGCACCAGCGCATCGAACGACAGCCCGGCCGGCGCGAACGCATCGAGCCCCACCACCCGCACCTCCGGCAGCGTCTCCTTCAGCGGCACAAGGATGGCCTCGAACGCCGGCTCCACCACCAACACCGTCGCGCCCGAGTCGCGCAGGATGTAGAGCTGCTCCGGCACCGCCAGCCGCCAGTTGACCGGCACCAGCATCGCGCCCAGCCGCGCGCACGCATACAGGAGCACCAGATAGTCCGGATGGTTCGCCGCCAGGATCGCGACCCGGTCGCCGCGCCCGACCGCTAGATCGCTCTTCAAGGCGCCGGCCGCCGCCTCAACCCGCGCCGCGAGCCCCGCATATGTCAGCTCCCGCCCCGCAAACCGGATCGCCGCCTTGTCCGGCATGAAGGCGGCATTGCGCACAATGATATCGGCAAGGTCCATGCTGCAACATTGATCCGAAAGCGCAGCACCTGTCATGCCCGAAATTGTCGCCGCCGCGCCGCCCTTGTCATTCCCGCCAAGCGAAGCGCGAGCGGG
>CADEEC010000081.1 GCA_902826255.1 uncultured Hyphomicrobiales bacterium | reverse complement strand
GCCACGCCTTCCTGGATGCGCGCACCGCCGGCATCGAACAGGCCGATGATGGGCGCACGGTTCTGCAACGCCATGTCCTGGATCTTGGTGATCTTCTTGGCGTGCGCCTCTGACAGCGAGCCGCCGAACACGGTAAAGTCCTTGGCGAACACGTAGACCACACGGCCGTTGATGGTGCCCCAGCCGGTGACGACCCCGTCGCCGGGGATCTTGGTCTTCTCCATGCCGAAGTCGGTGCTGCGGTGCTCGACGTACATGTCGAACTCCTCGAAGGAGTTCTCATCCATAAGCAGGTCGATGCGCTCGCGCGCGGTCAGCTTGCCGCGCTTGTGCTGCGCCTCGATGCGCGCCTGCCCCCCCCCGAGCCGCGCCGTTGCCCGCCGCCGCTCCAGTTCCTCCAACACGTCCTTCATTCCGTTGCGCCCCGATCCGTTCAGGCCAAGCTCTCGGAAGGGCATAGCACGCGAGGTTTGCACTGCAAAAGGGCGGCGAACGCCCACCCCTCATCCCCAACGGCGCGCGGCCGTATGTGAGGCCAGAGTTAACAACCTTCAGTCATCCTGGGGCTCGTCCCCGGGATCCATCCATCAGCTGGCTTGGGCGTATGTGGAACCCTGGATCCCGGCAACACGTGCCGGGATGACAACCACTACCGCAGCAAGGCCAGCAGCCGGCTAGCCGCCTGCATCTCGGCCCAACGCTGGGCACGGCGAGCCTTGGCCTCGGTGTCCTCGCCCCACTGGCTGATCTGCCAATCCTCGTCGACGTGCGCTGCACCCCAGGCCGCCTCGGCCGACAGGCGGCCGTGTGCATGGGCAAGGGCGAGCAGGGCTGAGCCCATGAGGGTCGTCATGACATGGATGGCAGCGAGCCGGAAGGGATCGTGCAAAGGTAGCGCCTTCGCGATCGCCTCGGTGGCCGCCGGCGGCTGCCGGATCGGCATGATGCCGTGCACCGTCGTCAGGATCGCGCCGTGTGCCTCTCGCGCCCAAGCCAAAACCGGGTTCCAGTGCTCGGCCTGACGCTCGATCAGCTGCTGCGGGGCTTCTGCGCGATAGCAGATCAGATCGCTGCCGGCATACTTGACGATCTCTGCGCACACCTCGCCGGCGCGGACTGCCACCCCGTCGATGCTCGAGTTGGCGAGCTTCGTCAGCGGCATGGATGCGGGATCGATGCGCTCGCCCTGCATCGCCCACTCATCCGCAATTGCTTCAGCGAGAGCCCGCGTGGGCAGGCGCAGCTCCCTCTTGGCCGGTGTGCGCACCAGCTTGCCGTCGAGCAGGAGGCGGTGGCCATCGGCGATGGCCTCCACACTCACCGTCTTGTAGAACCGCTTCGGCAGCGGACGCAGCGGCTCCTGTCCCGGCTTGCGGCTTTCGCCGTTGGACGGTCCATTCACGCCGTCACCTCGCGGTTGACCAGCAACGCATCGACGGAACCCAGCAACATGTCGGGCGATTGCACCAAGACATGTGCACCCGCCCCGGTAAGCCGCTCCGGCGCGTGATAGCCCCACGTCACGCCCAAGGCATGCACGCCGGCCGAACGCGCCATCTCAATGTCGTAGCTGGTGTCGCCGACCATCAGGGTGGCGTCGGGCGCTGCGCCTGTTTCCGCCATCGCCCGCAGGATCATCTCCGGGTGTGGCTTGGAGGGATTGTCGTCCGCCGTCTGGATCGTCACGAAGTGGCCGTGCCAGCCCTCGCGGTCCAGCAGGCGCGCGACACCCTTGCGCGACTTGCCGGTGGCAATGCCCAGCACTACCTCCTCGCGGCCCGCCAGCGCAGCCACTACATCGCCGATACCGGGGTACAGCGGGTCGTGCATGGCCGGCAGCGCGCGCTTGCCGGGAAAATCGAACCGATAGGCATCCGCCAGCGCCGCCTGCACCTGCAGCGGCTGATCGGCCGCCAGCACCTGGAACGTCTGCGGCAAGGAAAGGCCGACGACGCCCAGGATATCGGCCCGACTCGGCGCCGGCAGTGCCTGGGAGAGGAACGCATACTCCATCGCCGCACAGATGGCGTGCTGGCTGTCGATCAAGGTCCCGTCGCAGTCGAAAATTATGAGCTTCATGGCGCCGCTTATAGCAGAAACAGCAGCCAGGTGACGCCCGGCCGCCAAGCGCTAAGATGGGCTCCAGAAACAAGAACGCCAAGGAGCAGCCCATGACCGCGACCGCCTGGGACTTCGTGCACAACCTCGCCAAGGACGCCACCTGGACGCCCGGCCTGCGCGAGATCTTCGAATACCGCGACCTCGGCATCAAGGACGGCACGCACGGCGATTTCGTCGCCCACCTCATCCGCCACAACGGCAAGAAGACCAAGGACGAGGTGCAGCAATGGCATGTGCACGACTGCACCTTCCAATTGGTCTACGTGCTGAACGGATGGGCCACCTTCGAGTATGAGGGCCAGGGCCAGCGCACCATCCGCAAGGGCGACGCCATCCTGCAGGTGCCCGGCATCAAGCATCGGGAGATTGCGTGCTCGGAGGACTTCGAGGTACTGGAGATCGTATCGCCCGCCAACTTCGCCACCCGCATCGTCGAGGCGCCGAAAGCCGAAGCGGCCGAATAGAGGCATCAGAGAAGGATATCGTCATGCCGAAGATGGGCGATTCACGCCGCAAGAAGATCCAGGCCAAGCAGCGCAAGCTCGCCAACGCCACCAGCCGCGCGGCCAAGATCGCCAAGCGCGAGCGCAACGGCAAGAAGGCACGCGCCTCCGCCTAGAGGTGCCGCGTCTCCTCGGGCTCGTGCCCAAAATTGTCGCGGCGCCCGTCATGGATATGGATGGGCGCCGCCATCAGCTCGGCGATGTCGAGGTCGTCGAGCGCCAACACCCTGACGCCCATCGTCTTCCCGTGCGGCAGCTCGCCCTCGAAGCGGCCGAGCACGTGCGTCCCGCAGGTCTTGCAGAACAGATGCACGCCGCGGCGTGAGCCGAAGCGGTATTCGCTGAGGTTGTCTGCGCCGCGCAGCATGCGGATATCGTCGGGGCGCACCGCCGCCTGCCAAAGCCGATGCTTGGTGCAGACGGTGCAGTTGCACTTGTGCGTGCCCTCGGCGAGATCGAGGTTTACCTGGTAGGCCACCGCGCCGCAGTGGCAGCTGCCGTGATAGAGTTTCTTCACGCGGCGCCTCCAATCTGGGCTTCGAGCTCAGTCATCGTCCGCGTCGAACCGGTTGGCATCCAGACCCAGCATCTCCCAGGTCTTCCTCATGTGATCGGGCAACGGCGCGGTCACGTCGATATTCTTGCCGCCGGCGGGATGCGGGATGACGAGCCGGCGCGCATGCAGGTGCAGCTTGTCGTCGATCTCACTCTCGGCCAGCGCCTTATGTTGTCCCTCATACTTGTTGTCTCTGACGATCGGGTTGCCGATAAGCGCCATGTGCGCGCGCAACTGGTGCTGGCGCCCCGTCACCGGCTTCAGCGACACCCACGCAACCTTGTGCGCCGCGCGATCGATGACCGAATAGTGGGTGGTGGCGTGCATCGCCTTGTCCTGCTCACCCGGCAGCGCCTTGCGCACGCGATCCCCGTCCGGCCCGGCCGCTTTCACCAGCGCCGCTTCTATCTTGCCTTGCGGCGGCTTCGGCACGCCTGTCACCAGCGCCCAGTAGGTCTTGGCCGCCGACCGGGTCTGGAAGACGCGGCCGAGCTTGGACGCCGCATCGCGCGTCTTGGCGACCAGCAGAACGCCCGTCGTATCGCGGTCGAGCCGGTGCACCAGACGCGGCCGCTCGCCGCCGAACCTGTCCGGCATGCCGGCCAGGATGCCGTCGATGTGCCGCTTGGTGCCTGTGCCGCCCTGCACCGCGATCCCGAACGGCTTGTTGAGGACGAGGACGTGATCATCCTCGAACAGGATCATCCTCTCGATGAAGTCGCGGTCGGCCTTGGAAAGGCCGAGCGGCGGGGCCAGCGACGGCTTCGCTCCCTTGGGCGGCTGGCGCACGACAGCCGGCACGCGCACCTGCTGTCCCGCCTCCAGCCGCAGGTTGGCCTCGGCGCGACGGCTGTCGACCCGCACCTGGCCCGAACGCAGCAGCTTCTGCAGGTAGCTGTAGCCAACCTCTGGAAAATACGCGCGGAACCAGCGGTCGAGGCGAAGACCTGCGTCCTTTTTATCGACGACGATCGTTTCGACGGGCGCGCTCACGTCAGCACGACCCGCATTAACCATAGCCCCGCATAGAACGCTGCGATCGAGACGGCGACCGATGCGACGAGATAAGCGCCGGCCTGCAGATGCTCATGGCGGCCCACCAAGGTCGCAAAATCGAGCGAGAACGCCGAGAACGTCGTAAAGCCGCCAAGCACGCCGGTGGCGAAAAAGGTGCGCATTTCCTGCGACCCGGAAAACTTCTGCGCCAGCACTTCGACAAGCACCCCCATGAGACAGCAACCGACGACATTCACCGAAAGTGTCCACCAGGGAAATCCCCCGGAGCCGGCCCAGCGTCCAAATCCTACGTTGACCGCGTGCCGCGCCCCCGATCCGAGCGCGCCGCCGACCATGGCCCACATCAATAGCTTCATGATGTCACCTGAAACGCATCCTTTCGGGCCCACAGGCTTGCCAGCCCGGCCCGCTTTCGGCCTCAAACTCCAAATAGCAGGCGGCCCCACGGGCGAGCCATTGAAAATGCTTGAAATTCCCCCAGCTTGCGCGGAATCTTGCGGGCGCTTCCTGTACCGAGGACACCATGGCTGTAGTACGGATATGCCTGATCGCCCTTTCGACGATGGCCTTCGCCGTCCAGGCCGCGGCGACAATCAGCCTGAGTTGCGAGACTATGGACAGCAGCTGGCCGATCCTCGAGCTCGAGGGCATCGCCTCCTCCGATGGCAAGCATCTCAACACCTTCCGCGCCTACCTCGAGATCGAAGCCGGCAAAGCCATCGAGTTCTCGCATGACGACGTCAAGAGCTTCTCGGCGCGGAACGACATCACACTGTCGTTCGCGAAAGGTCCGCCGCGCGAGCAGGTGCAGGTCCGGGTCAACCTGAGGCGCATCGACGACATCCAGCTTGTCGGCATGTTCATGGTCCGCGAAGGCAAGATGACGGCCGACGGCAGGATCCGCTGCTCTGCGGGCTGACACACCGCTGCGAGGCTCACCGTTTACGGGTCCCGCTTTGCCCTGAGCCTTGCCCAGTACTCCAGCCGCTTCTTGATCTCGGCCTCGAAGCCGCGTCCCTCCGGCGCGTAGAACTGCTGCCGTGCCATCTCGTCGGGGAAATAGTTCTGGCCCGAGAACCCTTCGGCCGTGCCGTGATCGTACGCGTAGCCGGCCCCGTAGCCTTCCTCCTTCATCAGCTTGGTCGGGGCATTCAGGATGTGCTTGGGCGGCGACAAGCTGCCGTGCTCCTTGGCCGTTCGCATCGCTGCATTGTAGGCCATGTAAGCCGCGTTCGATTTCGGCGCGGTCGCGAGATAGACGGTGGTCTGCGCCAGCGCCAGTTCGCCCTCAGGGCTACCCAGGAAGTCGTAGACATCCTTCGCTGAAAGCGCCTGCACAACAGCCTGCGGATCGGCGAGGCCGATGTCCTCGATCGCCATCCGCACAAGCCGCCGTGCGATGTAGAGCCGGTCCTCGCCGCCGTCGAGCATGCGCGCGAGCCAGTAGAGCGAAGCATCGGGATCCGAGCCGCGAACCGCCTTGTGCAAGGCACTGATCAGGTTGTAGTGACCGTCGCGCGACTTGTCGTAAAGCGGTGCACGGCGCTGCACGAGCTTGGCGAGTGCCTCGCGATTGATCGGCGCAACGCTTTCCACGACCGCGCCGAATACTTCCTCCGCCATGTTGAGGATGGTGCGCCCGTCGCCGTCGGCCATGGCCTTGAGCGTCTCGCGCGCCTCCACGTCGAGCGGCAGCTTGCGCCTCTCGTCAGTCTCGGCGCGCACCAGCAATTCCTCCAACGCCGCTGCATCGAGGCGATGGAACACCAGCGTCAGCGCGCGCGACAGCAGGGCGCCGTTCAACTCGAAGGAGGGGTTCTCCGTCGTCGCGCCGACCAGCGTAATGGTGCCATCCTCCATGACGGGGAGGAAGCCGTCCTGCTGCGCGCGGTTGAAGCGATGGATCTCGTCGATAAACAGCAGCGTGCCTCGGCCCGTCTCGCGCCGGCTCTTGGCACGGTCGAAGGCTTTGCGCAGGTCCTGAACGCCAGAAAAGATCGCCGAGAGCTGCTCGAATACAAGGTTCGTCTCGTCCGCCAGCAACCGCGCGACGGTGGTCTTTCCGGAGCCAGGTGGTCCCCAAAGGATCATGCTCTGGACGCGACCGCTTTTCAGCATCCTCGTCAGCGTGCCATCGGATCCAACGAGGTGGTCCTGGCCAACGACCTCCGCCAGCCGCTGCGGGCGCAGCCGGTCGGCAAGCGGACGTGGCGCCTCCTTCTCGAGGCCGGCAGCCTGAAACAGATTGGTCATGCCTCTATTCTACATGGAGTGCCGCACAAGAGCGAAACGGCAGCCACCCTCGTCAGCTCAGCTGCAGCCTCAGCACCCGCGTACCGCGCCGCACGAGCACCAGATCGCCGCGACGATAGTCTTTCAGTGCCAAATCCAGATGCCGCACGGACCCGATCCGGTCGCGTCCTACCTGCAGTACGACGTCGCCGGTCTGAAACCCGAGCTTGGCCGCCGTTGACTGCGGCCGCACCGCGACCAGCATGACACCCTGCTGCTCTTCCAGCCCCAGGTCGTCGGCGATCCCCGGCTCGATGTTCGCTGCCCGTGCCCCCTCCAAGGGATGCGAGCCTGACAGGTCTCGCACCTCCCCGTCGCGGACAACCGACGGTGCTGACCGCAGCGCGACGTCGATCACCATGCGCTGGCCGCGCCGCACCACATCAAGCTTGGCGCGATTGCCTGCGCCGCGCGTCGTCAGTCGATAGATGGCACTGCGCGCATCGTCGATGTCGTGCCCGTCGACGGCGATGACAATGTCCCCCGGCTGCAGCCCGGCCTCTTCGGCGGGGCTGTTGGCCTGAATTCGGATCACCATCGCGCCGGCAACCCGTCCAAGGTTCAGCCGCTCCGCCATATCGCGCGTCACCGAGTTGAACTTGGCGCCGAGCCAGGGACGCTCCACCTTCCGCCCGCTTGCCGCACTCTCGACGACCAGCTTCACGAGGTTCGACGGGATTGCAAAGCCGATGCCGTGCGAGCCGCCCGATCTCGAAAAGATTGCGGTATTGATGCCGACCACCCGCCCGCTCATGTCGACCAGCGCGCCGCCCGAGTTGCCGGGGTTGATGGCCGCATCGGTCTGGATGAAGATCTGCGCATCGGATCGCGTCACGCGCGTTCGGCCCAGCGCTGAGATGATCCCGCTCGTGACCGTCTGGCCGACACCGAAGGGGTTGCCGATGGCCAGCACCTGATCGCCGACTTCCACCGTGTCGGAGTCGGCGAACTCCAGGAACGGCAGGGCACCTTTCACATCGTCGATGCGCAGCACGGCGATATCCGAGCTTTCGTCCTGCAGGATGACGCGCGCGTCGAGCTCGCGTCTGTCCGCCAGGACCAAGCGTATCTCTGCGGTACCAGCTACCTTGAGCACGTGGGCGTTGGTCACGACGAGGCCATCCGCGCTCACGATAACGCCGGACCCGAGCGAGCTCTGCTTCGGACCCTGCGGTGCCAACTGCTGTCCGAAGTAGCGCCGGAACTCTTCGCTATAGGCCTGCCCGGGCGGGACTTGCCCGCGCACCAGAACATTGACCACAGCCGGCGCGGCCTTCTTCACGATCGGTGCGAACGAAAATTGGGCTGCCTCGCGGGACGGCGGCACGACCCGCTGCGCCCACGCCGGGACCCCGAGGGCGGCGGCGGCCACAAGGGCGACCGCCATCTTCACCCGCCACGTCATGGCCATTTCGAAGCTCCTATGGAGACCGCGGAGACGGCAAAACCATAGTTCAAGCTGCAAAATGGTTGAAGCGGATTGCCTGTACCCCGCACAACTTGTGCGATTTTATCCTGAACTGACGTCAGCCAAAAAACCTACCGTCCCCGAGGCTCTGTCGCAAATGGCCGATATCGTTCAATCGACCCTCGCCTATGAAGGCTGGTTGCGCAGCAAGCTCGGTCGTGCCGCCGTCACAAACGACCTCGACCGCAAGCATGAGAAGATGCGCGAGAGCGCGTTTGCCTTCTTGCGCGCCGCCTACTGGCGCTGGGCCGAAACCGTGCTCGACATCTGCCCCGAACTGGCAAATGCGCCGAGCGTGCTTTCCATCGGCGACATTCATCTGGAGAACTTCGGCACATGGCGCGACGCGGATGGCCGGCTGGTGTGGGGCGTCAACGACTACGACGAAGCTGCAGAGATGCCCTACGCGCTCGACATCGTCCGCCTCGCCACCAGCGCGCTCCTTGCGCACAAGACCGCGTCCGCACAGCGCGCATCATCGGCAATCCTGGCCGGCTACAGCCGCGGGCTCGCCGGTCCCCGACCAACCGTGCTCGATCGTGATCACGGATGGTTGCTCGAACAGGTGGCCGTATCGGAAAAGAAGCGCGCCAAGTTCTGGAAGAAGATCGAGGAGAGCAAGTGGTCGAAGGCGCCCGCCGCCTATCGGGCGGCCCTTTCCGCCGCGATGCCCGGGAGACGCCTTGCCATGAAGACCGCGCCACGCACGGCCGGCGCCGGTAGCCTCGGACGTCCGCGCTGGATCGGCCTTGCCGAGTGGTGTGGCGGCCCGGTCGTCCGCGAGGCGAAGGCGGTCCTGCCGTCAGTCTGGCTTCGTGCGCGCGGTGATCGCGCAGCGCGTATCCGTTGCGCGGAGATAGCCGGCGGCCGCTATCGCGCGCCCGATCCCTGGTACAGGATCTCGAAGGGGATCGTCGTACGCAGGTTGTCGCCCAACAACCGCAAGATCGAAGCCGACGATGACCCAGCGATCCTGCTGTCGGACAAAATGCTCGATCTGATGGGCTTCGAGATCGCCAGCGTGCATATGGGCGTCGCCAATCGTGCCGGCGCCGTCAAGCGCAATCTGGCGCGGCGCAAGTCCGGTTGGCTCGCGGAGTGCGCATCACGCATGGCTGCTTCGGTGGAAGCAGATATGGCGGCTTGGACTGCCGCGCAAAAGCCGTAGGCGCGACAGTGTCGGCGGGCAAGGTATGCGGCGCTACGATTGCGCCGCCGCTTCCTTCATGGCCTCGGAACGGGCCCTGTCCTCGGTGCCCTTCACGCTCTCGTCGCGATCGACGAGTTCGATGACGGCCACGGGTGCGCTGTCGCCGTAGCGGTAGCCCGCCTTCATGACGCGGGTGTAGCCGCCGGCGCGATCCTTGTAGCGCGGACCCAGCGTCTCGAAGAGCTTCTTGACCATGGCCTCGTCGCGCATGCGCGAGGCGGCCAGACGGCGCGAGTTGAGGTCACCGCGCTTGGCAAGCGTGATGTACTTGTCCATCACGCGCTTGAGGTCTTTGGCTTTCGCCAGGGTCGTGACGATCTGCTCGTGCTTGATGAGCGATGCCGCCATGTTGGAAAACATGGCCTGGCGGTGTCCGGGGTCGCGGCTGAAGCGCCGGCCCAATCTGCGATGCTGCATTGTCGTACCCTTTGGTTATCTGCGGCAGGGTTCTTTGGCCCCGCATTGGCAGTTCAAGCGGCGGCGGAGCTTTGCCCCGCCGCCGAATTCAGTTTGATCAATACTGATCCTCGAAGCGCTTGGCGAGGTCCTCGATGTTCTCCGGCGGCCAGTTCGGCACTTCCATGCCGAGGTGCAGGCCCATGCTGGCGAGAACTTCCTTGATCTCGTTGAGCGACTTGCGGCCGAAGTTCGGCGTGCGCAGCATCTCTGCTTCCGTTTTCTGGATCAGGTCGCCGATGTAGACGATGTTGTCGTTCTTCAAGCAGTTGGCCGATCGCACGGACAGCTCCAGCTCGTCCACCTTCTTGAGCAGCGCGGCGTTGAAGGCGAGTTCCGGACGCGCCTCCGGCTCGACCACCTTGGTCGGCTCCTCGAAATTGATGAACACGGCGAGCTGGTCCTGCAGGATGCGGGCAGCCAGCGCGACAGCGTCCTCCGCGGTGACCGAGCCGTCGGTCTCGACCGTCATGGTGAGCTTGTCATAGTCGAGGATCTGGCCCTCGCGGGTGTTTTCCACCCGGTAGGAGACCTTCTTGACCGGGCTGTAGAGGCTGTCGACCGGGATGAAGCCGATGGGCGCATCCTCCGGGCGGTTGCGCTCTGCCGGCATGTAGCCCTTGCCGATCGCGGCCGTGAACTCCATGCGGATCGACGCGCCCTGATCGAGCGTGCAGATCACGTGGTCCGGGTTGAGGACCTCGACCTCGGAGCTCGCCTCGATATCCGAAGCCTTCACCTGGCCGGGGCCTTCCTTCTTCAACACCATGCGCTTCACGCCGTCGGAGTGCAGCCTGAGCGCAATCTCCTTGATGTTGAGGATGATGTTGGTGACGTCCTCGCGCACGCCCGGAATGGAGGAGAACTCGTGCAGAACGCCGTCGATCTGAACGCTGGTGATGGCGGCGCCTTGCAGCGACGACAGCAGGACGCGGCGCAGCGCGTTGCCGAGCGTCATGCCGAATCCGCGCTCCAGCGGCTCGGCGACGATGGTCGCGATGCGGTCGCGCTGACGACCCGCCTCGACGGCGAGCTTGTTGGGCTTGATCAGGTCTTGCCAGTTCTTGTGAAGTACGTTTGCCACGTGAGGCCTCGTGCTTTGCCAGGTTTGGAGCGCTCGACGCCAAGCGCTCTCACTACGTCAATGTCGGCGGCTGCGGCGCAGCCGGTTAGACCCTACGGCGCTTGCGCGGGCGGCAGCCGTTATGCGGGATCGGCGTCACATCGCGGATCTGCGTGATCTGAAATCCGAGGGATTGCAGCGCGCGCAGCGCGGACTCGCGCCCCGAGCCCGGTCCCATCACTTCCACTTCGAGCACCTTCATGCCGTGCTCCATGGCCTTCTTGCCGGCGTCCTCGGCCGCCATCTGCGCGGCAAAGGGCGTGGACTTGCGCGAGCCCTTGAAACCCATAGTGCCGGACGACGACCACGAGATGGTGTTGCCTTGCGCGTCGGTGATGGTGATCATCGTATTATTGAAGCTGGCGCTGACGTGCGCCACACCAGAGGTGATGTTCTTGCGCTCGCGCCTGCGGGGTTTGGCGCGCGCGGCTTGCGGTTCCTTGGCCATATTCAGTGACACTCCAGGGCATGTCGAATTTCAGGGTGCGACGTGTGTCGCGCAGCGCGTGCGGCGCTGCCGGGCACAAGGCCCGATCAGCTCGTCTTCTTCTTGCCGGCGATGGGCCGCGCCTTGCCCTTGCGGGTACGCGCATTGGTGTGCGTGCGCTGACCGCGGACAGGGAGCATGCGGCGATGGCGCAGGCCGCGATAGCAGCCCAGATCCATCAGCCGCTTGATGTTCATTGCCACCTCGCGGCGAAGGTCGCCCTCCACCACGTGATCGCGGTCGATCGCCTCGCGGATCTGAAGAACCTCGGCGTCGGTCAGCTCGCTCACCCGCCGCTTGTCGGGGATGCCAACCTTCGTGCAGATGTCATGGGCCAGCCTGGGACCGATGCCGTGAATGTACTGCAGCGCGATGACGACGCGCTTCTGTGTCGGGATATTGACGCCTGCGATACGAGCCACATTCATCTCCTAGGTGCGGCGGCAAGCTGCGCGCCCCAGGCAGCCCGCCGCGGCCGCCTCCGCACGAAAAGCCCAATGCGCACGCCGACCGGGTCCGGCACCAGTGCGCCGGTCTCGATCGGTGCTGTCTCGGGTCGAAAACACGTCCTTTTAGATGACCGGTCCGGGTGCGTCAATGGGTCCCGCGGCCCCTCAAGATCGGTCATTTCCGCGCATCCAGGGCTGCTTCCAGAGACGCCAGCACATCTGGGATTTCGGCCATGCCGTCGACCGACTTCAGGTTGCCCTTGCAGTAGTAATACCCGATCAGCGGCGAGGTCTCCCGATAGTAGACCATCAGCCGCCGGGTCACGGTTTCCGCGTTGTCATCCGGCCGGCGCGTGAACTCGGTGCTCTCGCAGACGTCGCAGACACCGCGCACCTGCGGGCGCTTGAAGCGGTCGTGGTAGCCCTCGCCACATTTGGCGCACGTGAAGCGGCCGACGATACGCTCGATGAGCTTGCTGTCGTCTACCTTCAGCTCGATGACCGCATCGAGTTTCTTCCTCTTCTCGGTCAAGACGCGATCCAGGGCCGAAGCCTGCTCCAGCGTCCGCGGGAAGCCGTCCAAAATTACGCCGTTGGCGCAATCGGGCTGGTCGATGCGCTCCGAGATGATCCCCACAACCACCTCGTCCGGCACCAGGTCGCCACGGTCCATGATAGCCTTGGCCTTCTTGCCGATCTCGGTACCGGCCTTCACAGCGCCACGCAGCATGTCGCCGGTGGAGAGCTGAACGAGCCCGCGGCGAGCGGCGAGCTCCTTGGCCTGGGTACCTTTGCCGGCGCCGGGTGCACCGAGAAGGATCACGTTCATGACCGTCTCGTCGCGCCTCTGAGCTTGGCCTTCTTGATCAACCCTTCGTACTGATGCGCGAGCAGATGGCTCTGGATCTGCGCCACCGTATCCATGGTGACGCTGACCGCGATCAGCAGCGACGTGCCGCCGAAGTAGAAAGGAACGGCCAGGTTGGAGATGAGAATCTCGGGCAGCACACACACGGCCGACAGATAGAGCGCCCCCACCACCGTCAGCCGCGTCAGCACGTAGTCGATGTACTCGGCTGTCTTGGCGCCAGGACGGATACCCGGCAGGAAGCCGCCGTACTTGCGCAGGTTGTCGGCCGTCTCCTGCGGATTGAGCACGATCGACGTGTAGAAGAAGCAGAAGAAGACGATCAGGAACCCGTACAGGATCATGAACGCCGGCTGGCCGTTCTGCAGCTGGCCCGCGACGGTCGGCAGCCAGCCCGCCCAGTCGGGCAGGTCGGCGTTGGCCACGAAGCTCATCATCGTGGTCGGCAGCAGCAGGAGGCTCGAGGCGAAGATCGGCGGGATCACGCCCGAGGTGTTGATCTTCAGCGGCAGGAAGCTGGTCTCCCCGCCGAACATCCGGTTGCCCTGCTGACGCTTCGGGTACTGCACCAAGAGCCGCCGCTGCGAGCGTTCCATGAACACGATGGCCACCACCACGGCCACGGCCAGGGCGGCGATCATCACCACGGCGACGCCCGAGAGGCCGCCGGTCGCGCCGAGCTGGAACAGTTGGGCGATGCCGCCGGGCAGCCCGGCCACGATGCCGGCGAAGATGATCAAGCTGACGCCGTTGCCGACGCCGCGGCTGGTGATCTGCTCGCCCAGCCACATCAAGAGCAGCGTGCCGCCGGTCAGCGTCACGACCGTCGACAGCACGAAGAAGACGCCGGGATGCGTGACCAGCCCCTGCTGGGCCTGCAGGCTCATGGCGATGCTGAACGACTGGAACACCGCCAGCACGACGGTGAGGTAGCGGGTGTACTGGTTGAGCTGCTTGCGGCCCGCCTCCCCGCCTTCCTTCCGCAGCTTCTCCCAGGGCGGGTAGATGGTGCCCAGGAGCTGCACGATGATCGAGGCCGAGATGTACGGCATCACGTTCAGAGCGAAGATCGCCATCCGTTCGACGGCGCCGCCCGAGAACATGTTGAACATCCCCAGGATGCCCTGGCTCTGACGCTCGAAGGCCGCAGTGAACGCGGCCAGGTCGAGGCCCGGGATCGGGATGAAGGTGCCGATGCGGTAGACGATCAGCGCGCCCAGGGTGAACCAGATGCGCTTGTGGAGCTCCGTCGCCTTCGAGAAGGCGCCGAAGTTCATGTTGGCTGCGAGCTGCTCTGCGGCCGAGGCCATTTAGATTCCCAACGAGGTGTGCGTGCCTACATAGGCGCCCGGGACCCTGCCGTCACCTGCGCCGTTTAGCCCTCCTGGGCCGCCGGCTCCGGACGGGTCACGGTCAGCTGGCCGCCGGCCGCCTGGCGGGCCGAGGCCGACGCCGAGTAGACGGTCAGGTTGAGCTTCGACTTCAGCTCGCCCTTGCCCAGCAGCTTCACGCCGTCCTTCGACCGGCGCAGGACGCCGGCTTTCACCAGCGCGTCAGCATCGATGGGCTGGCCCGCGTCGAGCTTGCCGGCGGCGACCGCCTGCTCGATCCGCCACAGGTTCACCTCGACGATGTCCTTGGCGAACGGGTTGTTGAAGCCGCGCTTGGGCATGCGCATGTGCAGCGGCATCTGGCCGCCTTCGAAGCCGCCGATGGCCACGCCCGTGCGGGACTTCTGGCCCTTCACGCCGCGCCCGGCGGTCTTGCCCTTGCCCGAGCCCGGGCCGCGGCCGACCCGCATGCGGCCCTTGGTGGAGCCCGGACGCGGAGCCAGTTCGTTCAGTTTCGTCATCTCGCCTCTCCTTCGGAGATCTGTCGCCGGAGCGAGGGCTCCGACTCGGCTGAAAGTTCCTCCCCCGCAGGGGGAGGGGGACCGCGAAGCGGTGGAGGGGGTTCGGGGGCGCTGACCTTGAAGCTCCGCGCCTGAAAACCCCCTCACCCGGCTTCGCCGGGAGCTCCCCCGGAGGGGGAGCATCGTCTACTAGTCGACCACCTCGACCATGTGCTGGACCTTGGCGATCATCCCGCGGACGGCGGGGGTGTCTTCCAGGGTCGAGACGCGGCCCACGCGGTTGAGGCCGAGCCCGATCAGCGTCGCGCGCTGGTCGGACTTGCGGCGGATCGGGCTGGCGGTCTGGCGGACCTTGATCTGAGCCATGACGCTTACCCTTCGGAGTCGGCGGCGGCCGCGCCGGTCCCGGAGGCCGAGTCGGACCTGCGCCCGACCACCTCGGAGACCTTCTTGCCGCGCTTGCCCGCGACCTGGCGGGGCGAGGCCTGGGCCTTCAGCGCCTCGAAGGTCGCGCGAACCATGTTGTAGGGATTGGACGAGCCGATCGACTTGCCGACCACGTCCTGCACGCCGAGCGTCTCGAGCACGGCGCGCATCGGACCGCCGGCGATGACGCCGGTGCCCGGGGCCGCCGCACGGACCATCACCTTGCCCGCGCCCCAACGGCCCGCGCCGTCGTGGTGCAGCGTGCGGCTCTCGCGCAGCGGCACGCGGATCATCGACTTCTTGGCTTCCTCGGTCGCCTTGCGGATCGCCTCGGGGACCTCGCGGGCCTTGCCGTGGCCGAAGCCGACGCGGCCCTTCTGGTCGCCCACCACCATCAGCGCGGCGAACGAGAAGCGCCGGCCGCCCTTCACCGTCGCGGCGACGCGGTTGATGTGCACCAGCTTCTCGACGATTTCGGAATCGCCGCGCTCTTCCTGCTGAGGACCGCCGCGCCGATCGCGCCGGTCGCGTCCGCCGCCGCCGCCTTGTTCGCTACCACGAGCCATCGTTGGTTCCTTAGAAGTTCAGGCCGGCTTCACGCGCGGCGTCGGCGAGGGCCTTCACCCGGCCGTGATAGATGTAGCCGCCGCGGTCGAAGACGACGTCCTTGACGCCCTTCTCGATCGCCCGCTGGGCGACGAGGGCGCCGACCTTGGCGGCGGCGTCCTTGTCGGAGCCCTTCTGTTCGCCTTCGAGCGAAGAGGCCGCGGCCAGCGTCACGCCCTGAGCATCGTCGATGATCTGGGCGTAGATGTTCTTGGACGAGCGGAAGACCGACAGGCGCGGACGCCCGTTCGCCAGCTTCTTGAGCCGGGTCCGGGTGCGCTGGGCGCGCCGTTGGTTGGTGTCACGAGCAGAGAGCGACATGGCCTACTTCTTCTTGCCTTCCTTGCGGCGGACCTTCTCGCCGGCGTAGCGCACGCCCTTGCCCTTGTAGGGCTCGGGCGGACGGATCCGGCGGATCTGGGCGGCGAGTTCGCCCACGGCCTGCTTGTCGATGCCGCTGATGCGGATTTCCGTCTGGCGGGGCACCGTGAAGGTGATGCCGGCCGGCGGCTTGATCTCGACGTCGTGCGAGAAGCCGAGCTGCATCGACAGGTTCGTGCCCTTCAGCGCCGCGCGATAGCCGACGCCGACCAGCTCCAGCACCCGCTCGTAGCCCTGGGTGACGCCGGTCACCATGTTGGCCACCAGGGTGCGCGAGAGGCCCCACATCGCTTGCGCGCGGGTCGACTCGTTGCGCTTGGCCAGGATCAGCTCCTGGCCTTCGAGGCGGGCCTCGATCTCGTCGGCGAGCGTCCAGGACAGCTGTCCCTTCGGCCCCTTCACGGAGATCGTCTGGCCTTCGACGGTGACGGTCACCCCGCTGGGGACGGCCACCGGCTTCTTTCCGATACGCGACATCCTAGTAGACCCGAGCCAGCACTTCGCCGCCGACGTTGGCTTCGCGGGCGGCGGTGTCGGACATGACGCCCTTGGGCGTCGACAGGATCGAGATCCCGAGGCCGTTCTTGACCGGCTTCAGGTCGGCGATCGACGAATAGACGCGGCGGCCCGGCTTCGACACGCGGCTGATCTCGACGATCACCGGCTGGTTGTCGAAGTACTTGAGCTCGATCTCGAACTCCGGGAACGCGCCCGGCTTCTCCACCAGATGGTAGCCGCGGATGTAGCCCTCTTCGAGCAGCACATCGAGCACCCGCGCGCGCATCTTCGAGGCGGGCGTGGTGACCTTCTGGCGGCCGCGGGTGGCGGCGTTCTTGATGCGGGCGATCAGGTCGCCGATGGGGTCGTTGACCATGGGGGGACCCTCCTACCAGCTCGACTTGACGAGGCCGGGGATCTGGCCGTGCGAACCCAGGTCGCGCAGCGTGATCCGGCTCATCTTGAGCTTGCGGTAATAGGCGCGCGGCCGGCCGGTGACCTCGCAGCGGTTGCGGACGCGGCTGGGCGCGGAGTTGCGCGGCAGCTCGGCCAGCTTCAGACGGGCTTCGAAACGGTCCTCGAGCGGCAGGCTCTCGTCATTGGCGATCGCCTTCAGCGACGCGCGCTTGGCGGCGTACTGCTTGGCGAGCTTCTTGACCATCTCGTTGCGGTTGACGGCGCTTTTCTTGGCCATTCTCGGTTCCTCTCCCC
>CADEEC010000080.1:15544-17145 GCA_902826255.1 uncultured Hyphomicrobiales bacterium | reverse complement strand
GGCGATACGCTGGGCCTGTCAACTAGCGGCGGCGGCCTGGACGGAGCCATGCTCGTTCGAACCACGGGCGGTTCACAGTCGATCTCGGTGCGCACCGATACGTCAGCCTTGAAGGGTGTGAACATCAGTCTCCGCCGGCGCTGACGGTCGCTACACGAGGAACGGATTGCTCTGCCGTTCCTCGCCCAGCGAACTCATAGGACCGTGCCCGCAGATGAAGCTGTAGTCGTCACCGAGCGGCAACAGCTTGGTTTTGATGGCGCCGATCAGGGCATCGTGATCGCCATAGGCGAAGTCGGTGCGCCCGATCGAGCCCTTGAACAGAACGTCCCCCATCAGGATGAACCGCTGCGGCTCGTTGACGAGCACGACGGAGCCCGGCGAATGCCCGGGGCAGTGCAGGATCGAGAACGTCGCGCCGGCGACCGTCACCGTATCGCCCTCATCGAGCCAGCGGTCCGGCGTCACGTTGCGCACGCCCTCGAGCCCGAAGTGCGCACCCTGGCCCTCCAGATTATCGAGCAGGAACTTGTCGGCCAAATGCGGGCCCTCGATGGGGACGCCGCCCAGGGCGTCCTTGAGCTCCGCCGCCCCGCCGGCATGATCGATATGCCCGTGGGTGATGATGATCTTCTCGACCGTCATGCCGGCCTTGGCAATGCCGTTGCGAATGCGGTCGACATCGCCGCCCGGGTCGACGACGGCACCGATATTGGTCGTCTCGTCCCATAGCAGCGTGCAGTTCTGCATGAAGGGTGTGACGGGAACGATGGCGGCTTTCAAGGGCATGGGAGTTCGCGCTCGCTCGTGATGGGGAATGGCTGTACCTAGCGCAGATTGATTGCCGAGGTCCACTTGCGCCGCGCGCGTGGGTGCTTCGGCGCGGGCTGGGGGCTGCGTGTTCGAGACACTGTCGCTGCTGGAGATAGCGCTTGCCATCCTGGTCGTGCTGGCTGGTGCCGCCGTGCAGGCCGCCATCGGCATGGGCCTCAACCTGTTCACCGTGCCCATCCTGGCCCTTATTGATCCGGTATTCGTGCCGGGCCCGGTTCTACTCCATTCCTTCCTGCTCTCGTGTGCGGCGAGCTACGGCCTGCGTGCCGACATCCAGTGGCGCGAGCTCGGCATCTCCCTTATCGGCCTGATTGCGGGCACGCTCGCTGGCGCTGCTGCCCTGGCGATGGTGAGCGCGGACATCCTGCCGCAACTGTTCGGCTGGCTCGTTGTCGTGGCCGTGGTTGTCACCGCGGCCGGGCTTCACATACCGGTGACGATTCGGTCGCTGGTCGGCGCCAGCACCGTCTCCGGCGCCATGGGAACGGTCGCCGGCATGCACGGCCCGCCCATAGGCCTGCTCTACCAGCGCGAGACGCCATCGCGCGTGCGCGGCGCGCTGCTGCCGTTCTTCATGTTTGCGAACGCACTCTCGCTGATTGCCCTCGCAGCCATCGGTCGCTTCGGATGGCCGGAACTCCATGCCAGCGCCCTGCTCTTGCCCGGGCTCGTTGCAGGCTTCCTCGCGGCCCCGTTGCTCATGCGCTTATTGGGCCCGCGCGCGATCCGCTTCAGCCTGCTCGCCATCTCGGGCGCGAGCGGCCTGC
>CADEEC010000080.1:0-15534 GCA_902826255.1 uncultured Hyphomicrobiales bacterium | reverse complement strand
GATCACCCAATCTTGAGTGGCAGCTTCCTTGGGCCGCGCACGGTGCCCTCGGACCAGGTCACCTCGCCGCCAATGCCGAACTCGGGCATGCGCTTCAGCAGCTCCTCGACCGCTACCGTCAGCTCCATGCGGGCGAGGTTGGAGCCGATGCAGCGGTGAATGCCGAGCCCGAAGGCGGCATGCCGATTCTCCTTGCGGTCGATGATGACCTTGTCGGCGTCCGGAAACATCTCCGGATCTCGATTGGCGGCCGGGAACGACAGCAGCACCATCTCGCCCTGCTTGAAGCGGCAGCCGTTGATCTCGGTTTCCTGCTTGACCTCGCGCGCCATGGTTACCGGGGCGTAGGCGCGCAGGAACTCCTCAATGGCTGTCGGCATCAGCGACGGATCGGCGACCAGGCGCCGCCTGTCGTCCGCGTGGGTGGCGAGATGCCAGACGCAGGAGCCGATACCGCTCCATGTCGTATCGATGCCGGCAATCAGCATCAGCCGCACCGAGCCGAGCACGTGGTTGTCCTTGAAGGGTGAGCCGTCCGGATACGTCTGCTTGACGAGGTAGCTGATGAGATCATCGCCCGGGTGCTTGCGGCGCTGCTCCATCAACGGGCGGAAGTAGTCCGTCATCTCTACTAGGCCGCGCATCATGCGCTCATAGTCCGTGATGCCTTCATTCAGAACGGCGTTGATCCAGTCCCGGAACAAATCGCCGTCGTCCTCCGGCACCCCGAGCAGATGCGCGATGACCCGAACGGGAATGTGCTGGGCGTAGTCGACGGCGCCGTCGAAGCTGCCCTTGTCGATGAAGGCATCGATCAGCTGGTTGCAGATGCGGCGCGCCTTGGGCTCCAGCGCCGCGATGGCCTTGGGCGTGAAGGGAGGCAGCAGCACCATCCGTGCCAGCCGGTGCTTCGGAGGGTCGGACGTGATGGGCGGCGCACCGCCACCGCTTTCGTGGTGCGTCTCGCGAATGGCCGTACGCCGCGACGAAAAATGATCGGTGTCATAGGCGACGGCGCGTACGTCGGCATAGCGAGTCGGAAGGTAGACGCCATTGAACCGCTCGGTGTGCGCAATCGGGCACTTCTGGCGAAGGTCCGCCCAGATCGGGTAGGGGTCCTCGATCCATTGCGGATCGAGATGATCCCAGTCGGTGGTCCAGTCCTGTACGGGGGTGCGCGCGCGTTGCTGCATGTCCGTCTCGGTGGTTCCTGATCTCAAGCAAAGCGAATGGGAAGCTTGCGCGGGCCGCGCACCGTTCCTTCCGACCACGTGACGTTGCCGTCAAGTGTGAACTCCGGAATGCGTTTCAAAAGCTCCTCCACGGCCACGGTCATCTCGAGCCGTGCCAGGTTGGAGCCGATGCAGCGGTGAATGCCGAGCCCGAAGGCCGCGTGGCGGTTCTCCTTGCGGTCAATGACGACCTTGTCGGCATCCGGGAACATCTCCGGATCGCGATTGGCGGCCGGGAACGAGAGCAGCACCATTCTTCCGGGCTTGAACGTGCAGCCGTTGATGGTCGTCTCCTGTTTGACTTCGCGCGCCATGGTGACGGGCGCATATGCGCGCAGGAACTCCTCGATGGCGAGTGGCATGAGGTCCGGTTCCTTCACCAAGCGGATGCGGTCCGGCGGCGTCTTGGCTAGGTGCCAGATGCAGGAGCCGATGCCGCTCCAAGTGGTGTCGATCCCCGCGATCAGCAGCAGCCTGAGAGAGCCGATGACATTCTCGGGCGTCAGCCGCTGGCCCTTGAACTCGACGGTCGTGAGATAGCTGATGAGGTCGTCGCCCGGCGCCTGCTGGCGTGCCTGCACGTGCTGCATGAAGTACTGCTGCATCTCGGTCGAGGCCTGGATGACGGCATTGATGTCGGTAATGCCGTCCTCCAGCACCATCTTGATCCAGCGGCGGTAGAGGTCGCCGTCGTTCTCGGGGAGGCCCAGCATATGCGCGATCAGGCGCACGGGGATTTCCTGAGCGTACTCCACCGCCGCATCGGCCGTGCCGCGGGCGATGAACTTGTCGATCAGCTCGTTGCACAGCGCGCGTGTGCGCGGCTCGAGCTTCTTGATGGCATCGGGTGTGAACGCCGGCAGCAACACCATGCGCGCGGGCCTGTGCTCGGGCGGATCAGAGGTGATGGGCGGCGCCGGGATCGGAGGTGGGGGCGTCTCGCGCACGATGATGCGTCGCGACGAGAAGTGATCGGTATCGTATGCCACCGCGCGCACATCGGCGTAGCGAGATGGGAAGTAGACGCCCTGGAAACGCTCTGTATGCGCGATGGGACAGGCCGTGCGCATCTCGTCCCAGATCGGGAACGGATCCGTAACCCAGCGCGGGTCGAGGTGGTCGAAGTCCGTGGCCCAATCCGTGACGGGTGGCCGCGCGCGCATGGTCCGCTCCCTAGTCTTCTATGATTTCGACCGCAAACTCCGGGCAATTGGACTTGGCCAGATAGGCCTTGTCCTCCATTCCGGCCGGGACCGTTCCGTCGCCTGCCTCGCGTGCATTCCCGTAATCGTCGAGCACAAACAGCTCCGGCGCGACCGCCTTGCACCGATTATGGCCCTGGCATTTGTCCGGATCGACGCGGATCTTGAGGCGTTTCGGGTCGGCCATCGCGCGTCCTCCTAGACCTGGGCCCCGTAGGCTCTCGCTTGACGTTAACGTCAGTTTGGCGTGCTGGGACCTGCAGGGCAACACAAAAAATGCCGGGGCACGTAGCTGCGCAGGACGCAAGCCTTGACGGTGCCCGCATGGTTGATTGAACTGCAGACGTTGAAGGACTCACCAGCGAAAGGAGGGGGGATGAATCGTTCCGTTGTTGCGGGAATTCTTGCCGTCGTCGCCGTCGTGCTCGCGATCTTCGCGTTCATGCAGCGCAGCAGCGTGCAGAGTGAGATGCAGCTGAGGACCCAGGCCGAGAATGCACTCGAGAAGGCCAAAGGTGTGCTGAAGGGTGCCCAGGAGCAGATGAAGGACCTCGGTTCCGTCAAGGAGAAGGCGGAGGCTGCACTCAAGTCGGCGCGCGATCAGATCGGCCAGATGGAAGGTGCCAAGACGGCGCTGGAGAGCGCGAAGACGGCGGCCGAGTCGGCTCTGAAGACCGCCCGCGAGCAAGTCACGCAACTTCAAGCTCAGCTCGAATCGGCCAAGGCCGCCGCCGAAAAGGCCGTCAACGACGTGAGAGCAAGCTTGGCCGAGGAGCGCAAGAAGCGCGAGACTGCCGAGCAGGCGTTGGCTGACGCCAAAAAGATCCAGTAGCGGTCAATTGCAACGGTCAGGGCCGGTAGCCGAAGTGCGGCCGGCCCGGCCGTCTCAGCGGTGCAGCGAGATCGGCAAAGCGGGTCAGATATGATCGCGTCCGGCGCGGATCGATGATCTCTTCGACGCCGAAGGCTTCCGCCGTTCGTAAAGGCGACTGCAAGGTTTCCAAGCGTGTCTCGATCTCTGCGCGTTTGGCTGCCGGGTCGGGCGCCGCCTCGATCACGGCGCGGTAGGCGGCCTCGACACCGCCGGCGATCGGCAACGACCCCCATTGCGCGGACGGCCAGGCGTAACGCTGGAAGGCGCCAGAGCCATTGCGCTGGGCGAGCCCGGCCATACCGAACGCCTTGCGCACCATGACGGCGCACCAGGGCACCGTCGACTGCCGGGCAGCGACGAGGGCCTGGGTGCCGTACCGCATCACGCCGGATGCCTCGGCATCCTTGCCGATGAGAAATCCCGGTATGTCAACGAAGTGAACGACCGGCAGCTGGAACGTCTGTGCAAGGTCGATCAGGCGGATCGCCTTGCGGCTGGCGTCCGCCGTCCAGGCGCCGCCGTAGTGGTAAGGATCGCCGGCCAGGATCGCCACCGGCCAACCGTTAAGGCGCGCAAGCCCGGTGATGACCGAGCGTCCCCAGGCTTTGCCGATCTCGAAGAAGCTATCCGCATCGGTGATCGCCTCGAGGATCGGCCGCATCTTGTAGACCTGCCGCGCGTTGCGAGGCACGGCGGAGATCAGCTCGTCCGCACTTCTGTTCGGCGGGTCGTCGCATGCAACGCGCGGGGCGGCCTCGTGCACCGATGACGGCAGGTAGCTCAGGAACCGCCGCGCACGGGCAAAAGCCTCTTGCTCGGTCGTCACTTCATCGTCGATGGTGCCGTTCTTGGCGTGAATCTGCGAGCCGCCGAGTTCTTCCTTGGTCAGCGTTTGGCCGGTCCGCGCGACAACGGGAGGACCCGCGGCGAACAACTGCGATGTGCCGCGCACCATCACCGAATAGTGGCTGGCACACACCCGCGCGGCGCCCATCCCGGCAACCGATCCGAGGCCGAGTGCGACGACAGGAACTTCGGAGAGCGCATCCAGAACCTCGGTGAACTGGGGCACATCCGGCAGATAGGTGCGGCCCATGGTTTCCAAGTGCTTCACCGATCCGCCGCCGCCAGTGCCATCAACGAGGCGCACGAGCGGCACGCGCCAGTTCTTCGCCCACGTCTCGGCATACTGGAACTTGTCGCGCAAGCCGCCGTCGTTGGCGCCGCCGCGTACCGTAAAGTCGTCGCCCGTGATGAAGACATTGCGGCCACCTATGTGCGCGCTGCCGCACACGACATTGGCTGGCGTGAAGGCCGCGAGCCTCCCGTCCTCGTCGTACTCGGGAAAGCCGGCAACGGAGCCGATCTCTTCGAAGGTGCCCTCATCCACCAAGCCTGCGATGCGCTCGCGCACCGTCAGCTTGCCGGCGCTTCTGTGCCGCGCCACCTTGTCCGCGCCGCCCAGCTCCAAGGCGAGCTTTTGGCGTCGCTTCAAATCGTCGAGTTCCGGATCCCAACCCATGCACGGCTCCCATTTTCGTGCAGGGGATCACGCCCGGCTCCGCCACGCAACGTGAAGCTGGAGATCAGCCGGCGGCGGCCATGCGGTTGGCAATGCGGCGCTCCGCGGCCGCGACGATGGCGGCGCGAACATCTGCCGCCGTCGCCAGGTCCGCCCCGATGCTGAGCCGCTGCTCGCGCGCCAGCAGGCGCAAATTGTCGACGCTGTCGATGGCTTCGAGAGCGGCTAAGGCGGCGCCACGACCAGACTTCCGGATCACAACGATTATGTTCGGTGTGAAGGGATCGAAGGGTGGCGCGACAGGTGGTTTGGCTTTCTTTGCCGTCGCGCGCGGCGGAGGAGCGGTTGGTTCGTCTGTTGGAACTGCTTCTCCGGCGACGGCGGGAACTTCGGTGTCGGCTTTCGGCTCCAACCGTACGCGTAGCTGGGCGACCTCCCTGCGCAGCTTGCGCAGAAGGGTGTCGCGGTCCGCGGGGGAGAGGCCGGAATGCGCCTTCAGGACCCGCCGGAAGTAGGCTTCCTGCGAAGCACCTGACAGCGCTCGCGTCTTCTTGCGCATTCTCCTAAGCCGATTTGGCGCGCAGCTGGGCCACGCCGAACACTTCGTCATGCAGCGCGCGCAGATGCGACAGCGCATCCGCGTATTTCTGTTCCATGCTTTTCTTAGTTTCGTCCCAGTCGAAGGCGCGTGCAATGCTGTCAAGCGCCGGCAGCGTCGTCTTCAACAGAGGATGGTCGAGGGCAAGCTGCTCCAGCAGCATTCGCTCGGCACCGTCACCCTTGAGGTAGTTCGGCAGACAGGAATAGCGCCTCTGGCCGAAGGGTATGGAGGCAAGCTGCTCGCCTGTCTCCACGCGCTCGATCAGCATCGCCACCCGATCCAGCGCGAACTGGGACACGAAATCGGGCCGGAAGGGCACCACCACGTGATCCGCCAGGTCGAGCGCCGCCAGCGCCGCAAACGACAGCCCCGGCGGGCAATCCATGATGACCAGGTCGAAGTCCATGCCGAAGTGCTTCATCAGCCGCTTCATGCGCCCGCGTACTTGGATGGCGACGGCATCCGCGTGCATCTCGCGCTTGGACGACTGCATCACGAACAGCTCGCTCTGGATATCCTCAAGCCGCTGCGAGCCGGGCAGCAGCGAGACGCGCCCGCCGAAGAAGCGCCCATGCGAGACGTCGCCGATGTTTTTCAGGACATAAGCGGATTCGTCCTCGGCCACTTTTTCGAAGCGGTCGGAGAAGTAGTCGGCGATGGTGTGCCCTGCCCGGGAGGCCTTTTCCCAGGCTTCGCCGCCGACCAGCATCAGCGAGGCGTTGCATTGCGTATCCAGGTCCATCAGCAGGACTTGCCGCTTGCCCAAGGATGCCGCCGCATGCGCCAGCATGACGGAGATCGTCGACTTGCCGACGCCACCCTTCCTGTTCGACACGGCAAGGAACTGCGTCATGCTCTCCCCTCGCTAATTGAGAGGTGAGCGTTATGCGATTCGTGGCGGCGCGCGCAGCCTTACCTAGGGTCTTGCCGGCAGGCAGCGATTCTCCTGTGGCGGCGCGTCAGTGCCGGCGGACAAGGTCCAGAACGGCAGTGCCGTAGCGCTGCAGTTTGCTCTGGCCGACCCCGCTCACGCCTTTCAACTCCTCGGCGTTGCTCGGCCGTCGCCGGGCAATATCGGCAAGTGTCACGTCATGAAAGATCACGTAGGGCGGCACGTGCTGCTCCGCCGCGCGGTCTCGCCGCCAGGCGCGGAGCGCTTCGAACAGTGCCGCGTTCTCGGTTCCGACCTCAAGGTTGTCTCCGCCGATGCGGCGCTTGCGGCCGCGCCGTCCAGTGGCGTCGCTGTCGGTGACGGCGGGTGTTCTCCGCATCGAGACGCGCTGTTCGCCCCGGTAGACCGCGCGCACGCCATCCGGCTCGCCCAGGCCGATCAGCGGGCGTCCGTCGTTGGGCTCCTCGTGCAGGAGGCCCTCGAACATCAATTGGTCCAGCAGATCGCGCCAGCCTGCAGCGCTGAACTCCTTGCCGATGCCGTAGGTCGACATTTGCGTCTCGGCGGCCGCCGCATGCTTCGACTTGCCCAGCAGATGATCGACCACGCGCCCACGGCCGAAACGGCCACCCAGCCGGTGCACGGCCGACAGTGCTTTTTGAGCGGCTTCGGTGACATCCACCGCCTGTGGCGGGCTCAGGCACAGGTCGCAGGCACCGCACTGCGTCACGCCCGCCTCGCCGAAATAGCGCCGCACCGCCGCCGGGCGACAGCCGGTGCCGTCGAGCATGGCATAGAACTGGCGCAGCTTACGCATTTGCACCATCTTCACCGCGTCATCCACCTCGCGGCTGTCGATGCGGCGCATGGCCCAGGCCAAGTCCGAAGCTGAATACAGTGTGATCCCTTCCGCCGGGGCTCCATCCCGACCGGCGCGACCGATTTCCTGCCAGTACGCCTCGATGGCGGCCGGTGGATCGGCATGGATCACGTAGCGCACGTCTGGCTTGTCGACGCCCATGCCGAAAGCGATGGTCGCCACCATCACCGCAGCGTCTGCTTCCAGGAACTGGTCGAGCCGTACCGCGCGCAGGTCTTTGTCGAGGCCTGCATGGTAAGCAAGCGCCGGTACACCTGCGGCGATCAACCGTTCGGCGAGCTTGTCGACGCCGTCACGTGAGCCTGCATAGACGACGCCGGAACGCTTCGGCCGTTCCGCCACCAGCTCGAGAACGCGCTGATGCCCCTGTCCACGTTTGCGCTCGGCGGACAGTGCAAGCTCGGGGCGGGCGAAGCTGTCAACGAACTCCTGCGCATCCTTGAGACGCAGCTCGTTGCGGATATCCTCTCGCGTACGCGCGTCGGCGGTAGCTGTGACGGCCAGGCGCGGAGCGTCGGGAAAAACCTCGGCCAGGCGGCCAAGCATGCGGTACTCGGGCCGAAAATCATGGCCCCACTGGCTGACGCAATGCGCCTCGTCGATCGCCGTCAGCGCCAGCGGTACCTGCGAAAGCCGCTCCAGCATCGACGGCTGCATCAACCCCTCGGGCGACAGGTAGAGCAGGTCGAGGCTGCCTTCGCCGACCCGCCGCCAGATGTCGGAGCGTGCTGCCGGCGCCATGCTGGAGTCGAGCCGCTCGGCTGCTACGCCCGATTGCTTCAGCGCGGCGACCTGATCCGCCATCAGGGCGATCAGCGGCGACACCACGAGGCCGAGGCCTTGCCGGACGAGAGACGGGATCTGGTAGCAGAGGCTCTTGCCACCGCCCGTGGGAAGCACGGCGAGCGCGCTGCGTCCGGCTAGCACCTCGCCGATCACGCCCGCCTGCAGCCCGCGGAAGTCGGTGTGGCCGAAGGTTCTGCGCAGCACGTCGCGCGCAGCCTCCAGTGTAGGCTCGGCGTAGCGCCGGCGCGCGGAAAACAAGGATAGGGATTCGGCTTGCACCCGTCGGTTATGGGCCGCCCCGGCATTTGGCGCAAACTGCGCGCGTGCCCGCGCCAATGAGCCTGTGAATCACGGCTCAAAGAAAGAAGGGAGCCCGTTTCGGGGCCCCCTGAAGTTAAGCGAAGTTGGACGCGAAATTCTGGTTGAGGATCAGGCCGCCACGTTGGCGTTGCTGCCCGGATCGCGCAGCACGTAGCCGCGGCCCCACACGGTCTCGATGTAGTGCTGGCCACCGGTCGCGGCCTGCAGCTTCTTCCTGAGTTTGCAGATGAAGACGTCGATGATCTTGAGTTCGGGCTCGTCCATGCCGCCGTAGAGATGGTTGAGGAACATCTCCTTGGTGAGGGTGGTGCCCTTCCTGAGCGAGAGCAGCTCCAGCATTTGGTATTCCTTGCTGGTCAGGTGCACGCGCTGGCTGTTGACCTCAACCGTCTTGGTGTCGAGGTTGACCTTCAGCTCGCCGGTCTCGATCACCGACTGGGCATGACCCTTGGAGCGGCGCACGATGGCGTGGATGCGGGCGACCAGCTCATCCTTGTGGAAGGGCTTGGTCATATAGTCGTCGGCGCCAAAGCCCAGGCCGCGAACCTTGTCCTCGATACCGGCGAGGCCGGACAGGATGAGGATCGGCGTAGAAACCTTGCTGACCCGCAGTGTCTTCAGAACCTCGTATCCGCTCATGTCCGGCAGGTTGAGGTCGAGAAGAATGATGTCGTAATCGTAAAGCTTTCCGAGGTCGACGCCCTCTTCGCCGAGGTCGGTCGTATAGACGTTGAAACCCTCGGACTGCAGCATCAGCTCGATGCTCTGCGCGGTGGCGCTATCGTCCTCGATCAGAAGGACTCGCATATCGTTCCTCTCTATCCCAGACCCGTCAGAGTCCTGCTGCCCGATGCGAAGAAACGCACAGCGCTCTGGCTAAAACTCTGTTTAGAACTTAAACGCCATAAGTTAACGAAACCTAATTTACCCTTACGGATCTGCGCATTTTCATACAGTACGCTGGGTGCTGGGACGCCGGCGACTTCCTGGAGGCTGCCGGAACGCGCCATAACGGAGCGGCAGCCGTCCTCTGCCCCTCAACGCATGCAAAAACTTGCCAGTTTGCCGGTATGGCCGGCACCTGGAGGGGACGCTGCTACAAGTCTTACCTAACTGATTTGCGACTCCTGCCCTAGAGGGAACGTGGCGGTATTTGTCCGATTGATGACGGTCCCGCACCCCACGCGTTGCTTAACCGCAACTTAAAGCCTGGGCCGTACAGTCAGCTTCATTTGAAGGGGACGGTTCCGGCCGCTCGAACGTGGTCTTTGGCACGTCGCTTGCTCCTGACCGAAAACGTGTCAACTATGAAACAAAACCATGAATTCGGGACCGGCTGCTTGCCGATGTCGAACTCGTCTGAGTGTTGGGGTAGCGAGTCATGAAGGTAAGAGATTCAGCGCTGCGCGCGAAGAGGTTCGAGGCCTCCGAGAAGGGCCGCAAGGTCGCGTCGCTCGAAGCGATGATCCGCGAGTTCGAGACCATGATTTCTGATCTCAGCCGCCAGATCAGCGTCGAAGAGGAGCGCACCGGCGTGCGCGATGCGGGCCACTTTGCATATTCAACATTCGCCAAGTCCGCCGCCCAACGGCGTTCCAACCTCGCGACCTCGCTCGGCGACTTGAAGGCCAAGCTGGATGTAGCCCGGCGGGACTATGAAGACGCTGCCGCAGAGCTGAGCAAGCTTGAGCCGGCGGATGATCGCGACCGCGCTATTCGGAAGATTGACCCGCGCGCGATGGTCGGCTGAAGCCAGGTAACCCAGGCGAAGTATCCCAATTGCTGCGCTGCGCGAGCCGACCAACTCGCGCTCAGCGAACTCCCGTCCTATAACTTGTGAGTCTTATCGGCAGGCGAGCCGTTCTTTTCACCGCGGTCGAGTTTGGCGCTCAATTGTGGGAGGCAAGGCAGCATGAGCAGGCTCGGGTCGATCCTTATCGGTCCTTGCGTCGCCCTGCTTGGTGCCTGCAGCTCATCGGGACTGGCGCCCCTTTCCACGGGACAAAGCCCTGTCGAGCCCGGCTCACTTGCTACGCCGCCCGTAGCCCATGAAACGAGCCTGGTCGTGCCCGGCACGCCCACTGAGGTCTATACGCAACTCGCGCGCGGAATCATGGCGTGCTGGCTCGGAGCGTCCGGCCCCCTCAAGCAAAGCCACATCTACCACGCCGACGCGCGGCCGGCCGCGGTTGGGGGCGGTGAGGCAGAGATCGTCTTGCAGGAACGAGATGCGACGCTGCGAGACCAGCGTGGCGTCCGCGCTTTTCGCGTTCAGGTGACGCCGGATCCGGGAGGTTCGCGCGTTGTAGCGGCCGCTCTCAAGATGGAGGCGCAACGTGCAAACGCGATGACGAAAGACATCGCCGTCTGGGCCAAGGGGGGCTCCGGGTGCGAGCTTGGTGCCCTTTTCCCGCCGCCACCGCCACCGGCTGCAGCCAAACCCTCGAAAGCGAAGAAGACAAAGCCCCAAACCAAGCGCTAGCGCCTGCTCGCGAGCGAGCAGGTTTGCGGGCGCCCGGCGGCAAGCTCGCTACTCGCGGTATTCCTGAACGCGGGTTGCGCGCAGTCCCGGAAGTCCGTGACGGTCGATCGACCGCTGCCAGGACAGGAACTCATCCACTGTAAGCTTGTAGCGCTCGCACGCCTCTTCGAGGCTTAGCAAGCCGCCGCGTACAGCAGCCACGACCTCCGCCTTGCGCCGGATGACCCAACGCTTGGTATCCTTCGGAGGAAGATCGGCCACGGTCAGCGGACTGCCGTCCGGCCCGATCACATAGCGCACGCGCGCTCTATACTGTTGCTCGGTCATGATACTCGTTACACTTTGTCCGACCTGAAAGTACCCTAGTCTAACGCAATTAAAATCGGCCTAAGGGAAAGGGTAAATACTTGCCAAACGCTTGCTTCGTTATTCGGTAATGTTATGGTTAACTTTGCCAAGTTCGACATGGCACGGAAAGGTACATGAGAGAAGCTTGAGCTTTGCCTTGAGCATTCAACTCTGAATTCTTCCTGTCCTCTGCCTTGATTGTAGCCGGTCCCGTCTGCATAGTCCGGCCGTGCTGCCGCCAGCCCTGCGAGGGCACCCGCTACTGATCGTGCGCACTCGCGCGAAGCAACCCAACGAGTCCATGGCTCCGTCCAGCAGCCCTACACAGCACGCCTCCCCGCGTACCGCTTCGGCGCGTCGCGTCGTCGTTGCCATGTCGGGAGGCGTGGATTCTTCGGTTGTCGCCGGGCTTCTAAAGAGCCAGGGCCACGAGGTCATTGGCGTGACGCTGCAACTCTACGACCACGGTGCTGCGGTCGGGAAGCGTGGTGCATGCTGTGCAGGACAGGACATCCACGATGCGCGCCGGGTCGCGGACGCGCTGGCGATACCGCACTATGTACTGGATTATGAGCAACGCTTTCGCACCACGGTAATACAGTCGTTCGCCGACAGCTACGCAGTGGGCGAGACGCCTGTCCCGTGCATCACATGCAACCAGCAGATCAAGTTCAGCGAACTCCTCACCACGGCTCGGGAACTCGGCGCCGATTACCTCGCGACCGGACATTATATAGAGTTGCGGCAGGGGGCCTCCGGCCCCGAGCTCTACCGGGCCCACGATGCCGACCGCGACCAGAGCTACTTTCTGTTCGCGACGACCCGGGATCAGCTTGGGTCCCTGATGTTCCCTCTGGGAGGACTCCCGAAGAGCGAAGTGAGGAACCTGGCGCGCGGGTTCGGGTTGCCGGTTGCTCAGAAGGCTGACAGCCAGGATATCTGCTTTGTTCCGGAGGGCCGATACTCGAGCATTGTGCAGCGGCTAAAGCCCGAAGCTGCGGAAGCCGGCGACATCGTGCATGTCGACGGCACCATCCTCGGCCGGCACGACGGCATCATCAACTACACCGTAGGTCAGCGGCGCGGGCTGGGCATCCCAGGTCCCGCACCGCTCTATGTGGTGCGACTGGATACGGATAAGCGTCAGGTCGTGGTCGGGTCCCGTGAGGATCTCCATGCCCGGCGCATCATTCTCAGAGGCGTAAACTGGCTTGGCGACGAGCCCATTCCCGCGGACGGCGCGGAGATAGCTGTCCGCATCAGGTCCAGTGCGCCACCACGCCCCGCCACGCTGTTTCAAGAGGGCGACAGGGCCAGCGTCTTGTTACAAGACGGCGAGTATGGAGTTGCCGCTGGCCAAGCCTGCGTCTTCTATTCTGATACCCTGCCGCGCGCGCGTGTGCTAGGAGGGGGTTGGATCGAACGGGCACTGAGCCGTGGTGCGGCGCCGCGTGCGGTTGCGGTCGACAAGGCCGCAGTGGGGCAGACTGCGTAGGTGCAGGGTTGGATTCGAGGGAGAGTTGGACCATGAAGCCGACGTTGCGTTCCAAGGAGCAACCGTTCCTGAAGCGCTTGACGGATTCTGATGGTGTGAACTCCCAGATGGACGAGGTTGCCATAAAGAGCGCCTACAAGCGCTGGGCGCCGTTCTATGACAACACATTCGGTCGTGTGGCAGCCGAGGGGCGTAAGCACGCTGTCGAGATTATCAACACGCGGCAGGGACGGGTGTTGGAAGTGGGCGTCGGCACTGGCCTCTCTCTGCCAGCCTATCGTCGTGACTTGGAGATCGTTGGCATCGATCTTTCGCCGGACATGCTCGAAAAGGCGCGCGAGCGCGTTGCCGTTGAACGCCTGAAAAATGTCACCGGCCTTCACGAGATGGATGCCGGCGACCTCAAGTTTCCGGATGCTTCCTTCGATACTGTCGCGGCGATGTACGTCATGACTGTCGTGCCGGATCCCGAGAAGGTGATGCGTGAACTCTCGCGCGTCTGCCGTCCCGGCGGCGAGGTGCTCATCGTCAACCACTTCAGCAGCGAGGAAGGCATGCGCGGCTGGGTGGAACGTCGCATGGCGCCGTTCGCGGACAAGATCGGCTGGCGCCCGGTGTTCGATGTCGAGCGCGTGATGGTCTGCAGCGACCTGCAGCTCATCGAGAAGCGCGGCCTGCGCCCGCTTGGCCTTTTCACCATGATGCGCTTCCGCAAGGCCAGCGAAGCCAAGGCAGCCGCCTGAAGTCCGGGGTTCTTCCTCGTTTCGATGCCGAGGTTGCCCCTTAGCACGCCTTGACAGTCTTTGCTGCCATTCCTTATATCGCGCCAACCTGTCGGGCGGAGTAGCTCAGTTGGTTAGAGCGGCGGAATCATAATCCGTAGGTCGCCGGTTCAAGTCCGGCCTCCGCTACCATTTATCCCCCATACCTTTCTGGGAAGACGCTGCCGCCGATCAGGGCTGCGAGACGTCCTTTCACCTCGACCTCGAAGCCTTGGTGGCTGCCGCGCGAGTGAACCGTGACGCTCTGCACGAGAGCGCGGAAGTCCGCGACGACACTGCGCCTGTCCGTGCTGTCGGCGTGATCGGCCAACGCCAACGCAAGGCGGTCGACGGTCTCCAGGTAGCGCTCAAGCGTTGCGGGGTGCAGGGTCAGAGGTTGCTGTGGTTCGCCTGCTGCCGCCAGCTCGGCCTCCAAGGTCAGCTGTTCCTCCTTCATCGCGGCCATGTGCGCACGGCCGACCGCCTCGTTCACGACGTCGTCCAGGAGCATGTCGAGCATGCGGTCGCGCCGCGCCGCCAGCCTCGCCAGGCGCGCTTCGATCGTTGAGCGCCTTGAAGTCGTCTCGGCAAGTGCTCTCTCGCGCTCGGCGTTGTAGCTGCGCACATACACCTCAATGAGGCGTGGATTTCGAAGATGCTCGCGCATGCCGTCGAACACGGCTGCCTCGATGCGTTCCAGCGGAAAGCTCTTGGCGCTTGAGCAGCTGCCGCTTTCAGCCTGCGCCGTGCAACGCACGCGCAGCTTGCCATGCCGGTCGCGCCCGTGGGTGGACATTCCGCCGCCACAGGCGCCGCAGCGCAGGAGCCCGGAGAGGATGCGCCTGGGCCGCCGCTGCTCGTGCTTGGGGTTGTGTGCCTTCGACGATTTCAGGGCCTGGGCGCGCTCCCAGACCTCCGGATCGACGATACGCAGGTGGGGTGCCTCTGCCGACTGCCACTCCTCACGTGCGTTCACTCGCGATATTCGCTTACCGGTGTCGGGGTCTTTCAACATGCGCACCCGGTTCCACACGATGCGGCCGGCGTACAGGTCGTTGAGGATGATGCCGTAGCCGCGGCTTGCGTTGCCGTTGATGGTTGAGGCGTTCCAGCGGGTTCCCCGAGGCGGCCGAATACCATCGTGGTTGAGGGCTCGTGCAATTGCCCGTGCGGTTTGGCCTTCGACGTACTCGGCGAATATGCGTGCGGTGCTCGTCGCAGTCTGCCGCCGAAGCACACACCGCTCCACCCTTTACCCGGCAACCTTCATTCCACGATTCGGATCGGAATGCCGGGCGCCGGTGCTTAGGCGCTATCTGCGCTGCTCAGCGTGCCGCGCTCGTTCGCCCTTATTCGCACGAAGCAACGCGGTGAGCGCTTACAACCTATGCCGCCGCCGTCTGAACTCGGAGCACGGCAGGTCGGGGGAGGGAGGTAGCGGAGTTGCGACCCCGGCGGAACTCAGATGCTACCGCCAAGCAGCATCTGAGAGATCAGGCTCACACTTCTTCCTCACGATAGAGGCCAAGGCGTTCCGCGATGGGTGCATCCGTCACGGAATACAAGATGGCATCTTGAGTGTTGCTCTTGTTCGCATGCGAATGCGGTGCCAGCGTCGGCACGACGAATAGATCGTTGGGCCCCCACTCCATGACGTTGTCGCCGACCTTGGTGGTGCCGCGACCCTCAAGGCAGCAATAGAGTGTACTGCTCGTGTGGCGATGTGCCTTTGTCTTTTCGCCAGGTCGCAGGAGCTGTGCACGGAAGGACATGGTGTTCGTCACCGGGTTCCCGTTCACAGGGTTGGTGTACTCCACCATGATCCCGTCATAGGGGCTGCCTGGATATTCACGCATTGCACGTAAGGTCCGCGCGGTATCCGTCCACCTGTAGACGAACTTGGGAGTGCCAGTGCTCTCTCCGCGTTCGTGGATGAGGAAGGTCGGCCGCAGACCGCCGGATCCGTAAACGTCGGTTGAATAGTTTGCGGGAAGGCTTACGGTTTGCGCCGTCTTCTTGACGGGCTCTTGCGAGTTCGATGCGCCAAGCGCCGGCTCGAAGTAATCGTGTTCGAAGCGGCTCGCGCCCATCACCTCCGCGAATGGCAGATCCAGTACGTCCACCCAGATTGCCGGCTC
>CADEEC010000079.1:11834-17370 GCA_902826255.1 uncultured Hyphomicrobiales bacterium | reverse complement strand
ACTTCACCTTCATCTCGAAGTGCCAGCCCGACATCGACATCGTTGTCGGCGACGCACGGCTGACGATGGCCAAGGAGAAGGACGAGAGCTTCGACCTGTTCATCATCGATGCGTTCACCTCGGACGCAATCCCGATGCACATGCTGACAACCGAAGCGGTAAAGATGTACCTGGCCAAGCTGAAGCCGGACGGCGCGGTGCTGCTGCATACCTCCAACAGGTATCTCGACCTCGACTCGGTGCTGAGCGCGATCCAGAAGGAGCTGCCTCCGGGGACCGCGGGCATTGTCGCGTCCGACCGCAGCGCGGACGGCAGCTACAGCCAATCCTCCTCGACCGTGGTGATCTTCACCAAGAACGAGAAGGTGCTCGAGGCCTACCGCAAGCAGCCGGGCGTCACCGAACTCAACGACCACGGCCTGCGGTCGTGGACGGATGACTACTCGGATCTGTTGGGGCCGTTCATGATCCGGTTCCGCGGCCAGGGATGAGGCCTGAGGCGAGAGGCGAGCGATAGGTTGGCCCATGGACGTGGATGCTGACACGGTGCGGCGTATCGCTCGGCTCGCGCGCCTGCGCGTGACGGAAGAGGAAGTCGCAGCCCTGCAGGGCGAGCTGTCCGGCATCCTCGACTGGATCGAGCAGCTCGATGAGGTCGACACGTCGGTGGTCGAGCCGCTGACGCGCGTCATCCCGATGACCCTCAAGAAGCGGGCTGACAAGGTGACGGACGGCGAGATCGAGGAGCAGATCCTCGCCAATGCGCCTGCACAAGAGGACGCCATGTTCGCCGTGCCGAAGGTGGTCGAATGAGGTCTGCGGTTCGAAGCGTACCGCGCACGCCATGACAGAGCTGACCCACCTTACCCTCGCGGAGGCCCGCGACCGCCTTAAGCGCAAGGACGTCTCGGCTACCGAGCTGACGAAGGCCTTTCTGGATGCGATCGCGCGCGGCAATGACGCGCTCAATGCCTACGTCTTGCCGACACCCGAGCATGCGCTGAAGCAGGCGGGCGAGAGCGACGCGCGGTTGGCCAAGGGCCAGGACCGCGCGCTGGAGGGCCTGCCGCTCGGCATCAAGGACCTCTACTGCACCAAGGGCGTGCGCACGACGGCGTGCTCCAATGTCCTTGGCGACTTCACGCCGACCTATGAATCGACCGTGACGCAGAACCTGTGGGATGCCGGCGCGATCATGCTCGGCAAGCTCAACAATGACGAGTTTGCGATGGGCTCGTCGAACGAGACGAGCCGCTTCGGGCCGGTGACGAACCCGTGGCGACGCAAGGGGTCCAATGTCGGGCTGGTGCCCGGCGGCTCCTCCGGCGGCTCGTCGGCTGCGGTGGCAGCCGACCTCTGCCTCGCGGCGACGGCGACGGACACGGGCGGCTCGATCCGCCAGCCGGCGGCGATCACGGGTACGGTCGGCATCAAGCCGACCTACGGTCGCTGCTCGCGCTGGGGCATCGTGGCGTTCGCCTCCTCGCTCGACCAGGCGGGGCCGATCACCAAGACCGTACGCGACGCCGCCATCATGCTGCGGCACATGGCGAGCACCGATCCCAAGGACTCCACCAGCGTCGAGTTCATCGTGCCGGACTACGAGGCAGCGATCGGGCGCAGCATCAAGGGTCTCAAGGTCGGGGTGCCGAAAGAGTACCGCATGGACGGCATGCCGGCGGAGATCGAGGAGTTGTGGCAGAAGGGCGTCAGCTGGCTGAAGGACGCCGGCGCGAGCGTGCAGGAGGTCTCGCTGCCGCACACCAAGTACGCGCTGCCGGCCTACTACATCGTGGCGCCTGCTGAGGCCTCCTCCAACCTCGCGCGCTACGACGGCGTGCGCTACGGTGAGCGTGAGCCGGGCGGCGACCTGATCGGCACCTACGAGGCGACACGCGGCGCGGGCTTCGGCGCCGAGGTGCGCCGCCGCGTGCTGATCGGTACTTACGTCCTGTCGGCCGGCTATTACGATGCCTACTACATCAAGGCGCAGAAGGTGCGCTCGCTCATCAAGCGCGACTTCGACGAGGCGTTCGAAAAGGTCGACGTGCTGCTGACGCCGACCACGCCGGGACCCGCGTTCGGCATCGGCGAGGTGAGCGGCGATCCCGTGCAGATGTATCTCAACGACATCTTCACGGTGACGGTGAACATGGCGGGGCTGCCTGGCATCTCGGTGCCGGCCGGCTTGTCGTCCGAAGCCACGCCGCTGGGGCTGCAGCTGATCGGCAAGCCCTTCGACGAGGAGACGCTGTTCCGAGTGGGCGCGGTGATCGAGGCGGCGGCCGGGCGTTTCACGCCGCCGCAAGCCTGGTGGGCGCCTGTAGGCACCAGGCGCCGCTGAGCGGAACCGTTGCGGCGGGCGGGGCTGCGGTTTAAGGGTGGGCAGCGGTAAGTCCGCCGTTGCAGATCGCGTGAAAGAGCCCTCCCATGACCGTCCGCAAGCCCGCCGACTGCCGTGACATGAGCGAGGTTCGCGCCGAGATCGACCGGGTCGACGGCGGCCTCGTCGATCTGATCGCAGAGCGGTTCGGCTACGTGGAGCGGGCCTGGCAGATCAAGCTGGGCGAGAAGGCCGCAGCCAACGTGCCCTGGCGCAACCAGCAGGTGATCGACAAGGTGCGGGCGCGGGCGGAAGCGCGCGGCGTGCCGCCAGACCTGTGCGAGGCGCTGTGGCGGCAGATGATCGGCTGGTTCATCCAGTACGAAGAAGAGAAGCTGCGCGACCAGCTCGAGAAGAAGTGACGCGGACCGGGGACTGCGCAACCATCCTTCAGCAAACTGAAACCCCCTTGGAACCAGGGTGCGTTAGCTGCGTTGTTAGTGCATCGAGCGGAGATGGGTTTGTGAGTTCGCCTCAAGATGCACGTCACGACGAGCTCATTCGGGACGCGGAGACGCGGATCGGAGAGCAGAAGGCGCGCCTGCACAGCCTGATCGTCCGCGGCAACGCAACGCAGTCCGCCGACGACATCCTGGCGGCCCTTTACGTCGAGCTGCGCAAGCTGCAGCAGTTGCGGTCGAAGCACGGACGCGGACCGCATCTCGGCGCCGACTGAGCGTTCGAGTATTTTGCGCACTTTCGCGCGAACCAATCTTGAGCTGCGGCGTTACAGAGCAACCCCACGCGGGACGCATCAGGCGGCGCATACACATCAGGAGTTTTTGGCATGGCACAGAGCGCACAGCATCGCACCTCGGACCTCGGCGCGACGGCGTCCGATCTCAAGGACAAGGCCCAGGACCAGTTCAAGCGGGTTTCGGACCAGGTGGAAGACATGGCGAGTTCGGCCGCGCAGCGGGCGCAGGACGCCGGCGAGCGCGTGCAGGAAGTGGCGGGCAACGTCAAAGGTGCCGTGAGCAAGTCGCTCAAGGAGCAGCCGATGGCGACGCTGGCCGTGGCGGCGGTTGCGGGCTTCGTGCTCGGCGCGCTCTGGAAGTCGTAACGCGCCGGTTCGGCCGCTCGTCCGGTAAGGGGCACCCGCCATGTTTCGTGGTCTGCTGAACGACGCCAAGTCGGCGATGGGCGCGATGCTCGCCAAGTATTTGGCGCGCGCCTCCGTCGCTGTGCCGTTCCTGATTGCGGCGGGGTTCGCCATTGCCGCGATCACCATCATGCTCGTGGAACGGTACGGGCAGGTCACGGCCTATTGGATCATGACGGCCGCACTGGCGTTGATCGGCGCAATCGCGTCGCTGGTGGTGTCGGTCAAGGAGCAGGAGGAGGAAGCGGCGGAAGAGGCTGCGGCCGAGACCGCTGACACCACCGCAGCATCGGCGACAGCGGCCGTAGCCGAGGCTGCAGCGCAGAACCCGATGGCATTGTTATCGATGCTGTCGGCGCTGCCGATGGGGCCTGCGTCGCTCGTACCGGCGCTGCGGGTGCTGGCGCGCAATCTTCCGCTCGTCGTGCTGTTGGCGGCGATCACGTTCCTGTTGTGGCCCAGTGACAGGACGGAAGCCGGACAAGAGACGGCCGCAGGTGAGTCTCCGGAAAGCAGCGAGGCGGCTGCAGCACCGGCCGCAGGTCAGCCCGAAGATCAAACCGCCGAAGCAGATGGTGCCGACGAAGCTCAGATACGCCACAGGAACGGCGCCGATCCGCTGCCCTCGCAGATGCGTCACTAGCGGGGTGCTGATCAGCGCGAGGCGCTGCCCATCCAGTCCACCGACCGGCGCCGGCGCTTGGGCGGGCCTTCCCACTTCGCCCTGAGCATGCCGATGAACGGACCGAAGAAGGCGCCGAGAACCCCCGGCCCCACGACGGTCGCGGGCTCCGCGTAGGGCCCGAGCGCGATGGTCAGCGCGACGGTGGCAAACAGCCCGAGGATCAGCCCGGACAGATAAGAAATGGCGCTACGGGCACGGCCCCGGTTTGCGTGTTTCAAAAGACTGTAAGAGGCGAGGCTCGCCAGCACCGTGGCAACGACAAGGGCGAGACCCGGGGACGTTTCTGACGCCAGACTCGACCAATACATGGGCATGACACTCAATGAACGGTTGACTGTGGCTTCAATGCTTAAGTGATTCGTTTCTCCAAAATATGGAACACAACGGGAATATCCAAGCGAAAGCGTACCATTGTGCGCACCCCTGCCTTCCCCTTAGATGGCGGAAAGACGTGACCCGGGGAGATCAGAATGGCGCCGCGTATCATCGATATTTCCGTTGCCCTGCAGAATGATATCGCCTCCGACCCGCCGGGCGGCGAGCCCAAGATCACCTACTTCGACCACAAGCAGAGCGCGGCGCAGGTTTGTAGCTACTTCCCGGGCCTCACGCCCGCGGACCTGCCGGACGGCGAGGGCTGGGCGGTGGAGCGCATCGACATTTCCACCCACAACGGCACGCATCTGGATGCGCCCTGGCATTTCGCCTCCACCATGGATGGCGGCAAGCGCTCCCTCACCATCGACGAGATTCCGCTGGAGTGGTGCTTCCAGCCTGCCGTAAAGCTCGATTTCCGGCATTTTCCGGATGGCTACGTCGCCACGGGTGCCGATGTCGAAACCGAGCTGAAACGCATCGGGCATACACTGAAGCCCTTGGAAATCGTGGTGGTGAACACCTCGGCGGGCCAGCGCTACGGCCACCCCGACTATCTCCCCACCGGCTGCGGCATGGGCCGCGAGGCGACCCTCTACCTCACCTCGCGCGGCGTACGCATCACCGGCACGGACGCCTGGTCCTGGGACGCCCCTTTCGTGCACACGGCCAAGAAGTACGCCGAGACCAAGGACGCGAGCCTGATCTGGGAAGGGCACAAGTCCGGCCGCGAGATCGGCTACTGCCACATCGAGAAGCTGCACAACCTCGAGCAGCTGCCCGCCAACGGCTTCAAGGTCGCCTGCTTCCCCGTGAAGATCGCGCGCGCTTCCGCCGGCTGGACGCGTGCGGTTGCAATCATCGGCGACTAGCGGCGGCGGAGCTTGCAGCCCCTGGGTCCCGGCGCTCGCTGTGCTCGGCCGGGATGACAGAGGTGGCTGAGTTCGCTGCCACGCTACAAGTATGTCATCCCGGCACTCGTTGCCGGGAT
>CADEEC010000079.1:0-11734 GCA_902826255.1 uncultured Hyphomicrobiales bacterium | reverse complement strand
GCTTGCAATCCGGGGATTCAGCTCGTCGGTAGGCCCGGATCGCCGGGCGGGGCGAAGAACCTGAATCCTGCCGGATGATAGGGCGAGCCCGGGATCGGCTCGTCACCGGCGAACCGCACCAACGTGAGAAGCTGCGCGGCCGCTTCGTGCGGCCGCAGCGCCTTCTCCAGCATCATATCGAGATAGATGAACTCGGTGAGCGCGCTCTCCGCCCAGTCGACGCTGGTGGTGTAACCCGACACCGGGAACGGGATGTTTCCGAACACCTTCTCGCTGTCCTGTCCGACGAGGCAGGACGAGAAGTGCAGCAGCTGCACGGCGTCCGCGCTGCCCAGGCCTTCGATCAGCCCGCGCAGCGGCACGATGCGTCCGTTGACCGACAGCCCATTGGCCTCGCCGTGGCCCGTGATCACCAGGACGATGGGCTCCGCCACGAACTGCAGCTGCCGGCACCAGTGCAGCAGGCTTCCCTCGTCGTGATAGTAGCGGTGCCGGACCTGCACGCGGGGAATGCGCGCGAACAGCTCGCTCAGCATGCGGCCGAAGGCGAACTCGGCATCCTCCAGCGCACGCTGCCAGTGCGCCTCCAGAACGACGAGCCAGTTGAGGCCCGGCCGCGGCATCACGCGCCCGCCCTCGAAGGGGCGCGGCGCCTGGCCGGCGTCCTGCCATTCGCCGTTGAACCGGACGCCAAAGGCATCGAGCGCGATACTACCTTGCCCCGCGACAGTGCCGCTGGCGAGGTCGATCGTGAGCCGGTCTCCGGCGCGCTCGCATGTGAGCTGCGCGCCCGGAAACTCGTGCATGGCCTGCACGCCGTCAGTGCCCTCGATCAGCCGCAGGCGGCCTATGGAGGTATCCCAGAGCCCGTCGAAGCCACGCCATCCAAACCACGGCATCGAGCGCGGGCGGCCATCGGCAAGATAGGTTCCGGAAAAATGATTGGCGCGTTTCATCCGAAAGGTGCCGGCGCCCTGCTCCACGTCCTCGGCATAGCGGAACGCCAGCACGCCGTTGGCGACCGATCCCTCGATCGTGTTCTCGGTTCCATTGGGACCGTAGGTGCCGGTGATGCGATCCCCACTCTGTTGCAGCGCCATCGGACCGAAGGACGTGAACCAGCGGCCTGCAAGGCCTGCGGATTGCCGATCCGGTGAACCCCCGAACCATTGGTTGAGCAAGCTCATTCCCGCACCTCGCGCTCCGACGCCGGATCATCAACAGCCCACAATTGGGACCGCGGTAAAGTAGGCGCAATCTTGTTGGGAGCGTGTCCTTCGTCTACCACCTGTGCGGATGACGCTTCCGAACCCGAGCGCATCATCGTCGCCGAAGCCCGCCGCATCGGGTGCCCCACCGGTTTCCCTGACGACGGCCACGGCGCTTGCCGTCGCCAACATGATCGGCATCGGCGTCTTCACCAGCCTCGGCTTCCAGGTGCGCGACCTGCCGTCAGGCTTCACCCTGCTGATGCTGTGGGTGATGGGCGGCGTGTTCGCCCTGTGCGGCGCGCTGTCCTATGCGGAGCTGGCCACAGCGTTTCCGCGCTCGGGCGGTGAGTACAACTTTCTCACCCGCATCTATCATCGCGCCGTCGGCTTCCTGGCCGGCTGGATGTCGGCCACCGTCGGCTTCGCCGCGCCGACGGCGCTGGCGGCGATGGCCTTCGGCAGCTATTTCGCGGGCGCGGTTCCGGGCGCGCCGCCGCTGATCCTGGCGCTCGCGGTCGTGTGGGGTATTGCACTAATCCACCTACTCGGCGTGCGCCGCGCCGCCGAGTTCCAGAACGTGTCGACGCTGATCAAGGTGGTGCTGATCCTGGCGTTCATCCTTGCCGCGATCGCCGTCGGCGTGCCGCAGCCGATCGCCTTCGCGCCGGGCCGCCACGATCTCGGCTATCTCATCAGTCCGGCGTTCGCGGTGAGCCTCGCCTTCGTGATGTATTCCTACACGGGCTGGAGCGCGGCGACCTACGTCGCGGGCGAGGTGCATGACCCCAAGCGCACGCTTCCCCTTTCCATCATTATCGCGGTCGTGACGGTGACTGTGCTCTACGTGGCGCTCAATGCCGTCTTCCTCTACACGACGCCGCTGGTTGAGATCGCGGGGCAGATCGACGTTGCCGTCATCTCCGGGCAGCACATCTTCGGCGACGTCGGCGGACGCATCGTCGGTTTCGTGATCTGTGTAGGTCTCGTCTCCTCCATCAGCGCGATGATGTGGGTCGGCCCGCGCGTGACGATGGTGATGGGCGAGGATCACCCTCTGCTCGCGCCCTTCGCGCGTCGCAGCCGCAACGGCGTGCCTGTCACGGCGATCCTGTTCCAGCTCGGCATGGTGACGCTGCTGCTGCTGACGCAGAGCTTCGAGTCCGTTCTGGAGTTCATCCAGTTCAGCCTCACAGTCTCGTCCTTCCTGACCGTGCTCGGCGTCATGGTCCTGCGCTACCGGGCGCCCGACCTGCCGCGGCCGTACCGGGTCTGGGGCTATCCGGTGACGCCCTTGCTGTTTCTCGCCATCTCGCTGTTCACGATGGTGCACCTCGTCCTTGCGCGTCCCGTGCAGTCGCTCGCCGGTGTCGGCATGATGCTGACAGGCCTCGTGGCCTATGGTCTGTCGCGCCGGTTCGACCGACGCTGACAGCCGGCGAGGCATCGTCCGCACCGCGAAAAGCACTGGCCAGAGTGGACCCTGGAATGCCATGAAGCGGGCATAGACCCGCCTTCAGCATCCTGACTTGGAGCGTGCCATGAGTATTGCGAGAACGGTTCCCCGCCTGGCTGCCGTTGCCGGCGTGCTGGCGATTGCGGCCTGGAGCGGCCTTCATGCCCAGCAGGCGCAGCCGCAGCATGGTGACGCCCAATACCAGCCCCGCGTCGGCCAGACCGGCAAGGACGTGGTGTGGGTGCCGACCTCGCAGGCGCTGGTCGACAAGATGCTCGAGATGGCCCAGGCGAAGCCCGGCGACTACGTGATCGACCTGGGCTCGGGCGACGGCCGCACCGTCATCACCGCCGCCAAGCGCGGGATGAAGGCGCACGGCATCGAGTACAATCCGGAGATGGTGGAGCTGGCGAAGCGCAACGCCGCCAAGGAGGGCGTGGGCGACAAGGCGACCTTCGTCAAGGCCGACATCTTCGAAAGCGATTTCTCGCAAGCGACGGTGCTGACGCTGTTCCTGCTGACCGACCTCAACATCAAGCTGCGGCCGACCATCCTGAAGATGAAGCCCGGCACGCGCGTCGTTTCCAACTCGTTCGGCATGGGCGACTGGAACCCGGACGAGGTCGTGACCGCCGTCGAGGGCTGCAACTCGTTCTGCCGCGCCAACTACTGGCTGGTGCCGGCAGACGCGAACGGCAAGTGGAAGGTGGGCGACAGCGAGCTCGTCATCGAGCAGAAGTACCAGATGTTCACCGGCAAGCTGACCACGGGCAACGTGATCGCGCCGATCACCGACGGCAAGCTCAAGGCCGATGAGATCACCTTCACGGCCGCTGGCGTCAAGTACACCGGCAAGGTGGCGGGCAACGCCATCAAGGGCACGCGCAGCGGCGGCTCGGCCGACGTCGCCTGGGAAGCGAAACGGGATTGAGGTGGAGAGTTGCGCCGGGGTGGCATTAACACCCCGGCGTGCTTTCCTGAACGCGCCGGAAGCGAAGCCCCGGCGAATAGGCTCCGCGCCTACGCCACCTTGACCATACGCTTGCCGCGGTTCTCGCCGGCGAGCAGTCCGATCAGCGCGGCCGGCGTGTTCTCCAGGCCGGCGATGACGTCCTCTTCCACCTTCAGCTTGCCGGCTGCCACCCAGGCGGCCAGGTCCGCGATCGCCTTGTCGCGCTCTGCGAAGAAATCCGTGACGATGAAGCCCTTCATGGTGAGCCGCTTCACCACGATCAGCCCCGGCACGCCGCGCGGGCCTGCAGCGGGCGCGGCCCTGTCGTAGGCGGAGATGGCGCCGCAACAGGAGATGCGGCCGCCGGTGTTCATCAGGAACAGGCACGCTTCCAGGATGTCGCCGCCGACATTGTCGAAGTAGACGTCGATGCCGCCGGGCGCCGCCTCCTTGATCGTCTTGAACAGGTTTCCGGTCTTGTAGTCGACCGCGGCATCGAAGCCGAGCTCTTGGGTCAGCCAGTTGCATTTCTGCGCGCCGCCGGCAATTCCGACCACGCGGCATCCCTTGATCTTCGCAATCTGGCCGACCAGTGACCCGACCGAGCCCGCCGCTGCGGAGACGACCACGGTCTCGCCCGCCTTTGGCTCTGCAATATTCAACAGGCCGAAGTAGGCAGTGAGGCCGGCAATGCCGTAGACGCTGAGCAGGTGTGTCATCGGCTCCACCCGCGGCAGCTTGACGAGCCGCTTGGCCGGCAGCGCCGCGTAGTCCTGCCAGCCGGTGTCGGCGAACACGAGGTCGCCAGGTGCAAGGTTCGGCGCCTTGCTCTCCACCACCTCCGCCACCGCGCCGCCTGCCATCACCGAGCCGCCCACCACGGCTTCGCGATAGGTCGCGCCCTGCATCCAGGCGCGGTTGGCGGCATCGAGCGAGATGTAGCGCACCCGCAATAGCACCTCGCCGTCCTTGGGGGCGGGCAACGCGCTCTCGATCATGCGGAAGTGCTCGGGACCGAGCTTGTCCTTCGGTGTCTCGGCGAGAAGGATCTGGCGGTTGGCTGGGGTCGGCATCGTGCGCTCTCCGGGGCTATTCCGTGAGCCTACGATACAACGCCCGCGGGCCGGTGGCTCGCGGGCGTTCATGTTGGCCGGGTCCGTCAGATGCGCCGGTCGCGCCGGCTCCCATAAACCAGCGAGCCGATCTCGCTCCGGTGCAGGCCCAGATCCTTGAGCGTGGGGTCGTCCAAGGCGCTCAGGACCGCCATGGTCGCGCGCCGTGCACGACGCTCCCAGTATCCGGCCCATAGCCGGCGCAGATATCGGCCGATCGCTGGCCAGAGGTGCACGGTCCCTTTGTGTGCCCCAATTCCCTCGGCAGCAGTGATTGCGGGGGATCCGAGCTTAGCCATTGGACACCAACAGCAAAGGATGAGGTTCTCGGCATTCAATGGGGGTAGGCTGGCGCTTGGTGGGGCTACGGAAAAGGGCGCGCAATGCTCTCTGGATGAACGCCGCACGCTCGTTGCGAGCTGCGTTGACCAGCCGCCGCAAGTCTGCCGGAGACAAGTCGGAAAACGGATATCTCTGGGTCGGGTCCATTTTAGGTTTCCTCATGCTTGGCAACCGTCATGAGGTGTAGTTATTCTTGAGCTTGCTGCCTGACAAACGACCTTATCTCGCTCCTCATATGAGATAATTTTAAGTATGCGCCGCCCCCTGCCACCCCTGAACGCGCTGCGTGCCTTCGAGGCGACCGCACGGCACCTGAGCTTCTCAAAGGCGGCCGAGGAACTGCACGTCACGCCCGCCGCCCTAAGCCATCAAATTCGCGGTCTCGAGGACTTGCTCGGCCTGAAGCTTTTCCATCGCCGCACCCGCGCCATCGAACTGACGGAATGGGGCCGCCTGGCCTACCCTGGCCTCCGTACGGGCTTCGAAACCATCCGCGAGGCCATCGATCGCCTCGATGTCGGCGGCAACCGCGACAAAATGCTGGTCGTCAGCTCGACACCGGGGCTGACGGCGAAATGGCTGGTGCCGCGCCTTTACAAATTCCTGGCCCTGCATCCCGGACTTGAGACGCGCATCAGCGCCAGCGTCGGCTACGTGAATTTTGCCACCGACGACGTCGACGTCGGCATCCGCCTCAGCGCCGGCAATCACCCCGACCTCTACGTCGAGAAGCTGTCCGACGAATGGCTGCTGCCGCTGTGCAGCCCGAAGCTGCTGGAGGGCACCAAGGCGCTGCGCAAGCCGGAGGACCTGAAGCGCTTTGCGCTGATCCAGGTCGACCTTCCGGGCATCGTGCCGACCTGGGGCGACTGGATGCAGATGGCCGGCATCGACGGCATCGATACCACGCGCGGCCTGCGCCTCAACGTGGCCGACCACGCCCTCGATGCCGCCAGCGAAGGCGTCGGTGTGGTCCTCGCCTACAAGATCGTGGCGGCGCGCGACATCGCCGCTGGCCGGCTGGTCGCCCCCTTCGGTCCCGAGATTTTGCTGCCCGGCCGCTCCTACTTCTTCTGCTGTCCGAGGGGCGACGAGAAGCGCCCGCAGGTGAAAGCCTTTCGCGAATGGGTCGTGCAGGAGATGCGGGACACCCATGCGGCGCTCGAAAAGTTGGCCTTGCGCCCATCACGTTGAATTATCTGTCGTTGCCGCGCGCAGTTGTGCGTGGTTTGACGGGTGGCGGAGAGCTTGGAGGAGCAGCCATGCGCGGGCTTGCAGGCAAGACGGCGATCGTCACCGGCGGCGGAGGCGGCATCGGTCGCGAGATCTGCTTGCGGCTGACACAGGAGGAGATGCACGTCGGTGTGTTCGACAAGAACGCCGACGCGGCGAAGGCGACGGCGGATGCAGTTGCCGCGGCGGGCGGGAAGGCCGCGCCTTATGCCATCGACATCACCGACTATGCGGCCGTCGGCACGGCTGTCGCCGCATTCGAAGCCGAAGCCGGGCCGGTGGACGTCCTCGTCAACAACGCTGGCTGGGACAAGTTCGCCTATTTTCTCGCAACCGAGCCGCCGCTGTGGGACCAGCTGATCGCCATCAATCTGCAAGGACCGATCAACCTGCATCACATCGTGCTCAAGGGCATGGATGCGCGCAAGCGCGGGCGCGTGGTCAACATCGCATCGGATGCCGGCCGCGTCGGCTCGTCGATGGAGGCCGTCTACTCCGCCTGCAAGGGCGGCATCATCGCCTTCACCAAGACCATGGCGCGCGAGATGGCGCGGGCCGGCGTCACCCTCAATGTCGTGTGCCCGGGGCCGACGGAAACGCCGCTGCTCTCGACATTTCTCGAAGGCCCGCAGGGTCAGCGCGTGTACGAGGGCTTGAAGCGGTCCATTCCGCTGGGCCGGCTCGGTCGTCCGGATGACATACCGGGCATCGTCGCATTCCTTGCCAGCGACGATGCCGCCTTCATGACCGGGCAGGTGATCAGCGTGTCGGGCGGACTGACCATGAACGGTTAGGCGCACGGCCAGCGAAACGAGGAGCAGGTTGCATGACAGATCGCTACGCCCACTACAAGGCTTTGAAATTCGCGCGGCCGAAGCCGCTCATTCTCGAGGTGATCCTCTCCAAGCCCGGCAAGCTCAACGCGCTCGATGCCGAGGGGCATCGCGAGCTGGCGGAGGTCTGGCGAGACATCGACCGCGATCCCGACACCTCGGTGGTGCTGCTGCGCGGCGACGGCGGTGTCTTTTCCGCCGGCGGCGACCTCGGCATGATCGAGGTGATGGCGCGCGACTGGCACACGCGCAGCCGCGTGTGGAAGGAAGCGAGCGACCTCGTCTACAACGTCATCAACTGCTCCAAGCCGATCGTCGCCGCCATCGAGGGACCGTGCGTGGGCGCCGGGCTCGCTGCGGCCATGGTGGCCGACATCACGGTCGCCGGCCGAAAAGCGCGCATCATCGATGGCCACACCCGCCTCGGCGTCGCGGCCGGCGATCACTCGGCCATCGTGTGGCCTCTGCTGTGCGGCATGGCCAAGGCGAAATACTACCTGCTGCTCTGTGAATCCGTGACCGGCGAGGAGGCCGAGCGCATCGGCCTCGTCTCCATGGTTGCCGACGACGACAAGGTGGTGGCGACGGCACTCGCGGCGGCGGAAAAGCTGCGCGACATGCCACCCGCCGCCGTGCGCTGGACAAAGCATGCGCTCAACAACTGGCTGCGCATGGCCGGTCCGACGTTCGATGCGTCGCTCGCCATGGAGTTCATGGGCTTCTCCGGTCCCGAGGTGCAGGAAGGCATGGCGGCATTGAAGGAGAAGCGTAGGCCCAAGTTCGATCCGCAGTCGCCGTTCTGACGGACCTTCCACGGAGGTGACGATGCAGAAGCTGCAGACCCAGGGCGTCCATCACATCACGCTGGTAGGCGCGGACCGCCGGACTTCGATCGATTTCTGGCAGGGCGTGCTCGGCATGCCGTTCGTGTTCGAGCAGCCCAACCTCGACGACCCGGAAACCAATCACCTCTACTTCGACCCTGGCGACGGCCGCCTCATCACCGTGTTCACGCGTGAGGACACCAAGCCGACCCCTCGGCCCAATCCGATGGGCGTCGGCAACCTGCATCACCTGGCGTTCATGGTCTCGCGCGCGACGTATACGCAGGCCAAGGCTCGGCTCGACGAGCGCGGCATCTCGAACTCGGGCGAGGTCGATCGGGGCTTCATGTACTCGATCTACTTCCGCGACCCGCTGGGGCAGCTTCTGGAACTCGCCACCTACAAGTTCGATCCGCCGGTGGGCTTCACGCACGCCGACGTGCTGCGCGAGGCGCACAACATCCGCGTGGCCAAGGGTGCCTACAACATCGCCGACGAGCATCTTGCCGATGCCATCGAGATGCTGTCGCGCAAGCCCGATCCGGTGCCGAGCGGCGACGCACCGTCCGCCGCCAAGACGTGATCACGCCTTGATGCGCTTCATCTCCGGGTCGTAGAGCGGCTTGAGCGACACCTCGGCCGGATAGCGCTTGCCCGCGATGTCGACCTCCCAGCGGCCCGCCCGCAGCCATGCCGGCGTCACCGGCTCGCACGCTTCGATCATCGCGAGGCCGACGGCGCCGCCGAGCGTGTGCCCGTAGGAGCCGGCGCGCACATAGCCCGCCGGCTTGCCGTCGCGCAGCACCACCTCGGCGTGGAACAACATGGGTTCGGGATCTTTGACCAGCACCTGCGCCAGGCGCCGCAGCGGCGGCGCCGCCTTCTGCTTCAGCGCGGCGTCGCGGCCGATAAAGTCGGGCTTCTTCAGATCGACCGCGAAACCGAGGCCGGCTTCGAAAGCGGTGTCGGTGTTGTCGATGTCGTGGCCGTAGTCGCGATAGCCCTTCTCCATCCTGAGGCTCGCGAGTGCCTTCAGTCCCGCGTGCCGCAGGCCAAACGGCTTGCCGGCCTCGACCAGCCGCTCGTAGACGTGCGTGGCCTGCTCCGCCGGGATGTAGAGCTCGTAGCCGAGTTCGCCGACGTAGGTGATGCGGATGCACAGCACGCGTGCGTAGCCGATGTCGATCTCGCGCGCCGTGCGGAACGGGAACGCCGCGTTCGACAGGTCCACGCTCGTCAGCGTCTGCAACAGCGCGCGCGATTGCGGTCCCTGCACGTTGAGCTGGCAGTAGCCCGACGTGACGTCGGTGACGAACGCACGTGCGGCCTCGGGCGTGTGCCGCCGCATCCAGGTTTCCGCATGCCGGTGCATCGTGTCGGTGACCACCACGAAGAAGTGGTCATCGGCGAGCTTGCTGACCGTGAGGTCCGCTTCCAGCTTTCCGCGTTCGTTGAGCCACTGCGTGTAGGTAATGACGCCGGCAGGGCTGTCGACGTCGTTGGCGGAGATGCGGTTCAGCACGCGGCCGGCATCGCGGCCCTGCACCCAGAACTTGCTCATGAACGACATGTCCATGAGGACTACACCCTCGCGCGCGGCGCGATGCTCCTCCGCCCACCAGGGAAACCAGTTCTCGCGGCCCCAGGAGTGCTTGTCGACCTTCGCCGCGTTGCCCTTCGGGGCATACCAGTCCGCACCTTCCCAGCCGCTGACATCTCGGAAATAGGCGCCCGCCGCCGCCAGCCGGTCGTGCACGGCGGAGCGCTTGGCGCCGCGCGCCGTCTGCGGGCTCATGAATGGGTAGTGACACTTGTAGACGAGGCCCAACGACTCGATGGTGCGCTCGCGCCGATACTCCGGATTGGCCTGGTAGGCGTGGAAGCGGTCGATGTTGAAGCCGGTGACGTCGGCGCCCGGATCGCCGGTGACGATCCAGTTCGCGAGCACCTTGCCGAGGCCGCCGCCGGTAAGGATGCCGATCGAGTTGAGGCCCGCCGCGACGAAGTAGTTCCTGATCTCCGGCGCCTCGCCGACGATGGGCCGCAGGTCCGGCGTGAAGCTCTCGGGTCCACAGAAGAACTTGCGGATGCCGGCCTCCAGCGTCACCGGCACGCGGTTCATGGCCTTTTCCAGGTAGCCGCCCATGCGATCCCAGTCCGGCGCAATCTCGCCGAAGGAGAAGTCGTCCGGGATTCCCTCGACGTTCCACGGCGCGCACTCGGGCTCGAACAACCCGACCAGCAGGCCGCCGGTCTCCTCGCGGAAGTAGCCGTAGGACGCAGGGTCCTCCAGCACAGGCAGGTTGGGCGGCAGGTCGGCGATCTTCTCCGTGATGAGGTAGTAGTGCTCGGCGGCCTGGTTGGGAATTACGACGCCGTTGCGCTCACCCAGCTGCCGCGCCCACATGCCGGCACAATTCACGACGACGTCTGCCGCAATCTCGCCCTGGCTCGTGCGCACGCCGGTGACGGCACCGTTGCGTGTGAGAACGTCGGTAACGGCAACGCCCTCGATGATGCGCACGCCCTCCATGCGCGCGGCTTTCGCCAGTGCCATGGTCACGTCCACGGGGTTGGCGCGCCCGTCTTTCTTGACGTAGAAGCCGGCCAGAATGTCCTCGGTGCGCGCGAGCGGAAACAGCCGCTTCACCTCGGCCGGCGAAATCTCGTGTACGTCGACACCGCACAACCGGTTGAACGCGGAGACCCGGCGATACTCCTCCAGCCGGTCGGCGTCGGCGGCGACCTCGATGAAGCCGACGGGGTTGAAGCCGGTCGACTGGCCCGTCATGCTTTCCAGGCGGCCATAGAGGTCGCGCGTGTACTTGCGCATCTCGGTCGATGTCTCGGATGTCGATCCGAACGTCACCATCAGTCCGGCGGCGTGCCACGTGGTGCCGGACGTGAGCCGGTCGCGCTCCAGCAGCACCACATCCGTCCAGCCCATCAGCGCCAGGTGGTAGGCGACCGAGGTGCCGATCACGCCGCCGCCGATGACGACGGCGCGGGCCTGTTGCGGGAGGCTCACTGTGGACATGCAGATTTGGTCTTCCGGGCTTGGCTCTCGCTGGGCTGCAACTCCGAGTCGGTGATAGTAGACCTTCCGGGCGCTCCCGCCAGCAACTCAGGTGGTGGCGTGATGGCGCTCGGCCTCACGCTTGAGATCGCCAAGGTCTTTCTCGATCTGTTTGCGCACGCTACCTGCAAAAAGCCACCCCAGTGGCGCAAATAGTCGCGTGGCGAGCGTCACCGGCGTACCCGCAAACTGCAACGACAATTGAGTTCCCTCGGCGGCGGCTGCCAGCATGTGCGCGATGCGATAGTCGGTGCCGTGGTTGTGAGCCGTCAGCACGATGCGGTGAGGAGCGGCCATTTCGGCAACTTCCATCTCCTCGCTTGCCGACTTGCCGAGCATGGTCCGGGTTTCTCGAAACCGTGATCCGACAGCGACGGGGCCGGTCGTCAGCATTTCCATACGCGCGATGCCGCTCATGAACTGCGGCCAGTTGGCGAAATTCGCCAACGTCTCGAATACGACCGGCGGCGGGGCGGCAACAAAAGTCTCGATCTCGATCTGCATGCGACCTCCATCAACACGGCGGCTTTGCAGACGCGCGTCGCGAGACTAGATTGAAGCGGGCACTAGCAGAAAGGATCGTGACGCGTGAGCTGGCAACCAGGCCAAGACCCTATTCCCGGCGACAAACTCTCCTGCGCCGCCATCCAGCACGTGATCGTCCCGCGGGCCCTCGACCTCAGCGGCTTGGAGGCGAC
>CADEEC010000078.1 GCA_902826255.1 uncultured Hyphomicrobiales bacterium | reverse complement strand
AAGTGTTTGTTCTCGACGAGCACTACTCGCGCTTCACAGAGACGCTGCGCACCGTCAAGACATTGATCGACGCCGCGAAATACCGGGACGACGTCAAGGTTATTGGTATCGTGTCGTCGCTGCCTAACGAGGGCAAGACGACGATCGCCGCCAACTTGGGGGCCCTGATGATCGCCGCGTCGGCCGCCGAGAAGCATGTGCTGGTCATCGACGGCGATTTCCATCTACGGCGGCTCACCGCCAAGTTGGCACCGGATGCTACTGCGGGTGTGATCGAGGCTCTGTCCGAGCCGGCGCGGCTTGCAGAGTTCGTGACGACGCGACAGCGTTCGCGGCTCGACGTGCTGCCGTGCGTGCTTCCTACGCGCCTCCCCAATGCTGCCGAGTTGGTTGGGTCGCCCCAGATGGAGCAACTGGTGCTTGAAGCTCGCAAGAGCTACGACTTCATTCTGATCGAGGTTCCCCCGATCATGTCGGTGGTGGATATGAAGATGATGGAGCGCTTCATCGATCGATTTGTGTTCGTCGTAGAATGGGGACAAACGAAACGGCGCGTTGTTCAGGAGACCCTTACTGAGGCCCACACAATCCGGGATCGCATTCTGAGCATCGTGCTCAACAAGGCAAATCCCAGCGCACTGCGCAGCATGGAGTCCTACAAGGGCGCAAGGTTCCACGACTACTACAAGGCATGAGCCCAGTGATCGTTGAACGTTCGGCTGCTGCTGAGTGGCTTACGCGTTACGCAGCAGCCGGCAGCACCTGTCGGTAGAAGCTTTCCAAGCTCCGGGCGGCCTCGCTCCAGGCATATCGCGCCACCGCCAGCTGCCTTGCAGAACGGCCTAATTGCGCAGCGAGCGCAGGCTCCGCCAACAATCCGTTCACGGCACGGGCGAAAGCAATCGGCTGATCCTCGATGAGCAGGTCTTGCCCCGGCACCGCCTCTATGCCCTCGGCTCCCAGCGACGTCGAGACGACGGGCTTGGCCATGGCCATGGCTTCGACAATCTTTAAGCGGGTGCCGCCTCCCAATCGTAACGGCACCACGACTGCTGCGGCTGCCGCCAGGTGAGGACGCAAGTCCGGGACGAAGCCGGTCAGCTCGATCCGAGGCTCCGCCAGCTTCAGCAGCGATGGCGGCGGCGACCCACCGATGATTTTGAAGCGCGCTTCCGGGTGCTCGGCGGCGATGCGCGGCCAGATGTCCTGGACGAAGTGGGTCACGCCATCGACATTGGGGATGTAGGACAGAAGTCCGAAGAACACCACCGTGCGACCATCCGGCGGCGGGTCCCCGGGGCGGGGCTGGTAGTACGCGACGTCTGCCGCATTGGGAATGACGGTCGTGCGTATCCCGGGCGCCAGGTCGAGCAGCCGCTGTTCGTCCGCCGTGCTGCACAGATAGACCCCATCGGCACCGCGGTAGGTGCCCAACTCCTCGTCGCGCAGCTTGGGCCAGTTTCGGCTGTGATAGAGCCGCCGTCCGGCACTGCCCATGCGCGCGTACTGACGGGCCAGATCGAAATCGATGTTGTGCGAATCCACCACCAAAGACGGAGGTGCTTGACCCGAAGGAGCCTGGCGCACGTTCAAATGTCCGAGAAACGTGAACTCCATGTTGACGATGTCGAACCGCTCGGCGCGCAAAAGACCATCCAGAGCCTCCTGCAAAGCCGGCACCGTCGCCCGCAACCGCTCGAAGCTTCGGGTCGAGACAAGGGACTGGAGTTGCAGCAGCCGTTTGTCGCGGCCCGTCTGCCCGTTGGGGTTGGGGACGAGAACCACCTTGCGGCAGTACGCCTCCATGGCGCTACGGCACTCCTCAATATCGAATTCATTATCGATCAGAACCACGGCCGTCACGTCGTGGCGTCGTGCGATCTCCGTCATCAACCCGTGCATTCTCGCCTGGGCGCCAAAACGCGGAGGGCTCGCCGGCATCGGTGTGACGTAAAGAATTCGAAGACGCTCGGGGCTCATTGAAGCTCAACGCGGTATGGAGCTGGGAAGGATGGCTGTGATTTGAGCGGACTACTATCCCACTCGTTGGTGGTTTCCAAGGATCTCACCCTGACTGGGTTATCGGGACTTCTAGCACCCGCCGAGGCGGTGTTAGGAGCCGGGGAGGCAAGTTTCTGTTGCGCCTACCATGGCGCCACCCCGAGGAGTAAAGTGGCGTACTCGCTTGGGGCATGTCGGAATGGATGGTCGAAGCTACTTTACCAATCAGGGCATTTGAGAGCGGTTATGGGTGGAGAGAGGTCGACAAGTATTCTGGCGCGCTATACGAGCTTTGCTCAGGCTATTTGTCCCAAGAGTTCCTCAAAGTGACCGCGCGACGCTACCTCCTTGTCTCTCCCACTCGGGACGAAGCCAAATACCTCCGTAGAACGCTCGAGAGTGTGGCAGCTCAGTCGGTGCCTCCCACCTGCTGGGTAGTCGTAGATGACGGCTCGACGGACGAGACGGCGGTCATTCTGGAGGAGTATGCGCGCAAGCTGCCCTACCTGCGCATAGTGCATAGGGCCGATCGCGGGCATCGGCGGGTGGGGCCGGGTGTGGTCGAAGCCTTCTACGCTGGCCTTGAAACGGTACGACTGGAGGACTTCGACTATCTCTGCAAGCTCGACACCGACCTTGACCTCCCGCCGCAGTACTTCGAGCTACTGATGGCACGCATGGAGCGCGAGCCCCGTCTGGGAACCACATCGGGCAAGCCGTGGTTCGTGAACCCAACGACAGGCGCGCTCGTCCCGGAGGTTTGTGACGACGAGATGTCGGTTGGAATGACGAAGTTCTACCGCGTCGCGTGTTTCCAGGACACTGGCGGATTCGTGCGCCAGGTCATGTGGGACGGCATCGACTGTCACCGCGCTCGTATGCTGGGCTGGATCGCGGAGAGTGTCGATGCAGAGCCGCTTCGCTTTCTCCACCTCCGTCCGATGGGTAGCAGCCAAAAAGGCATCTGGACCGGACGTGTCCGTGCCGGGTTTGGTCAGTATTTCATGGGAACGTCGCCGCTGTATTGCCTTGCATCGGCGCTCTACCGCCTGCCCTCCCATCCTCCGCTGATCGGTAGCGCCGCGATCCTGTGGGGCTACTGCACAAGCTGGCTCAAAGGTCTGCCGCGCTACGAAGATGCAGAGTTCACGCGTTTCCTCCGCTCCTACCAGTACGACTGCCTGCGAATGGGCAAGCGGGCCGCTGCGGCGCGTGCCAGCGCCGAGCGCGCCCAACTGTGGCATGCAAATCATCCTACCCGCGATCCGTAACTGAGCACCCGTCTAGCGTGCCGCTTAGCACAACGCTCGGTCGCAAGATGGTACGGCGCTGACAAGTATCCACCCAACGCTGCTCGGCGCGCGCGCAACCAAGCGGTCAACCGCGTCCTTCCGGAGCGTACATGGTGATGCCGCGGTGGCACAGGCGGAGTAAGGCGGCGTGCAAGCCTGCCGCATCCAGGACGATCGCCTCGCCCTTACCGACAGATCCCTTGACCATCACGCCCTCCGCCAAGAGGTGAGGCTCCATTTTGGTGCACTGGCGCGCTCTGGCCCCCTCGGGGCTGTGCACGCGCACCAGCAATGAGAGCTCCTCGCCATCCGGCGATAGAACGCGGAAGGTCTTTCGGCCGGGGCTGTAAACCTCGTATGGGAACGGCGTGATCTCGTCCTCGATGGTATGGAAGTTGGTCAAGTATTCCAGCGAGACCCCCAGGAGCAGGATCTTTCCCCGTGCACCAACCAGCTTGCTGTAAGGAGACCGCGGGCCCACCGGCGTTTCGTCCAAGTGGTGCTCTACAGTCAGGTCGCGGGCGAGTGGCCCAACGAACGTAGCGCTGTGGGTGGGGTGCAAGCTGCGCACGGCGCCCGGCAGCCGGCGGATGCGCTCGGAGATGCCACCCAGCTGTGACTTGCCGTTGACGGCATCGAACAGCGTGCCCTCCTCCACCGCGTTGGGATCTACGACCCAGAACGTCGGCGCGCCGAGTGTGCCGTTGGGGCCGACCGCGTCCAGAAGGCCCTTCACCACGGCGTCCACACCGCCTTCCACGAAACCCAACCGGGATAGCGAGGAGTGCACAATAAGCGTGTCGCCCGAGCTGATGCCGAGGGCGCGCAGGGCGTTGACGATGCCTGCTTGGTCTAGAGCCTGCCCCTTCTGGCGCTGGATGCGATTGCGCAGGTCCCGGATCGTTTTGAGCGACACGCGGGCGAGCTGACGGACCGGGCGGGGCGCCAGATTCTTCAGGGTTTCTTGTACTGTGCTGAGGTTCATGGGCAGAAATTCCAGATGCTCTGATAATCTAGCGCGGGCGCTGCGGTTGTCAGGCAAGTCCCGCCTTGCGGTAGTGCGAGATCGTCAGGCGAAGGCCTTCCTCCAGCCCCACCTTGGGCGAGAAATTCAGACGCGAGCGCAGCTTCTCGGATGAGAAACGCCGGCGGTTGGCCAAGATAGCCAGTCGGCTGTGTGCGCGCGAAGCAGCACGCAGAGCGAAGCCCGGCAGGGGAACCCTGCGCACGTCGATCGCCAGTTCCTTCGCTATCTGGCCGAACAGATCGTTCAGCGTCATCGTCTCGCTGCAAATGAAAGCTTCCCCGACGGCGAGCGGATGCGTGCCGAGCTCGCGGAGCGCTGCGGCGACATCTCCCGCATACACGTAGTTTGCCCATGAGCGATCGCCGACCGTGTGGGGCACGAAACCAGAGCGCGCGACGCGAATGTGCGCCATGAGATTGGGCTTGGTCACCGTGTGCGGCCCACCGAGCACCACCGGGACCTGCAGCACACTCCAAGGCAATCGCGCCGGATCTTCGCCGGCAACCAGCTCCTCCGCCCTTGTCTTCGTTATGTCATAAGGATGATCAAGTGGCGCGTGGCGCGCGGTCTCGTCCACTATCTCGTCGTCGAGGCCGTGAAGACCATAAACACAGCACGTGCTGAGATGCACAAACCTGCGAATGCCGTGCGCTTTCGACAATTCCACGAGGTTGCGCGTGCCCTCGACATTGACCGCTTGCGCCGCGGCGGCGTCGTTCGCATCCTTGCCTACCAGCGCCGCGAGATGAAACACGGTGTCGGCGCCGTCGATGAAGGCACGCAGCTCCTCGGGATTGCGCAGATCGCCACGGTGGACAACTACGTTCTCGAAGCAATCGGGAACGGGCTCGGCAGGCAGCAAGAGGATACGAACCTCGCCCGCGGTCGATCTGAGCGCCTCGAGGAGATGGCGGCCGATCATCCCTCCGGCGCCCGTTACAGCCACCACGTTCATTGCACCTCCAACGCGGCAGCGTCGTGTATCTGGGACGCTGACGGTATCCGGGGATGAGAGCGACGACCTATTTCTTTCTAACTTAACGTAAATTGCCGAGAGGTTGATTGATCCATATCGTCGTTGCAACTATCATTCACTCAACGTCGATGGGCGGGCGCGCGGTTCGCGAATTCTTGTAGGCTACACTTCATGTTTGCGCATTTTGCCGTCGAGAGCGTTCGCGATTTTCTGCGCGACAAGTTGCCAAGCAACAAGGATTCCACCCGGTCGAGGTCCGATCAGGTGCACCTCGATGCAGCAGTCACTTATATCCGCCGCTCCATCGAGAACGGCGGAGGGCGGGCCTCATCCAAGGCATACAAGGTCGGCACAGGGTGGATGCCACCCTACCGGGAGACGACCGGATATATCATTCCCACTCTGCTCGATCTGGCCGACGAGTTCGGTCGCGCCGATCTCGCGACCACAGCGGAGCGCATGGGTGACTGGCTGGCACAGGTGCAGGAGCCTGACGGAGGCTTCATCGAGCGCGATCTGCGCCAGGACACCCGGCCTGTCGTGTTCAACACCGGCCAGATCTTGCATGGCTTCAACGCATTGATCATGCGCCGGGGGAAACAGGACTTCGAGAGCCACGCGCGGCGGGCCGGTGATTTCCTGGTCTCCTCGGCCGACGATACCGGATCGTTCGTCCGCAACGAGCACTACGGAATTGAGCACGCGTACAACGTGAGAAGCGCCTGGGCACTACTGACGCTGGGACGGTTGCTCGGCGAGCCGGCTTACGAGAAGGCTGCTCTCGCCAACGCCGACTGGACGGTTGCGCAGCAGACCGACACCAGCTTCTTCCGAAACAACATCTTCCAGCCGGGCAGGAATGCCAACACGCACGGCATTGCCTACGTCCTGCAGGGACTCTTGGAGATACACCGCATCTCGGGGCGAGAAGCCTATCTCGCAGCCGTCCGCCGCAGCGCCGACCGCATCGTCTCGACATACAACACCGAGGGTCGCGTGGCGGCGGAGATCGGCGAAAACTGGGAGCCCCTATCGAGCCACTTGTGCCTTACGGGGTACGCGCAGATGGCGATCGTGCTCTTCGGGCTCCACGAGCTCGTCGGCGGCAAGCAGTATCTAGACACCGGGCTGAGGCTGCTGGATGACGTTGCCGCCACGCAGGACGTGACATCGCCGGACAAGCCGTACTTCGGTGGCATCAAGGGCTCAAGCCCGATCTACGGCCGCTATGCCCCGCTGCAGTACCCGAACTGGGCAACCAAGTTCTTCATCGACGCACTGCTCGCAAAGCGCGCAGCGCTCAATCCGTCAAAGACCCGCTCCCGCCCTCAACTGACCGCTGGCTGACGATAGCCTTGCAAACAGTGCTCTCGACACGATCACAGCACGCGCGTCGTGGTAGGTGGAAGCGCGAGCCGACGCGTTGCGCTTAAGGTACAATTGAGCAACTCCGCGTAAACAATAATGCTCGCGCCCAGGTTCTCACGGAGTGGCAGCCAAACTATATGATCACGCTCCTAATTACGTCTTTGCCATGCGGGTTCTAGAATAGTGCCAGCCGCCCCTGATACGGCTCCAATGCAGCGTGCGGAGAGAGTCGAGCTGCTCGGCCTCTCGTTCGATGCCGTGACCATGGACGCCGCTGTGGCCCGCTGTGTGGAGCTTTGCCGCGCGCCACGGGCCTCGCACATCATCACCACGGCCAACGCTTCCCACCTCTGCATGATGCGTGCAGATTCGGAGCTGGCCTCCGCCTGCAGGGCAAGCCATCTCACCGTGGCCGACGGCATGTCGGTCGTCTGGGCGCTGCGGGCGTCGGGCCAGCGCGTGCCGGGCCGGGTCGCCGGCGTGGACCTGATGGCCAAACTTCTGCAAGCCGCGGCGGCGCAAGGGTTGAGCGTCTACTTCCTCGGCGCCAAACGGGAGGTCGTCACGGCGTTGGCCGCCCAGAGCCGGGAGCGGTACCCTGGCCTCAAGATCGCAGGGTTCCGCGATGGTTACTTCGGTCCGAGCGATTACCCCGACGTTGTCCGGGAGATTCGTGCAAGCAGCCCGCACATGCTGTTCGTCGGCATGCCGACGCCCTTCAAAGAGACCTGGTGCGCCCGCTACAGCCAGGCTCTCCAGGTCCCCGTCATCATGGGCGTAGGTGGCAGCTTCGATGTCCTTGCTGGCTACATCAAGCGGGCCCCGCTTTGGATGCAATCGATGGGGCTCGAGTGGAGCTGGCGGCTCTTGAAGGAACCTCGCAAGCTTTGGAAGCGCTATCTGACGACAAATACCGAATTCATCTGGCTTGCCGGCCGCGAGGTCATGGCGCGCCGCCTCGGGCGGTTGCCGGCATCGCAAAGGCAGGATAGCGCAAGGCCCGGGCCGTGACGACAGTGCGCAATATCCTGGTTTTCATGGGAACCCGTCCGGAGGCCATCAAGCTGGCCCCGGTGGTTGCCGCGCTGCGCGAGACGCGCGATTTCCGCTGCACGGTGGTGGCCACGGGGCAGCACAAGGAGATGTTTCAGCAGGTTGCCGAAACCTTCGGTCTCGAGGTCGACGCGGATCTCGACATTATGCGCCCCAACCAGACCCTGGCAGGGCTCACCGCGCGGCTGATGGACGGCATTGACGGCTGGTTGGAGACGGCACAACCAGACATGGCTCTCGTCCAGGGCGATACCACGACTGTTCTTTCCGCTTCTCTCGCCTGCTTCTACCGGCGCATTCCCATCGGCCACGTCGAGGCCGGTCTGCGAACAGGAAACATCTGGTCGCCGTTCCCCGAGGAGGTGAACCGTCGGCTGGCCTCGCCACTGATGGAGCTCCACTTCGCACCCACCGAGGCGGCCCGCGCCGCACTGCTTCGAGAAAGCGTGGCGGAGGACACCGTCCTGGTGACCGGCAATACCGTTATCGACGCGCTGCGCATCGAGGTGGCCAAGCAGGCCGGTGATCCGGCACTCCGCGCCGGCATCGACGCAACCCTCGGTCGGGAGATCGGCGAGGACTGGGCAGAAATGCCGATGGTGCTCATCACCGGCCACCGTCGCGAAAACTTCGGGGACGGCATCGAGCAAATCTGCGCGGCGATCGCGACGCTAGCCGCACGCTTTCCCGATCACCGGTTCGTCTACCCGGTCCACCTCAATCCCAACGTTCTGGTCCACGTCAACAGGCTGCTCGGCGGCCTGCCGAACGTGCGGCTGATCCCACCCCAGGGCTACCGCACCTTCGTGGCGCTCATGGCACATTGCCGGCTCGTGTTGACCGACTCCGGCGGTGTCCAGGAAGAGGCTCCGTGGCTGGGCAAGCCCGTCCTCGTCATGCGCGATACCACCGAACGCCCAGAAGGCGTGGCCGCTGGCACGGCTCTCCTGACAGGCCCGAAGGCACACGCGATCGTCGATCACGCCACGCGACTGCTTACGGATCAGGCCTCCTACCAAGCCATGGCTAATGCCACGAGCCCATACGGGGACGGTTACGCCAGCAAGCGCATCGTGGAGCGCATCCGGCAATATTTTGCCAAGGCGACCTCGAGCGGCCGCCCATAGATTGACGCCCGCGGGGTGCCAACCGGAAAGGGTTGCTACCTAGCGTCGATCGCCTGCTGCCGACGCCTCAGCGGAAAACGCGGTTCTGGTGACACCAGCGGATCAAGACGTAGACGGACCAGACTCGGGACCAATACATGCCTGGCGCGCCATCGAGATAGGAGCGCCAGAGCCTTGCCACGGCTGCCGGATCGAGGCCGGCAGGCGCGACGGCCTGCGGGTCGCGCAGCGTCTCGTCCATGGCGTCCCTCAGGCCGCGCCTGATCCACTGGTCTATGGGGAGCACAAACCCGCTCTTGCGCCGCTCAAAGAGGGCAGGGTCCAGCCCGCGCAGGCCAACACGCCGCAGCGCCGCCTTGCGGCCGAGCGGCTGATAGCGGGCACTTTCGGAAAGACGATCAACACTTTCAAACAGGACATGATCCACCAGCGGCATGCGCTGCTCCAGCGAACTGGCCATGCTGGCTACGTCGTTGTCGCGCAGCAGCCGCTCGCCCAGGAACAGCCGCTGCTCCATGACGCTGATGGCTGACAATGGCGTACGGCCACGGGTCTCAGCGACGAGCCGCGCGCGCATGGCCTGAGGCAGCCCATCCGCCAGCGGCTCCGCAAAGCTAGTCGACAGCAAATCGCCCTGGAACCCGGGAAGGAAGAGGGCGTAGGCGAGCTGATAGAGCCCGAGCAGATCATCGCCGCGGCCCACCATGTCGGGCAGCTTGGCCCAGCGGGTCTGGGGCGGAACACTGGCACTGGAGCGGCGCAGCGGCCATGTTGCCAGACTGGCAGCGCTCACCTGTAGACCGCGCGGCATCCAGCCGAAGCGCTGCAATATGCGATGCAGAAGCGGCAGGTCGCGGAAGGACGTATACCCTCCGAAAAGCTCGTCGCCACCCGTGCCCGACAACGCCACCGTAAACCCGGCTGAGCGGATGGCTTGCGAAATGCAGTAGGCGTTGAGTCCATCGAAGGTGGGCTGGTCTATGCTGTTCAGGGCCGTGTCCAGGTTCGCGGCGAAGCGCTCCTCCGTAAGCACAACCTCGTGGTGCTGGGTGCCGATGGCGTCGGCGATCTGCTGCGCTATCGGCCCCTCGTTGAATTCCTGCTCCTTGAACGCCAGCGTGAATGTGTGAATGCGATCGCCGGCGGCGCGCTGGGCCAGGTTGGCCATTGCGGAAGAATCCACGCCGCCGGACAGAAAGACGGCGAGAGGGACATCGCTGGCGAGGTGAAGCCTCAGCCCCTCCTCCAGAAGGGCGGCCAGCGTGTCGTCGTCCATGTCCGGCTCGGGGGCGCGGCCCGGGATCTGCCAGAAGTCCTCCTGGCGCACTTCCGTTCCCGCCCCGTCAAACTCCACGAGCCGTCCCGGCCAAAGAAGCTCAACGCCTTTGACCGCGGTATGCGGACCCGTCACGAAACCGTTCCACGCGCAGCTGGCTACTGCTTGCGGATCGAGACGCGGGGTGCCCAGCAGCCCCGATGCCAGCAGTGCGCGAAGCTCCGACGCGAAAGCCACCGACCAGCCCCCGGCGGGATCCTGCGATCGCGCGATATACAGAGGCTTCATACCGAGATGATCCCGAGCCAGCAGCAGCCGGCGCTGCCTCGGGTCCCACGATGCGAAAGCGAACATTCCACGCAGCCAAGCGACCGCGCGGGGTCCGTGCAGGCCGAGCGCACGCAACATGACGGCGGTATCGCCGGTCGACTGGAACGCCTGCCCCTCGGCCTCCAAACGCTGCCGCAAATCGCGGAAGTTGTATATCTCTCCATTGAATACGATGGTGTGCCCCGTCACCGGGTCGAGCATGGGCTGGGCGCCGGCCGGGGACAGATCGAGGATCGACAGCCGCCGGTGGGCCAGGAGGGCGCCCCAGCCGCGACTATCAGGGTCGGAGTACCACACGCCGTCGGCATCCGGGCCGCGGTGAAGCATGGCGTCGTTCATGCGTGCCAAAGCGGCACGATTGGACTCGTCGAGCCGTCCGATGATCCCGGCGATGCCACACATACGCTAGAGCCCTTCCCGAGCCGCGGCAGGGGCATCAGTACTGCAATAACAGGGCCGCGGGAACTGATGCCCGATCCGGGCGCGATCCTTAACCAAGCCCCCCAGAATATTGAATCTCTTAGAATAACAGGAGATCATGTGTACAGTTCGAGCGGCTCATTTATTGCATTGGCTGACCAGACCTGGGCGACCCGATACCCGACTATGTGGCGCAGCACTCCGTTGCCAGCATACCGCCGGCGGGGCAGCCCTGAACATTCGCTTGATGCAAAGATGAGCTATGCGGATTGCCCATGATCGGACTGGGAAACTGGCAACGGCAGCAGCGGCTCGTACCCTGGAGCCCTTCCGGCCGTAGTATGCACACGACCGGCTGCGACAAGGACTTCGTGGGCGCCATGCCGAGGCAAACCTCATCCACCCCGCGGGAAATGCAATCATGAAAGTTGTTCTGTTCTGCGGCGGCCTGGGCACCCGCATCCGCGAGTACTCGGAGAACATCCCCAAGCCCATGATCCCGGTCGGCAACCAGCCGATCCTGTGGCACGTGATGCAGTACTACAGCCAGTACGGGCACAACGACTTCGTGCTGTGCCTCGGCTACAAGGCGAACACCATCAAGGATTTCTTCCTCAGCTATCGTCCGCACGCGTTCGCCGACTGCGTGGTGTCGAACTTCGGCTCCAAGGTGGAGCTGCTCGCCGAACCGCGCGAAGACTGGCGCATCACCATGGTCGACACGGGGGTGTGGCGCAATATCGGGGAGCGCCTGTGGGCCGTGCGCGAGCACGTGCGCGGTGAGGAGATATTCCTCGCCAACTACAGCGACGGGCTGACTGACGTCAATCTCGACGACATGATCGACAGGTTCAAGAAGAGCGGAAAGATCGCCTGCTTCCTCGCGATCCGTCCGCCGCTGACCTACCATCTCGCCGACATCGATCAAACGGGCCGCGTGCGCGAGTTCCGCACTTCGGACCGCTCGGAGATCTGGATCAACGGCGGATACTTCCTGTTCCGGAAAGAGATCTTCGACTACATGCGCGAGGGCGAGGAGCTGGTGATCGAGCCCTTTGGCCGGCTGATCGCCGAGAACCAGCTCATGGCCTATAAGCATGAGGGGTTCTGGCGCTCGATGGACACGCTGAGGGACCGGCAGAGCCTCGAAGACCTGGTCGAGCACGGCAAGATGCCCTGGCGGATCAATGACAATCCAACGCTTCGCGACGTGAAGTAGTGAGCACAGAGCGATGAGAGCGCTCCAGCTTGCCCGTCCTGGCGAACGCCTTTCCGTTCTCTGCCTGGGCGCGCATTCCGACGATATCGAGATCGGGGCCGGGGCAACCATCCTCGGCTGGATCGCGGCCGGCATACACCTCGACATCCATTGGTGCGTGCTGGGTGCAAGGGAAAGCCGTGCTGCGGAAGCCGAGGCTTCGGCGGCCGCATTCACGGCAGGCGCAGCGAACGTGCGCGTCGAGCTCGGACAGTTCAAGGATGGGTTCTTCCCCTACGATGGCGCGGAGATCAAAGCCTGGATCGAGGGCCTGAAATCTAAAGTTTCTCCCGACGTCGTCCTGACACACCGCAGGGACGACGCGCATCAAGACCACCGCGAAGTGTGCAAGCTCACCTGGAATGCCTTTCGCGACCACCTGATCCTCGAGTACGAAATTCCCAAGTGGGACGGCGACCTCGGCCGTCCGAATTTTTACGTCCCGCTGGACAAGTCATTGCTGGATCGCAAGATCGCGTACCTGCTCCAGCACTTCGCCACGCAGCGCTCGAAAGACTGGTTCGACGCGGAGACCTTCCGCGGGCTGGCGCGCCTGCGCGGAATGGAGTGCCGTTCGCCGAGCGGGTATGCGGAGGCGTATGTCGCTCGAAAGATGCGGCTAGCTTGACGTCGCTAGGCGGGGCAGGCACCGGGGCACACTTGTATGACGACGACTTTACAGATCAATATTGCACCGACCGACCTGCCGCATCTCATTCACATTCTGCCCCATCAAATTCGCCAGCTGGGCGGGCAGGTCGACGAGATACTCCTGACGCTCGATTTGCATCAGAGCCGCGGTCGATTTAGCGCGGCCTGGAAGGAACGCCTGCCCGGCTTGCTCGAATTCGTGGAGCAGCTGTCAGCCCTGCATCCGAAACTGCGAACCCACACGGTCGACTATTCGGCCGAGACCGTTGCCGCCATAAGCAAGCAATTCTTCGGCTCGAAGACCATCCCGCCCAAGGACTGGAACGGCGGTCCCTTCTATTCGTACTTTTCGGGCTTCGCCAACGCCCGTCACGACTACATACTCCACCTCGACTCGGACATGATGTTCGGCGGCGGCAACCAGACGTGGGTCGCTGAAGCCAAGCAGCTCATGGAGTCCAGACCCGACGTCGTCGTGTGCAATCCGCACCCCGGCCCGCCGACGGGCGATGGCAGCCTGCGCTCACAGACCCTCCTGCCGGAGCCATACTCTTCACTGGCGTTCCGTGCCGACAATGTCAGCACGCGCCTTGCCTTCTTCAGCCGGAAGCGTTTCATCGAGCGCCTCGCGCCGCTGCCTCTGCTCGAGCCTTCGATCGTGCGCCGCTGGCAGGCACGCCTGGAAGGAAACTTCCCGTATATGCTGCCCGAGGCGATCCTGACGACGGCGCTGCAACGCGCGGCGGTGGCCAGGATCGATTTCCTGGGGCAACCCCCAGGGATGTGGAGCATCCATCCGCCCCATCGGAACGCCGAATTCTATCAGCGCCTACCGCAGCTGATCGATGCCATCGAAAGAGGCGAGATGCCGGAGGGACAGCTCGGCCACCACGACATCAACGACAGCATGGTCGACTGGAGCAGCGTCCGAGGTGACGCCTGGCGTCGCAAGCTTGGACGGTTGCGGCTCATCTTTAGCCGGTTGAAGGCGGCGAAGACCTAGCCGCAGGAAAGGCTGGGCTCGAGCGCGATCAGCGCCCGACATGATTATGCCCCTGCCGCCGCTGCGATCTGATTGAGCAGTTTCTTGCGCGCCACCATTTTCTCGGTCGGCGGCAACCCAAGCGTCTCGAACACGACCTCCATGCGATGCAGCCAATCGTGCCTCAGTGCAGCCTCGCGCACGTTTCTGCGACGCGCCGCCTGCATGCGCGCAGGATCGCTATCGAGCTCCGCCAGGATGCGCGCGGCGTCCGGACTGTCGAACGGCAAGCGGAACATCGCGTCCTCCCAGTCGAACTGCCGCTTGAATTCCGCGGTCCGCGGCGCTTCGCCGATCATCACCGTGCCCGAGGCGGCGCCTTCGTAGAACCGCGCCGAAATCTCGTCCCGGTCAGCCGTCCAACCGGGATCGTTCGCATAGCTGCGGTTGGCGATGAAGTAGCGGCTGTTTTTGAGGATTGTCGCCAGCATGCGGCGGTGCTCATGTGCGCTCTCGACGCGGAATGTGCGATCGCGCAGGTTGCTGCCGCTGGCTGCGACCGTGTCGTAGTAATAGAAACTTTGGCTCTTATCGGACTGTTCGAGCAGCGCTTGATGCGTCACGTGCGAGCGCCGGCCGACGTTGCACACGCTGATCGGGCGCGGCTCATCGAGCGAGGCAGGCGCGAAGCGCAGCACGTCCGCGGCATAGGGCAGATACGTGCACGGCCGGCCCGTGACGCGTGCAAAATCCTGGACATTGTGGCGAAAGCCGACGAACACGTGATCGAAGCCCGACAGCAGGTCGACGAGATAGGGCGGCAGCGGATCGGACGACACCTCGGTGATGAAGCAGGCGGCCTTCCGGCTGCGCTCGCGCCAGTTGGGAATGACTTCCAGCGAGTACAGCTGATAGCCGTTGCTGAAGACCGGAAAAAACAGATCATAGTCCCGGTCGAGGAGCATCTTGTTCGGCGGCCGCGGAGCAACCCGCCGGGCGAATTCCCGCGAGCCGGTGGCTAAGCGCGCGAGTTTATAGACCCGCCGCGAGACCTCGAGGGCGGCTTGATCCGTTACGTCGATGCGTTGCGCATCGGTGACTGCTGCGACCACATCTTCGAATTCGTAGGCGAGGCAGAAGGCGACGAGATCCGCAATCCGGCGCTCCGACAGCAGCAATACATTACCTGGCACGGGTCTGCGTCTCCGATCAACTCGATGTTGGGTTGGCGCCGTCTCAAACGCATCGAACCAAATTCACGGTCAACGCTATGCGTTCTCGCGCTGGGTTAGCTGAACTGAGTCCGATGTCCGCGCCTTGCGCCAAATCAGCAGACCGATACCGCCGCCGACCAAGCAGAACAGCGTGATGGCCCATTCGCCGTACCTGAGGCCGCCATTGCTGACCGCATAGAGCAAAAGCCCGAGCCCGATCCAGAACAGCTTCTGCCACGCATAAGAATCGTACTGCTTGGAAAGCCTGCGGCGCACCTCCCAAATCTTCTGCGCCTCGGATGAGAACGGCAGAGTATGGCGCACCACTGCGGGCACGACGCGCAGCGCAAACAGCACGCTCAGAAACAATATCGCGCTGATCAGAAATGAGCTTCCACTACCTATGAGAGAACGAAGCGGTGGTATGGCAAAGCCAATCGCTGCGCGATAGACGGCGGCCCAGGGGTCGCTCCCGATATTGACTATGAGGCGCTCGACCGACGTCATGGCAGCGACTTTCGAACCGGTTGATGCGGGCTATGAGGCCTTTGGTGATTGCCGAAGGCCGACATCGCGCAACAGGGATACGGCTAGGAGTATCGGCCCGGTTACGCGAAATAAACCCACTGCCACAAGAAGATACGTCACAGCACAGATTAATCCCGAGATGCAGAACCTCGCAAGCGGGTTGAACTCGGCCATGAACGCGTATTGCAGACCGAGACCGACCGCCGCGGCACAGACGGCGGCTGCAGTCGACGGCCCAGCCGCAGAAAGCACATCCTTAGTTCCGATACCGAGCGGACTCCCGGAGTAGACAAGCGCCGGCACGAACAGCACAAACATGACGAGTGCATATGCAGTGGTTATGCCTATGGGTCCGAATGGAAGCCCCGCAGCCAATGCCAGCAGATGGCAGACCGCGCTGAACACGCCCCACTTGGCCCAGCGGTCGGTCCTCCCGGCAACTACGTGAAGCCATCCCAGCGTGCGCTCGGTCCCGTGGGCAATTCCGCGAATGGCGAGAAGACAGAGAAGAGGCCCGGCCGGCCCCCACTTCTCGCCGAGCAGCAGCACCACAAAATCCTGCCCTGTAACCGCGAGCCCCGCGAACGCCAAGCCGGAGACGAAGCTGACAGTTGTCAGCCCCGCAGCCCAAGAGCGTTTCAGCTCATCGAGGTTGTCTCTGAGCTTGCTTAGTCCGGAGACAGCAACGTTGTGCAATGACTCCGTCAGGATGCCGAGCACATTTGCATAGAGCAGGAACGCGTTCTGAAAGTAGCCGAGCGACCCCGGACCGAAGAAATAGCCGATGGCCAGCCGATCGGCCGATTTCGTGATGCCATCCATCACCGTGAAGCCGGTGATGCCGAGGCCGAAGCGCACCATCCCGCCCACCTCCCGCGTGAACTGCGGCCTGCCCGGAAGCCACGGGCAGAATATCCAGGCGCCGGTGGCGCTGAAGGCGAGGCCGAGCATCGGCTTCGCCACAAGGGCCCAATAGCCCCACGAGGTGAAGGCCATCGCGATGGCTATGATACTGCTGAGCAGATTTGATACCGTCTCGATCGTTGCCAGCTGACGGAATTCCATAGCGCGCCGCATCAGCGCGTAGTGCTGCACCGAAACCGCCGTTATCAGGAACGTCAGAGACGAGACGAGCGCAATCTCCGCCAGCTCCGGCTGATGGAAGAGCCTGGCAATGAACCAGCTGCTCGCCGCGAACAACACGGTCAGCAAAGCGCCGATCCCCATGTTGATCCAGAACAGGGCGCTGATCTCCTCGCGCGTCGTACGTGCTTTTTGAACGGCTGCATCGGTCGTGCCGAGATCGACCAGGACCGGCGCGAAGCCCACCAGGGCCGCCACGACTGCCACAAGGCCGAACTCGTACGGGCTCAACATGCGGGCCAGCACTACCGTCGTGGCGACCTGCACGATGACATTGACGCCGCGCGCCGCCACGAGCATGGCCCCGCCGCGGGCCGACGCCCGACCGAGGCCGGCATATGGCTTGTTCTCTTCGAAGTACTTGTCGGTTCTATTTGTCATTCGAGACAATCGGCTGTGGAACCTGATCTGTCCCGGTTGCGCCGTCAGGAACTCTCTCGAGCCAGATCTCCCGCCAGTAGGGAACGATCGCCCGCGGGCAGAAGCGACGGCAGTAGGCGTAGCGCCCCTCGCAATAGACGTTCTCGAGCACGATCGCATCCGATGTGAAATGGATCATCTTGCAGGTCCGCTCGTCGATGATCTGCTTCACCCGCCGCACAACCTTGAACTCCCGCTCCGTGAAGGGAACGTAGTCCGGATCGAAATACAGCCCCCGGTTGCGATACCGAGAGTCCAAAGTCTTGATGATTTCGCTGTAAGGCTTCACCCGCACGCGCTCACCCGCCTGC
>CADEEC010000077.1 GCA_902826255.1 uncultured Hyphomicrobiales bacterium | reverse complement strand
CTATGTAATCCCCGGCAACGATGACGCCGGGCGTGCGATCACGCTCTACTGCGACCTCATTGCGCGCGCGGCCATCGACGGCATCGAGCGCGGTCAGGCCCAGTCGGGTGCGGATCTCGGCGCCTCCGAGTCGCCGCCGACCGAGCAGATCCCGGCCGTCTTCAAGGGCATCGAGGCCCCGCGCGGCGATCCGGACGATCTCAAGCGCCTGCCGAACGTCGACAACAAGCTCGAGCTCAAGCTCAACGACCTCGGCGTGTACCACTTCTGGCAGATCGCCGATCTCGAGCCCGACATGGCGGAAGCGCTCGACCGCAAGCTGCGCCTCAAGGGCAAGATCACGGAGGACGGCTGGATCGCCGCCGCCAAGAAGCTGGTGGAAGCCGAAGCAGCCTGACGCACGCTGCTCGGGCATTTGCCGCCGGCCCGGCATGCGCCGGGCCCGATGATGATTTTATGAGGACCCCATGACGACTGTAACCGCGAGCATGGTGAAGGCGCTGCGCGACAAGACCGGCGCCGGCATGATGGACTGCAAGACCGCCCTGACCGAAACGGCGGGCGACATGGAAGCCGCCATCGACTGGCTGCGCACGAAGGGCCTGTCCAAGGCCGCCAAGAAGGCCGACCGCATCGCCGCCGATGGCCTGATCGGCGTCGCCGTGAAGGACAAGGTGGGTGCCGTCGTCGAGGTCAACTCGGAGACGGACTTCGTCGCCCGCAACGACCAGTTCCAGGGCATGGTGCGCGACATCGCCGGCTTGGCCCCTGCTGCGCAAAGCGACCTCAAGAAGCTTCTCGCCGCCACCTATCCCGGCAAAAGCCTGCCCGTGGAGGAGCACGTCAAGGAGATGGTCTCCACCATCGGCGAGAACATGAACGTGCGCCGCACGGCGCATGCGGCCGTGTCCGACGGCGTCGTCGCCGACTACGTGCACAACAAGGTCGCCGACGGCCTCGGCAAGATCGGTGTGCTGGCTGCGATCGAGAGCAAGGGCGACAAGGCGGCGCTGATGGGTGTCGGCCGCCAGATCGCCATGCATATCGCCGCTGCAAGCCCGGTGGCGGTCAGCGCCGACCAGCTCGATCCGGCCTTGATCGAGCGCGAGCGAGCTGTCTACAGCGAGCAGGCCAAGGCCTCCGGCAAAGCCGACGACATCATCGCCAAGATGGTGGAGGGCCGGCTGCGCAAGGAGTTCTACCAGGCGGTGGTGCTGCTGCAGCAGACGTTCCTCGGTGCCGGCGGCGACGGCAAGGCGACCGTGGAGCAGTTTCTCAAGGAGTCCGAGAAGTCCGTGGGCGCGCCCATCAAGATCGCCGGCTTCGTGCGCTATGCGCTGGGCGAGGGGATCGAGAAGAAGGACGAGGACTTCGCGGCGGAAGTTGCCAAGGCGGCGGGCAAGACCTGACGCCCTGGCGGGCTTCGAATCGCTCTAGCGTGCGGTCGTTTCATGTGGAAGTTGAGCTTCCAGTTGAAACGTGAACCGTATTCTCCGCAGTTCGCGGCGTTTGCCCCCGGGCGGCAGTCGGCATAAGCTTTGCGGATAATCTCACGAGGGCGCGGGCGATGACGTCACCGACCGGCTTCCGCTATCGGCGGTTGCTTCTCAAGCTCTCGGGCGAAGCCCTTGTTGGCAAAGCGGGATACGGCATCGACGTGGATGTCGTCATGCGCCTGTGCCGGGATATGAAAGAGGCGGTCGAAGCGGGCGCGGAGATTGCCGTCGTCATCGGCGGCGGCAATATCTTCCGCGGGCTTGCCGGCGCCGCCAAGGGCATGGATCGCGCCACCGCCGACTACATGGGCATGCTGGCGACCGTCATGAACGCGCTCGCGCTGCACAACGGCCTGGAGCGGCTCGACGTGCCGGCGCGCGTCATGTCGGCCATCCCGATGCCCACGGTCTGCGAGTCCTTCGTCAGATCCAAGGCGTTGCATCATCTGTCCTGCCGCCGGATCGTGATTTTCGCGGCCGGCACCGGCAATCCGTTCTTCACGACCGATACGACGGCGGCGCTGCGCGCCATCGAGATGGACTGTACGGCCCTGGCCAAGGCCACCCAGGTCGATGGCGTCTACTCGGACGACCCACGCAAGAATCCCAAGGCGCAGCGCTACGAGACGCTGACCTACGGCGAGGTTTTGTCGCGCGATTTGAGGGTGATGGACGGGGCCGCCATCGCTTTGGCCCGTGATAACAAGCTTCCTGTTGTTGTATTCTCCATCGAGGAGCCGGGGAACCTCTTGAAGGTCCTGCGGGGCGAGGCGCGGGCGACGGTCATCCAGGACCGGCCTTAAGGCCTGCCGAAGGCCACGACGCCCAAACTAGGAAGGAGCTGCCCATGGCCGCCGCCAATTTCGATCTCAAGGAGCTGGAGCGCCGCATGCGCGTTGCGCTCGAGACGCTGAAGAAGGAGTTCCACGGCCTGCGCACGGGCCGTGCGAGCGCGCACCTGCTCGATCCCGTGATGGTCAACGTCTACGGTGCGCGCATGCCCATCAACCAGGTCGCGACGGTGTCGACGCCGGACGCACGCACCATAGCGGTCCAGGTCTGGGACAAGAGCCAGGTTTCCGCCGTCGAGAAGGGAATCCGCGAGGCGAACCTCGGGCTCAATCCCGTGATCGACGGCACGCTGCTCCGCCTGCCGATCCCCTCGCTCAATGCCGAGCGCCGTCAGGAGCTGGTGAAGCTTGCCCACAAATATACCGAGCAAAGCCGTGTCGCCGTGCGCAACGTGCGCCGCGATGGCATGGAGCTCTTGAAGAAGCTCGAGAAGGATGGCGCGATGAGCAAGGACGACCATCAGCGCAACTCCACCAAGGTGCAGGAGCTGACCGACAAGCTCGTCAAGGAGGTCGACCAGTCACTCGCCGCCAAGGAAGTCGAGATCAAGCAGGTATGACGGTGAGCCTGCACGGCACAGGTGCTGCATCGGCTCCAAAGCGGGCCGCAAGGCGCGCGCGATGAATCAGCACCAGCAGTCTGCGTCCTGGGACAAGCCGGTGCCCAAGCACATTGCCATCATCATGGATGGCAATGGCCGCTGGGCGCAGAGCCACGGCTTGCCGCGCGCCGCCGGCCACCGCAAGGGTGTGGAGGCCGTGCGCCGCACCGTTCGCGCGGCGATCGAGCTCGGTGTACCTTATCTCACGCTCTTCAGCTTCTCCTCCGAGAACTGGGCACGGCCGGCGAGCGAGATCGACGACCTGATGGGGCTGGTGCGCGGCTATGTTCGTCGTGACCTGACCGACCTGCACGAGCACGGCGTGCGCCTGCGCATGATCGGCGAGCGCGAGGGCATCGAGCCCGATCTGCTCGCCATGATCGACGAAGGCGTGACGCTCACGCAGAACAACACGGCGCTCAATCTGATCATTGCCTTCAACTACGGCTCTCGTGCTGAGATTGCCAAAGCGGCGCGGACGCTGGCGCAGCAGGCGGTGGAGGGTAGAATCGCTCCGGCCGACATCACGCCGGAGCGTATCTCGGAGGCGCTCGACACGCAGGGCCTGCCCGACCCCGATCTGCTGATCCGCACCAGCGGCGAGCTGCGCCTCTCCAACTTTCTGCTTTGGCAGTCCGCCTATACCGAGTTCGTGTTCCTGGAAGCCTACTGGCCGGATTTCGGCCGGGAGCTGCTGGAGCAGGCAATCGCGGAGTTCCGCAATCGCAATCGCCGCTTTGGCGGCGTTGTCGCGCGTTCGGTGGGATAAGTGACGGAAGATCGAAGCGCCATGAGCGACCAGCATCCACCAGACGCGAGCAGGGAAAGCTCCGGTAGCCTGGCGTCCCGCCTGGGAGGCGACTTCCAGGTCCGGCTTGCGTCAGGCATCGCCATGGCCATCGCTGCCGTGGCGCTGACCGTCGTCGGCTCGATCCCATTCAGCGTTCTCGTTGCTGCGGTGGCGCTGCTCGTGAGCTGGGAATGGGCCCGCCTGGTGCATGGCTCGCACTACCGGACGGTGCTTGCCGTCCTCGTCGGCACCACCGCGGTCGCCGCAGTTCTGGCGGCCATGGGCTATGTCGCTCTGGGCCTTCTGGTGCTGCCGATCGGCGCGATCCTCGCCACGGTCTTGAGCCTTGGCCGCAACAGCGTGTTCTCCGCACTCGGTGTGTTCTACGCGGGGTTCCCCGCCGTCGCGCTGATCTGGCTGCGCTCGGACCCCTGGCACGGTCTGCTGGCGACGATGTTCGTGATCGCTATCGTCGCCACTTCGGATACGGCCGCCTTCTTCAGCGGCCGGCTGTTTCGCGGGCCGCTGCTGTGGGAGCGGGTCTCTCCCAAGAAGACGTGGTCGGGCATGCTCGGTGCCCTCATCGCGTGCGCAATTGTGGGCGCGCTGTTCTGGTTTGCGATCCCCCACGGCTCGGCGCTGCGTCTCGGCATCACCGGCGCCGTGCTGTCGTTGGTGGCGCAGGCCGGCGATCTTGCCGAGTCCGCCCTCAAGCGCCGTTTTGGCGCCAAGGATGCGGGTGATATCATTCCCGGCCACGGCGGGGTGATGGACCGGGTCGATGGGATCATCGCGGCGGCCTCTGCCGTCGGCCTTGTTGCCGTCGTCGTCGATGTCTATTCGCCGGCGCGTGCGCTTCTGTTCGGACTGTAGGGCCTGGAGGATGAGCGGGTGGGCCATGTGACGATGAGCGTGACGCCCGCGACCGCATCCGCAGACATCGGCGCGCCGTCGCGCGCAACGGCCGCCAAACGCATCAGCGTGCTCGGCGCCACCGGATCGGTCGGGCACAGCACGCTCGATCTGATTTCCCGCAACAGAGACAAGTTTCAGGTCGTCGCCCTCACCGCGAATTCCAACGCCGGCCAGCTTGCCGAGCTTGCCGTCCGCCATCGCGCCGAAATTGCCGTCGTCGCCGATCCTGCGCGCTACCGGGATCTCAAGGACGGGCTTGCAGGCACCGGCATCGAGGCGGCCGCCGGACCGGAAGCCCTGGTCGAGGCCGCAACCCGGTCCGCTGATTGCGTGATGGCGGGCATCAGCGGCGCGGCCGGCCTCAAGCCGACGCTGGCGGCCGTCGCACAAGGCCGTCGCGTGGCCCTGGCCAACAAGGAGTGCCTCGTCTGCGCCGGCGACATGTTCATGCAGGCGGTGCGCACGGCCGGTGCGGAGCTGTTGCCGGTCGATTCAGAGCACGCCGGCGTGTTCCAGGCGCTTGCCGGGGCCAACGCCGCCGACATCGAGCGCATCGTCATCACCGCATCGGGCGGCCCGTTCCGCACCTGGACGCGCGAGCAGCTCGCGCATGCCACGCCGGCGCAGGCGCTGGCGCATCCCAACTGGTCGATGGGCCCCAAGATTTCCATCGACTCCGCCACGCTCATGAACAAGGGGCTCGAGCTGATCGAGGCCTATCACCTGTTTCCGGTGGAGCCGCATCAGCTCGAGGTCGTTGTCCACCCGCAGTCGATCGTGCACGCGATGGTCGGATATCGCGACGGCTCGATGCTGGCGCAGCTCGCCAACCCGGATATGCGCACGCCGATTGCGGCGAGCCTGGCCTGGCCGGCGCGCATGGCCGCGCCCACCAAGCGCATCGATCTGGTGGAGCTCGGCACGCTCACCTTCGAGCGGCCGGACGAAGCCCGCTTCCGCGCGCTCGGCCTGGCACGGCAGGCGCTGCAGCAAGGTGGCATGGCACCGGCGGTTCTGAGCGCCGCCAACGAAATCGCGGTGGACGCATTCTTGACGGGGCGGCTCGGGTTCCTTCAAATCGCCCAACTCGTGGCGGACACGCTGGAGGCAGCGGGCAAGCGCGGGCTCCTCTCGGATGCAGCAGACTTGAGCGCGGTTGTCGGAGCGGACGCCGCCGCACGCGATCTGGCGCTGAACTTGCTCAGGGGGCAGACACGGGCTGCCCGGAGCTAGGCCGTTAAGCACTTGGTTTTAGCGCGGTTTGGCCGTTCAGGCCGCTACAGAAGGCACGTCGATGGAATTCCTGCCCGCCTACATCCTGAAGCCCCTGGCCTTCCTGTTCGTGCTCACGGTGGTGATTTTCATTCACGAACTGGGGCATTTCCTGGTGGCCCGCTGGTGCGGCGTCAAGGTGAAGACGTTCTCGATCGGCTTCGGCAAGGAAATCTTCGGCTTCTACGACAAGCACGGCACCCGCTGGCGCGTGGCCTGGCTTCCGCTCGGCGGCTACGTCAAGTTTCTCGACGATGAGAACGGCGCGAGCGTGCCATCGCGGGACGCTCTTGAGAACCTTTCGCCTTCCGAGCGCGAGGGCGCGTTTCAAACCAAGTCGCTCGGCGCGCGCGCGGCGATCGTGGCGGCGGGGCCGATCGCCAATTTCATCCTGGCAATCTTCGTGTTTGCCGCCACCTTCATGTTCATCGGCATCAACGTTACCGCGCCGCGCGTGGACGAGATCATTCCGGACGGCGCCGCGGCCAAGGCGGGCTTTCAGACCGGTGACGTGATCACCAGCATCGACGGGCAGCCGATCGAGTCCTTCTCCGATATGCAACGCATCGTCACCGGCAGCGCCGACCGGGAGCTGGCGTTCGAGATCAACCGCGGTGGAGCCCTGCTGACGCTCAAGGCGGTTCCCGACCGGCGCGAGCTGACCGACCGCTTCGGCAACAAGCTGCGCGTCGGCGTCATCGGCATCAAGCGCAACGCCAACCAGCAGGACTGGCAGTACAAGCAGTTCGGCCCCGGCGAAGCCGTCGTGGCGGCCGTCAAGGAATGCTACTTCATCGTCTCGCGCACGCTGGGCTACCTGTACGACGTGGTGACGCAGCGCGAGTCCGGCGACCAGCTCGGCGGGCCGCTGCGCATCGCCGATATCTCGGGCCAGGTGGCGACGCTGGGCTTCCTGGCGCTCGTCAACCTCACGGCCGTCCTCTCGGTCAGCATCGGCCTGATCAACCTGTTCCCCATCCCTCTGCTCGATGGCGGTCACCTTATGTTCTACGCCATCGAGGCGGTGCGCGGGCGGCCATTGAGCGAGCGGGCGCAAGAGGTTGGCTTCCGGATCGGGTTCGCGATCGTGCTCCTGCTGCTGGTCTATACGACCTACCAGGACCGCTTCATTCCGCTGCGCTGGCTGGGCATCGGCTAGCCCGCCTCAGCGGGCCGATACGATCCTCTTCGGCCCGCCATGCACCTCCGGAATCGAGTTCGGATAAGACCGATTTTGCTCGGATTTTGGCTGGTCAAGACAGCGAATCTGCTAACATTGTGGCAGGCCGTTTTTCCCCGCATCGGTGGGTTAATATTGCCACTTTAAAGGCGCTGACTCAGCGGGTAAATAATCGGTGCTGCAACGTTTGCTTCGCCTTGGAGAGGGCGAAGCAAAGGGGGCGTTTTGGCCGGCTGCGGTCGGTCTGACGAGGTTGCAGAGTGCTTGTCCGGCGTCGCGGATGGGCACTTGTAGGGGATCGGCGACCGAAAGGCAGACGGGAAGCATGCCACAGCATTGGATGTGCAAGTCGGGGGGCTGGCACTTCATCGTCGCGGCGGTACTTGCGCTTCTTGCGCTGGCTGCCGAACCGGTGGTGTTCTCGTCGTCGCCTGCCGAAGCCCAGAGCGGCGTCATTCGCGAAATCCGCGTGACCGGCAACAAGCGCGTCGAGCCGGAAACGGTTCGCACCTACCTGCGCTTCAACATCGGCGACCCCTATGATGCCGGCAAGGTCGATGCCTCGATCCGCTCGCTGTTTGCGACCGGTCTCTTTTCCGACGTGCGCATCGACCGTGACGGCAACGGCGTGCTGGTCACCGTGGCGGAGAACCCGGTCGTCAACCAGGTTGCCTTCGAGGGCAATCGCGAGGTCGACAAGGCGACACTGACCACCGAGGTCCAGCTCAAGCCGCGCTCCGTGTTCACGCGCGCCAAGGCGCAGGCCGACGTGCAGCGCATCCTCGACATCTACCGGCGCCAGGGTCGCTTCGCGGCCGCCGTCGAGCCCAAGATCATCGAGCTCGACAACAACCGCGTCAACGTCGTGTTCGAGATCAGCGAGGGCGTCGCCACCAAGGTCCAGGCCATCAACTTCATCGGCAACAAGGCCTTCTCAGATTCCCAGCTCAGGGACATCATCACCACCAGCCAGTCGGGCTGGTTCGATTTCCTCAAGGGCACCAATATCTACGATCCCGATCGCTTGTCGCTCGACCGGGAGCTGCTGCGCCAGTACTACCTGAAGAACGGCTACGCGGACGCGCGCGTCGTATCCGCCGGCGCCGAGCTCGGCCGCGGCGGCGACGGGTTCTACATCACCTTCGTGGTGGAAGAGGGCGAGCCCTACACCTTCGGCAAAGTGGACATCGAATCCCCGTTCCCGAATGTTGATACCAAGGCGCTGCGCAGCGAGCTGCTCACCACGCCAGGCGCCACCTTCGACCAGTCGGCCATGGACCGCACGGTGGAGCGCCTGACCCTGGTGGTGTCCGAGCGCGGCTTTGCGTTCGCCCGCGTGCGGCCGATGGCGGTGCGCGAGCCCGGTACCCGCACGATCAACGTCAACTACGTGATCGACCAGGGTCCGCGCATCTACATCGAGCGCATCAACATCATCGGCAACGTGCGCACGCACGACCACGTCATCCGCCGCGAGTTCCGCTTGGCGGAAGGCGACGCCTACAACCCGCTGATGGTCGACAAAGCGCGCAAGCGGCTGCAGTCCCTCGGCTTCTTCAAGGCTGTCGACGTCAAGCGGCGGCAGGGCTCGGAAGCGGATCGCGTGGTACTCGACGTGGAGCTGGTAGAGCAGTCCACGGGTGAGCTGTCATTCGGTGCCGGCTATTCGACCAGTGAAGGCGTGATCGGCGACGTCAGCATCACCGAGCGCAACCTGCTCGGCAAAGGCCAGTTCCTGAGGCTGCGTTTGGCAGGCTCGATGGAGCGCCTGCAGGTGGACCTGAGCTTCACCGAGCCGCGCTTCCTCGACCGCAACCTTTCCGCCGGCTTCGACCTGTTCCACAAGGACGTGAACATGTCGCAGCTGTCGTCCTTCCGGACCAGGACATCGGGCGGCTCGCTGCGTCTCGGCTACCCGCTCGCCGAGAACCTCTGGATGACGAACTCGTATACGCTGTCGCAGGGCGAGATATACGACGTCGGGCAGGCTGCTTCGTTGGCCATCAAGGAGTCTGAAGGAACGGCTATTACGTCGGCCGTGGGCACCAGCATCGCCTGGGACAATCGCAATCATCCGAAGACGCCGACGAAGGGCACTTACTTCCAGCTTGGGACGGATGTGGCAGGTCTCGGCGGCGATGTGAGCTATGTGCGCATGACCGGCGAGGCGCGCTTCTACTATCCCGTCACCCAAAAGATCACCCTCGTTGGCCGTGCCGTCGGCGGCCACATGATGGGCTGGGGCGGCGACGATGTTCGCCTGATTGACCTGTTCTACAAGGGTGGCGAGACCATCCGCGGTTTCGAGCGCGGTGGTTTTGGCCCGCGCGACTTGAACACGGACGATGCTCTCGGTGGCCACAGCTTCTGGGCGACGACGGCTGAAGTGCGCTTCCCGCTTCCGTTTGTTCCGGAAGATTTGGGCATGGGCGGTGCCGTGTTCGTGGATGCTGGCTCGCTCTGGGGGGCCGGCGCTTTTGCAAAGAACCCGGCGAATGCCGGCTGTACGGGTGACAACACCAAGATCTGTTTGGTTGACGATAGCGCCATCCGCGCCTCGGCCGGTTTCAGCCTGCTGTGGAACTCGCCGCTCGGGCCGCTGCGGCTCGATATCGCCAAGGCCTTCCTGAAGCAGTCCTACGACTCCGAGCAGCTGATCCGCTTCGGCGCGTCGACCAAGTTCTAAGCCGGCTCACGACAGCCAGCCGGCAGGATGCTAGATACAGTAGGCCGCCTCGGGCATCGGGGCGGCCTCTCGCATTCTCTGGGGTTCATGCATGGAGCATCCGGGGTTCTTCCAAAGAGCGGCACCGCTCGCGCTCGGCACCCTTGCCGAGAAGCTCGGGGCTACCCTGGATGACAAGGCCGACCGAGCCCTGCCGATCATCAACGTGCGCACGCTGGCGGACGCCGGCCCCGGCGACCTGTCGTTCTTCGAGAACCGCAAGTATCTCGCCCAGCTGCAGGCGACCCGGGCCTCCGCCTGCCTGGTGGCCGCAGCCTTTGCCGATCGTGTCCCCCAGGGTGTGGCCGCGGTTGTCGTGCCGGCGCCTTACCGCGCCTTCGCCCAGGCGTTACACATCTTCTACCCCGAGGCGCACCACTCCAAGGTCGCGGTGGCCGAGGCCGGCGATCCGCCCGTGCACCCCACCGCGCGCATCGAGGAAGGGGCCAAGATCGAGCCGGGGGCCATCGTCGGCCGCGAGGCGCAGGTCGGGCGCGGCAGCGTGATCGCGGCCGGTGCCGTCGTCGGTTATCGCGTTACGATCGGCCGTGGCTGCTTCATCGGCCCCGGGGCCAGCGTCACGCATGCACTGATCGGCGACCGTGTCGTCCTGCACGCGGGCGTGCGCATCGGCCAGGACGGCTTCGGCTTTGCGATGGGCCCGCGCGGCCACCTGAAGGTGCCGCAGATCGGACGCGTCGTTATCCAGGATGACGTCGAGATCGGCGCCAACAGCTGCGTGGATCGCGGTGCGTTGAAGGACACCGTGATCGGCGAGGGCACCAAGATCGATAACCTCGTGCAGATCGGGCACAACGTGGTGATGGGCCGCCACTGCGTGATCGTCGGTCAGGTGGGGATCTCGGGCTCGACGGAGCTCGGCGATTTCGTGGTGATGGGTGGGCAGTCGGGTGCCGTCGGCCACATCAAGATCGGCACCGGGGCGCAACTCGCCGGCGGCTCACACGTGACGGCCGACGTTCCGCCCGGCGCACGCATGGGCGGTACGCCCGCCGTCACCCTCACGGAATTCGGGCGTCAGATCGCCATCCTCAAGCGCCTGGCGCGCCGCAAGACCGGCGAGCCCTAGAGCCCGGTCGTTTCATATGGAAGCGCAGCTCCAATCGAAGCGTGAATCGCGCTCTGCAAAGGGCCGTCAGCGTGGGGCAAAGCGCTCCAGCGAGCGGGCCTTTGCCTTGGCCGCCTCCACCTCGCGGTTGCGGGGCGGCGCGTTGCTGACAAGGGAGTCGACCAGCTCGCGGGCTGCCGCCGTCACGCGCTCCACGGCCAGATCGAACGCCGCCGCGTTGGCTTTGGACGGGCTGGTGAAGCCGCTCAATTTCCGAACGAACTGGATGGCCGATGCGCGTACTTCATCGTCCGTGGCCGGCGGCTCGAAGTTGTGCAGGGTTCTGATGTTACGGCACATTGGGGGCTCCCAGCGTGATCGTTGGTGTGTTCGGCGGCAAACGCTGGCATGCGCGCAGCCCCGCGGCAAGCGTGGGCGCGACGCAGCGTCGCTTGCCAAGCCGTTGTGCGTTAAGGATTTCGGCCTTTTGACGGTCCCGCTCCGGCTTCAAATCGCGCGGGATTTGCTTTAGAGACGGGGCGGGGAAGCTCGACGGCGACTGAAGGAGCGCAGCTGACGATGGACAAGACCGGCGGGGCCGAGACCGCGCTTGGCACTGCGGATACGCGCCGCGTGATGCAATTGCTGCCGCACCGCTATCCGTTTCTCATGCTCGATCGCATGTACGACATGAAGGCTGACGAGAGCGCCGTCGGCGTCAAGAACGTGACCATCAACGAGCCGTTCTTCCAGGGACACTTTCCCGGCTTTCCCGTGATGCCGGGTGTTTTGATCATCGAGGGCTTGGCACAGACGGCCGGTGCACTGTGCGTCAGTCATCTCAACGCCGACTACAAACCCCAGCTCGTCTATTTCATGGGGATAGACAAGGCGAAGTTCCGCAAGCCGGTCCTGCCCGGCGATGAGCTGCACTACCATGTGAGGAAGATTCGTAGCCGTGGCCGTGCTTGGCGCTTCTACGGCGAAGCCAAGGTGAAGGGCCAGGTGGTAGCGGAGGCGGAAGTGAGCGCCATGATCCTGGACCAGGCTGATGTCGAGGTATAGCGCGCACGCGACGGCCATCATCGATGAGCGCGCCAAGGTCGGCGACGGCTGTGAGATCGGGCCCTACTGCATCGTGGGGCCTGACGTCGTCCTGGGCAAGGCCGTCAAGCTCATCAGCCATGTCTCGATCACCGGGCGGACCACGATCGGCGACCGCGTGCGGGTGTTCCCGTTCTCCTCGCTCGGCTCCGAGCCGCAGGATTTGAAATTCGCCGGCGAGGCAACGACGCTCGAGATCGGCGCCAACTGCACCATCCGCGAAGGTGTGACGATGAACCCCGGCACGGCCGGCGGCGGCAGCGTCACACGCGTCGGCGAGGGGTGCACGTTCCTCGCCAGCAGCCACGTTGCGCATGACTGCAAGGTCGGCAACCGCGTGATCTTCTCCAACAACGTCATGCTGGCCGGCCATTGCACGGTGGGGGATCACGCCATCCTCGGCGGCGGCGCCGGCGTGCATCAGTTCGTGCGCATCGGCCATCATGCCTTTGTCGGCGGGCTGGCCGGCGTGGAGAACGATGTCATTCCCTACGGCATGGCGCTCGGCAACCGCGCCGGGCTGGCAGGTCTCAACATCGTCGGCATGAAGCGGCTCGGGTTCACGCGCGAAACCATCCAGAGCCTGCGCCACGCCTACCGTCTGCTGTTCTCCAACGAAGGCACGCTGATGGAGCGCATCGCTGACGTTGAGGCCGACGACATCGCCAAGGATCCCTACGTGCGCGAGATTCTCGACTTCATCAAAGCCGCGTCCGACAGGTCGCTCTGCGTTCCGCGCACGACCTGATGCAGGCGTCCGCACCTCAGGATCGGGGCGGACAAACGAGCGGCCGCGTGTCTCCAGCCCAAGCGCCAGCCAAAATCGGCATTGTTGCCGGCGGCGGACGGCTGCCCCTGTCGGTCGCCGAGAGCGTGGTCGGCCGCGGCGGTGCCGTGTACATCGTCGGCATCCAGGGCGAGGCTGATGCGGACATTGCGCGTTTCCCGCACACCTGGGTGAACTGGGGCCAGATCGGCCGCATGGTGGATACGCTGCAGCGGGAGGCCGGTCCCGAGCTGGTGATCGCGGGCAGCGTCACGCGGCCCGACCTTAGAAGGATCCGTCCGGATCTGGGGTTCCTGAAAAGCTTGCCGAAGGTATTCGGGCTGCTGGCGGGTGGCGACGATTCCGTTCTGACGCGTGTGGTGCGCTTCTTCGAGGCCAATGGCTTCGTCGTGCGCGGCGCCCACGAGGTCGCGCCCGAGCTGCTGGTGCAGGAGGGCACCGCCGGTGCGAGGCCGTTGTCTGCCTCGGCGCGCGCCGACGCAGAGATCGGGTTCGCCGTGCGCGCGCTGCTGGGACCGTTGGATGCCGGCCAGGCCGTCGTCGTATCCGGTGGCCGCGTTCTCGCCATCGAGGGGGCGGAAGGCACCGACGCAATGCTCGAGCGGGCGCAGCGGGTGCGTCGGGAATTGGTCCTAGCCAATGGCGGTGTGCTGGCCAAAGGCCCCAAGCCCGGCCAGGAGCTGCGTATCGATATGCCGGCCGTCGGTCCGCGCACGGTCGAGCTGGGCGTGGCGGCGGGGCTCGACGGCGTGGCGCTGGAAGCGGGTGGTGTACTGGTTCTGGATCGGCAGGAGATGATCCGGCTGGCCGACGCGCACAACTTTGCCGTCGCCGGCCTGGTCAAGGCTGCGGCGTCCTCTGGCGCTCCGCTGCCGATGACCAAACTCTCCGGCAGGCTGGTCGCCAAACTTCAGCCGAGCTCCCGAGACCGCACGGATGCGGCGCTGGGCCTCGCCGCCGTGGAGCGGCTTGCGGCCCACCGCACGGGCCACGCCGCCGTTGTGATGTCGTCCTATTTCGTCGCGGTCGCCGCTGCGGAGCCCGAGACGTCGCTGCTGGAGCGCGTACGCGCACTGCGGCAGTGGGGGATAGGCGAGCGCCGCAGGCGCGGGGTGTTGGCGCGCCGCGCTGCCGATGCGTTGCCCGAGGGCGGCCTGCCCGTGCTGCTGGCGACGGCCGCCGTACAGGGCCTTGCCGGCCTCGCCGTGCTCGGCACCGCCGAAGAGCTTGCGCCCTTCGAGGACGACGGGCCAGCGCTGGCGGACGCAGAAGGCCTGTTCCTGATAACATGCCGCCTGCCGCCCGGGTGAAGGCGCGGCGGGGGCAATCATCGGCAGACGGGCATGAACGATCCGACGATCCGGGAAGTGATAGCCGGCGAGGAAGTGCACGACCTTTTGCTGTTTGTCGTAGCCGGCGAGCACTCCGGCGACGCGCTCGGCGGCAAGCTGATGGCCGCACTGAGCGCCATGCGCCCCGGGCGGGTCCGCTTCCTTGGGGTGGGCGGGCCGCTGATGACGGCCCAAGGCTTGGTGCCGCAGTTTCCGCTCGATGACGTCGCCGTGATGGGACCGGGCGCAATCCTTGCGCGCCTTCCGCTTATCCTGCGCCGCATCAGGTCCACGGTCGAGGCTGCCATCGCCGCCGAGCCGGATGCCGTCATCATCATCGATAGCCCCGAGTTCACGCATCCGATCGCCAAGCGCATTCGCAAGCGCAATCCGGACATCCCGATCATCGACTATGTTTCGCCGAGCGTCTGGGCCTGGCGCCCCGGCCGTGCGAAGAAAATGCGACCCTACGTCGACCACATCCTGGCGCTGTGGCCGTTCGAACCGGAGGTGCATCGCAAGCTCGACGGGCCGGCGTGCAGCTTCGTCGGCCATCCGCTGAGCGAGCGCCAGGCCTGGATCGACGCGCTCGATCCCGCGCTGCTGCAAGAGCGATGGGGCCTTGCCAAGGACGCACCCGTGATCGTGGTGCTGCCCGGCAGCCGAGCCTCGGAAATCGGGCGTCTGATGAAGCCCTTCGGCGAAACGCTCGATCGACTGCGCAAGGCCGGGCGGACGTTCGAAGTGATTGTCCCTGTCGTGCCGTCTGTGCGTCCGCTGGTGGAGCAGCACCTCGCCTCCTGGTCCAGGCGGCCGCTACTGGTGGAGGGCGAGGAGGACAAGTTCCGCGCCTTCAAGCTTGCGCGCGCGGCACTGGCCGCGTCGGGAACCGTCACGCTGGAGCTGGGATTTGTCGGCACCCCGATGGTGGTCGCCTATCGGGTCGGCAAGGTCACGGCGCCGGTATTCCGCAGGCTTATCAAGTCGCCGTCCACGGTGCTCCCGAACCTGGTGCTGGGGCGCAATGTCGTGCCGGAATTCCATCAGGAACGCGCCACGCCCGCTAACCTCGCCAACGCTCTTGCGGAGGCCATGGACGATGGTCCTGGCCGCACGCGGCAGGTGGAAGCCTTGGCCCAGCTTCCCGACGCGCTGCATCTGGCCGGACAAGCGCCAAGCGAGGCGGCTGCGCGAATCGTTATCGACTATGCCCTGAACGGGCGAGGTTGGCCGCGGCCTGACTCAAAAGCCCGCGGTTGATTGCGGGGCGCCGTGCTGTCAGCCGGGGGTTGCACGGCTCCTTGGCGGCGGCTGTGAAAATATGAAGCATTGTTCATATCTGCGTCCGCGCATCCGGCGGGAGTGCGACCAAGTTGAGACTATTCCCGACAATCTTTGGAGAGATAGCGGGCGCCCGTTGCGCATCCACAACGGACGGTGTTGTTTGATCGCGCTTGCCGACGCCGTCTTCAGGCCAAGGCACGCTGTTGGCCCAGAGGGCACGCCTGTTGTGTGGCCGTCGAGCTTGCAGCTGCGGGAGATCGATCCAGTCAGTGACTATTCCTTCGCAACGGCAGCCACACGTGCGTCCGGGTTGGTTTGGGATGTCAATGCACGATGAAGGACGGAACGCATGACGATTACTAAGCAGATCATTGCCGCATTCGCACTCGTCGTCGTGATGCTCGTTGGGCCCGCTGCCGCGCAGACCCGCGACTACGGCATCAATGTCATCAACGATACGGGTACGACGATTGAGTATTTTTATTACTCCGCTTGCCGCGATCAGAACTGGGGCCGCGACCGGCTCGGCAATCAGGAGGTCATCCGTGATCGCCAAAGCCGCTTCTTCGATATGTATGACGGTATCCAGAGCTGCTGCCGCGATATGCGCGCCAAGCTCGTCAACGGTGCGTCCCGCCAGCGCATGAATGTCGACGTCTGCTCCGAGCATCAGTGGGTTGTTAAATAGCCGACGCCACGGAATGGAATGCAAAAGAGGCACCACAGGCCGTGGGGTGCCTCTTTCTTTGCGTACTGCGGAGAGGGACGTGCAGCCTCAGCGCTTGTCGACCGGTATGTAGGGGCGCTTGGTGGCGCCGATGTAAAGCTGGCGCGGACGGCCGATCTTCTGCTCCGGATCCTCGATCATCTCCTTCCACTGGGACACCCAGCCGACCGTGCGCGCGACGGCAAACAGCACGGTGAACATCGACATCGGGAAGCCCATCGCGCGCAGCGTGATGCCGGAATAGAAGTCGATGTTGGGGTAAAGCTTCTTTTCGACAAAGTAGTCGTCCTGCAGCGCAATGCGCTCCAGCTCCATCGCCACCTTCAGGATGTTCTGATCCTTGACGCCGAGTGAATCGAGCACCTCGTGGCAGGTCTGCGCCATCACCTTCGCGCGCGGATCGTAGTTCTTGTAGACGCGGTGGCCGAAGCCCATCAGGCGAAACTCTGAGTTCTTGTCCTTCGCCTTCTTGACGTACTCGGGCACGCGATCGACGGTGCCGATCTCTTCCAGCATCTTGAGGGCGGCTTCATTGGCGCCGCCGTGTGCCGGGCCCCACAGGCAGGCGATGCCGGCTGCGATGCAGGCGAACGGGTTGGCGCCGGAGGATCCGGCCAGACGCACGGTGGACGTGGACGCGTTCTGTTCGTGGTCGGCATGCAGAATGAGGATGCGGTCGAGAGCGCGCGAGACGATGGGGTTCACCACGTAGGGCTCGCAGGGCACCGCGAAGCACATCTGCAGGAAGTTCGAGGTGTAGTCGAGATCGTTGCGCGGATAGATGAAGGGCTGGCCGACCGAGTACTTGTAGGCCATGGCGGCCAGCGTCGGCATCTTGGCGATCAGGCGGTGGCTGGCGATGATGCGCTGGTGGGGATCATTGATGTCGGTGGAGTCGTGATAGAAGGCCGACAACGCGCCGACTGAGCCGCACATGATCGCCATCGGGTGCGCGTCGCGGCGGAAGCCGGTGAAGAACCGGGTCATCTGCTCGTGCACCATGGTGTGGCGCGTAATGGTGTTGTCGAAGGTGGCCAGCTCCGATTTGGTCGGCAGCTCGCCGTTGAGCAACAGATGACAGACCTCGAGAAAATTCGATTGCTCAGCCAGCTGCTCGATCGGGTAGCCGCGATGGAGCAGGATGCCTTCGTCGCCGTCGATGTAGGTGATCTTCGACGAACAGTTTGCGGTCGAGGTGAAGCCCGGGTCGTAGGTGAAACAGCCGGTGTCGCGGTACAGGCGGCC
>CADEEC010000076.1 GCA_902826255.1 uncultured Hyphomicrobiales bacterium | reverse complement strand
CATGTGCAGCCCCTGGGTCCCGGATATTCGCCTGCGGCGAATTCCGGGATGACAACGTTGGTTGGATGCCACGCATACTTGTCATCCCGGCCGAGCGAAGCGAGAGCCGGGACCCAGGGGCTGCGCGCTCCGGCGCTCTCTTGCAGCCGACGCAAAAGAAAAGGGCCGCCGAAGCGGCCCTTGCGAGTTTCGCCTTTTGCGGCGTTTATGCTGCTTTTGTCTGTGCCGGCGCCGGCAGAGCCTGCTGCTCCTGCGCCTTGCGCCTGCGCGCCGAAGCCTTGCGCTCGGCGACCGCGCTCAGAAGCTCCGGCACCAGCGCGATGCCGAAGTAGCGCTTGCGTCCGCCGATCTCGACAGTGGTGTAGCCGAGGTTCTCGAACTCGATGCAGAAGCGCGGCATGTTGAGCGGGCGCTTCTCGTTGGCCTTCGACCACATGCGGTAGCCGTCGTAGAGCTCCTGCGAGCTGATGGAGTCTTCGTCTGCGGCCCGCTCGACGGCGTGCCGGTAGAACAGCTCGACGTCGCTCTCCGGCATCATCTGCGGCTTGGCAACCAGGCGGTTGTCGTTGGCGCCGAACCGCGATGCCGACGGCGGCTGCGCCGCCGGTATCGGCTCTGCGACATCGACTGCATCCTCGGGCTCCGCTTCTGCCTCCGCCGGTGCAGGCAGCCCGAGGGTATCGGGCGCCTCCAGGGCCTCGGCAGGCGCCGTGCGCGCGACGGGCGCGGCAGCCTGCGGGCGCGTCGCGACCTGGGTTGCTTCTGCCGGTGCATGCATCGGCGCGTGCATGCGCCAGTAGGCGAAGGCAACGTACATGCCGAAGGCGGAACCGATCTCGATCAGAAGCGCGACGAACACCGTCAGGCCCATCTGCACCGTCTCGATCTCCAAGCCCGACATGCGCGACAGCACGGTGGCCTGCGGATCGCTCTCCGTCATCACGACGCCGCTGTTGCCGCCAACTACTTTGGCTAGCTTGCTGCCGATCTCGGCGATGCGCGTTTCGAGCTTCTTGGCTTCGATGCCCGAAGCCAGCTCGGCCGAGAGCTTATGGAACTGCTGGCAGTACTCGCGGCCCGTCTTGCCTTTGACGTCCGTGCATTCGCGGGTCAGCAGCCATTGGCGCTGCGCCTTGAGCACGTCGAGCTCGGCGGAGACGGTGGTGGCGGGCCGGTGCGCGGGGATCCAGGTCAGCTGGTCCTGCGCACGTTTGCTGTCGGCACGCAGATCCTGATAGTTGGCGGAAACCACCGCGCGCTGGCTGCTTGTATCCAGGCGGTTCATTGCGGCATGGCCGAGCGACGACGTCATCGAATATCCGGTGACGACGATCCAAAGGGCGGCGGCCGCGAATGCCTGCGACCACATCCGGTTGCGCCAGGCGGCGAAGAAGAAGAACGGCACCAGTGCCTTGAAGCAGTCTGCCGCTACCGATGCGGCCCCGTAAATCTGGCCGTCAGCCGGCGACTTTCCGAGGCTGAAGCCGAAGCGATAGTTCATAGCGGCCGACACCGCGAGCAGAACGCCCGCAGCAAGCACGCCGAGCACACCGAGAATATGTCTCGCCATAACGCCCCCTTTGCCGGCTTGCCGTTGTGGCGCCGGACCGATCGCTGGAAGGGGCGTTGAACCTCACCCGCCGCTTGGTCAGGACCCTGCATCCCGCGAGCGCGTCCCTCGAGCCGCCGGCGTATGCTTCGCCGGTCTGCTCAGCGCTCACCAATCGGTGGAGTGGGTTAGGCTTTCGAAGGGTTTTGCACAGACGACGCCACGATATCACCACGTTGTGCACAAGCCTTCGAGGCCTACACATGTACAACGCGGAACGGCGAACGCAGCCCCCTCATCCACAGAACTATAACGATTCATTAACCTAATCAAATGCATGTGCGACTCAGTGATTCGTAGAGGCCGCACCAGCCGCAGCGGCGGTAAGAACGGGTGCCGGCAACCCGCTCAACTTATCCACTTTTCGTCCACAGCGACGCCATGTTCGGCGGCCGCCCGCTCAAGCTCCCCGCCGCGTCTGCACCTCGATCCACTGCAGGAAATCCGCCGACCCGCCCTCGATCGGTAGTGTGACAAAGGCCGGGTTGGCGTAGGGGTGCAGCTTGCGTCCTTCGGCGATGGCGGTGTCCGCCAGGCTCGCCCGCGTCTTGATGATCATGACAGCCTCGCTGTCGCGGCTGCGTTTACCCTCCCAGACGTAGATGGCTGTCATGCCGGGCAGGATGTTGACGCAGGCGGCCAGTCCCTGATCAACCAGGGCACCTCCGATCCGCTCAGCTTCCTCGGGCGACGGAAAGGTCGAATAGATCAGAACGGGCTTGTCGTTTGGTGCCAAGTGCGCCAGCCTTCCTGAGCGTACAAAAGTTGCAGTTACCCCTTAATGGCAAGTTCCGCATCGAAGTTCCAGAGTATCGCGTTCGTGGCGAGCGACGTGCCGGAGGCGCGCACCGCGCTCGACCGCCTTTCGGCCCGCTATGGCAACGCCCCCGTCGAAAAGGCCGATGTGATCGTCGCTCTGGGCGGCGACGGGCTCATGCTGCAGACCCTGCACCGGCATATGCACGACCGCATCCCGATCTACGGCATGAACCGCGGCTCGGTCGGCTTCCTCACCAATGACTACAGCGAGGACGCTCTGATCGAGCGGCTCGCCAGTGCCGAGACCAGCACCATCCACCCGCTCAAGATGCGGGCGACCGTCGACGGCGGGAAGCCGCATCAAGACTTGGCCATCAACGAGGTCTCCCTCTTCCGCCAGACCCACCAGGCCGCAAAAATCAGGATCTCGGTCGATGGCAAGGTGCGGCTCGAGGAACTGATCTGCGACGGCGTGCTCGTCTCGACGCCGGCGGGCTCGACGGCCTACAACCTGTCGGTGTTCGGCCCGATCCTGCCGATCGACGCGCCGCTGCTGGCTCTGACGCCGATCAGCGCCTTCCGGCCGCGCCGCTGGCGCGGTGCGTTGCTGCCCAATGCCGCCAAGATTCAGTTCGAGGTGCTGGAGCCCGACAAGCGCCCCGTCAGCGCGGTCGCCGACCACAACGAGACGCGCTCAGTCACGCGTGTCGACGTCGAGCAGGCCGACAAGGTCGAAATCCTGATGCTGTTCGATCCGGGCCACAGCCTGGACGAGCGCATCCTCTCCGAACAATTCCGCTATTGAGAAAGGTGACGTGCATGCCAGCAGGACTCTATCTCGAAGAATTCGAAGTCGGGCATATGTTCGATCACCCGATCCGCCGTACCGTGACTGAGATGGACAACACGCTGTTCTCCTGCCTCACCCACAACCCGCAGCCGTTGCACATCGACCATCACCATTCGGCGCAGACGGAATGGGGCAAGCCGCTGTTCAACAGCCTGTTCACGCTCGGCCTGATGGTCGGCATCTCCGTCAACGACACCACGCTCGGCACCACCGTCGCCAATCTCGGCATGACGGACGTCAAGTTTCCCAAGCCCGTCTTTCACGGCGACACCTTGCGCGTGACGACCGAGGTCGTCTCCAAGCGCGAGAGCAAGTCGAAGCCCGACACCGGCATCGTCGAGCTCATGCACCGCTGCTACAATCAGCGCAACGAACTGGTCGCCGAGTGTCGCCGCCAGGCCATGATGCGCCGCCGGCCGAAGGCCTGATGCCATGCGGTCCATGCTGTTCGTTCCCGCCGACGACGAGAAGAAGCTCGGCAAAGGCGCAAGCATCGGCGCCGATGCGCTGATCCTCGACCTGGAAGATGCCGTCAGCCTGTCGCGCAAGGCCGCCGCCCGCCCGCTGGCGGCGCAATACATCACCGAGATGCGGCCACGCGCGGGGCGTCCGCTCATCTACGTGCGCATCAACGCGCTCGATACCAACCTTTGGGAAGAGGACGTCGCCGCGGTCGTCGGTTCCGGACCGGATGGCGTCATGCTGCCCAAGGCGCGCTCGGGGGCTGACGTGCACACGCTGTCGATCGCCCTCAACATGGCGGAGGAGCGCGCCGGCTTGCAGGCGGGCTCGACGCGCATCGTCGCCATCATCACCGAGACGCCGGTCTCCATGCTGCAGCTCAACACCTACGTCGGTTCCAGCAGCCGGCTGGAAGGGCTCACCTGGGGAGCTGAGGATCTCGCCGCCGCGGTCGGCGCCCGCACCAACCGGGAGGCGGACAACCGCACCTGGACCTCGCCCTACCGTCTGGCGCGCGACCTTTGCCTGTTCACGGCCGCCGCCGCCAACGCGCAGCCGCTCGATACCGTGTACGTCAACTTCCGCGACGACGAAGGCCTGCGCAACGAGTGCAGGGAGGCGGTGCGCGACGGCTTCACCGGCAAGATGGCAATCCATCCCAACCAGGTCGCGGTGATCAACGAGGTTTTCACGCCGACCGCGGAAGAGATCGCGTTCTCGGAGGAGATCATCGGCGTGTTCGCCGACAATCCGGACGCCGGCGTGGTCGCCATCCGCGGCAACATGATCGACCGCGCCCATGCCGCGCGCGCCGAGCGCATTCTCGCCCGCGCCAAAGCGGCCAAGCGCAGCTAGCCAAAGCAAAGACAAGGGGAGCGTCAGCGACGCTCCCCTCGCAGTGATCAAGCTGTCGCTAGATGCGGAAGACGGCGCCGGCTACCGAGCGCGCACGCTCGCGTACCCTGCCGCCGTCGTTGCCCGAGCGCACGATCCACATGCCATTGGGCGCCTGGCCGACGATCTCGCCGACGTGGTGGCGCCATACGACGACCGCACCAACCTGCGCCGTCGTAGCCCGGCCGTACTTGCGCCAGTTCCAGGCGAGGTTGTACTCAGGCCCACCGCCGCGCTGCGTGCGCATCCACCAGCCGCACCAGCGGCGCGGACGCGGCCCGACGCCGCTGTGCCTGGCCTGCATCGGCAGCACCGTGCCGGACCCCCGGTAGGTGGCCTCGCGTGAGGGCCGATGGCCGACCGAACTGCGCGTAGCAGGAGAGGTGTTATCCCAGCGAAGATTTCCGCTGCTGTCGAAATGAAGGTTTGCAGATGGTTCTGCTTTGGCTGGCGATGCGACAAAACTCAGCACGCACGCTGCACCGAGCGCGAACAGTCTCAACTTCATCCCTCGATCCCCGTTTTGTTGGAAGTAGCAACGGGTTATCGATTAGAATGAGGCTAAAACATGAAATGTATTGGCTATAGTGAACGTGGGCGCTGCCATTCCAGCCTCAGGACCGATTTCTCAGCCTTCGGATGACCCTGCAATTCGGCGATATGAAATTTACTCCGCGGCGCGTGTTTTGAGTTTCGCCATCGCCTCCTCGGCCGACGGACGCTTGATGGTGAACATTGTGTCGGGGTTGACCACCGCGTAGTCCATGTAGCCCAGGCGCGCGATCGGGCGCATGGCGCCGGTGTCGACGATGCCTTCCTTGATGTAGGCGTCGTCGATGTAGACGCCGACCACGCGGCCGAACACGAGCGAGTAGGTCGATGGCCCGCCGGGCTCCGCCGGCGGCAGGTCGATGGTCTTCCAGTACTTGCACTCGAAGGCGGCCGGGCTCTCCTTCACGCGCGGCGGCTTCACGAGCCGGCTCGGCGTGGCGGTGAGATCGCCGATGGGAAACTCGTCGACGCCGCGCGGCACCGAGGCCGAGGTCATGTTCATGTTGTAGCGAAGGTCCCAGGTCGCGAGCGAGCACACGAACTCGCCGGTCTCCTCGACGTTGAGCTGCGAGTCCTTTGGTCCCGCCGAGCTGAAGAACACGTAGTGCGGCTTCTCGCCGACGGCATTGAAGAAACTGTAGGGCGCGATGTTGCACACACCGTCCTTGCTGATGGTGGACACCCAGCCGATCGGGCGCGGCACGGCGAGCGCCTTGAACGGATCGTGCTTCAATCCATGCTTGTTGGCGGCGGTTTCATAGAACACGGGTGCCTCCTTCAGTCGTTCACGTGGCGGGCCAGCGCGTCGTGATGCCGGCCATGTCCGGCCGCTCCCTGTCGTCCTGCCGCTCCTTGGCCGTGCCGATGTAGATGAAGCCGGCAATGCGCTCGTTGTCGGCCAAGCCAAGCGCGCGGCGCACGCCGGCGCTGAACGAATACCACTCCGTCAGCCAGCAGGTGCCGAAGCCGAGCGCATTGGCCGCCAGACACAAGTTCATGCAGGCGGCCCCGCACGACAGAACCTGCTCCCATTCGGGCGCGGCCGGATGCGGCGTCACCCGCGAGATGACGGCAACCACAGTGGGCGCCCGCGTGAGACGCGTGCGCTCCATCTCCAGCCTGCCGGCAGACGGCGGCTGCTTTTCCTCGTTTGCGCATGCCTCGGCGAGAACCTCGCCGAAGCGCGCACGGGCCTCGCCCTCGAACAGGATGAAGCGCCAGGGTACGAGCTTCTTGTGGTCGGGGACGCGAGCGGCCACCTTTAGAATGGTTGCAAGCTGATCGGCCGTCGGCCCCGGCTCGGCAATCATGGGCGCCTTCACGGATCGGCGCGTCAGCAGGAGGTCAATGAACGGCTGGCTCACGGTGTGGAGTCATCCTTTTCACCCGGTACTTCCGTCTCGCTAAACCAACTCAGCTGCGAGTACAATGGGACCCGGTGCGCCCAGCTCTGTGGAATCCGGCCTGACGATGCGGACGACAAGCTCACCTTGGGTGCGGGGTTTGTGCCTCGGCGCGGTCCTTTGCGGCTTGCCATGCCTGATTGAGGAGGCACAAGCCCAGGCCGCCGATCAGCCCTCACTGATGCTCGTCATCGATCATTCGGGGTCTATGTGGGGTGCCTTCGACGCCACGCGGCAGGGCAAGTCCGTTGTCGTGCGCGAAGCCGTGCGCGCGGCCCTCGGCAAACTTGCGCCGCGCACGCGCGTGGGGCTTACCGCCTTCGGGCATCGCCGCCCCGGCGACTGCGCAGACGTCGAGGTGATCCGCCAGCCCGAGCCGCTCGATGCCGACCGCATCCTCGCCCCGCTGACGCAGATCACGCCGCGCGGACGCGGCCCGGTGGGTCTCGCCTTGCGCGAGGCCGCCAAGTCGTTCCCGGAGGACAACGGCACGCGCCGGCTGCTTCTGATCCACGACGATGCCGACAACTGCCAGGTCGACGTGTGCGAGGTGGCGGGCGAGCTCAGTGCCGCTGGCATTGTGGTCGATGTGATTGGCATCGGCACCAAGGCCGACGACACGGCGAAAATGGCGTGCCTCCCGCAGAAGACGGGCGGCCGTCAGTTCACGACGCAAACAGCGGCCCAGGTGGCAAGCACGGTGGAGGACGCCCTCAAGCTGGTCGGCCTCGACACCGGATCGCGCAGGCCGGCGCCGCAGCGGCCGCGCGTCTCGTCTGCAATCGTGCCCCCGGCGCCCATTCCCGCAAGCGGCCCGCCCGCGCTGCACCTCAAGGCGCTGCTCGCACCCAACACGGCGCCCGTGGACACGACGTTGCGCTGGCTCGTCGTCGCAGACGACAAGCCCGGCATGCCGCTGTTCAGCGGCCAGTCTTCCAACCCGGTGGTGCCTGTTACGCCGGGCCGCTACACGGTGGAGGTCAGCGACGGCCTCGTATCGGCGCAGCAGACGGTCACGGCGGGCGAGCGTCCAATGCCGGTCACGATGATCCTCGATGCCGGGCGCGTTGACGTGCGCGTGCGCATGCAGAACAACGACATGCCGATCGACGATGCCATTGTCACCGTTGCGCGCGTCGGCGGCGACGGCAAGAAGGGTCAGGCGCCGAGCCCTGTCGCCGTGTTCAAGGGCAGCGATGCATCGCTGCTGCTCCCCTCCGGCCGCTTCGCAGTTCGCGCCGACGTCGGTCTGGTGCGTAGCGAAAAGCTCATAACCGTCTCCGCCGGCCAGGTTGCGGCCGTGGACTTTCCGCTGTCGGTAGCGCGTGTCGCGCTGAGCGCCGCCAGCGCCGGCGAGCCCGTGTTCAGCATCCTCGAGGACGACCCGGATGCACCGTCCGGACGACGGGAGATCGCCCGCTCTGCCATGCCGCAGGCCGAGTTCACGCTTCCGCCCGGAACCTATTATGCCGCCGCGATCATCGGCGGGCTCGAGGTCCGGGATCGCTTTTCCGCCGGCCCCGGCAGCGTCGTCCGGCGGGCTTTGAGCATCCCCATCGGCCGCCTGAGCCTCTCGACCAAGGTGCCGTCCGGCCCGCTCGGCGGGCAGCCCGTGTCCTACTCCCTCCGCAGCCTGGACATTCCCGGCCAGGAGCCGACCGTAACCAGCGCCCTGTCGCCGGTGCTGGCCCTGCGTGTCGGGCGCTACCGCGTCGAAGCCCGCTACGGTTCCACCAACATTGCGGCCGTGCGCGACGTCGAGGTGCGCGATGGCCAGACCCAAGAGATCGCGTTCGAGCATGCGACCGCGCGTCTGAAGCTGCGCCTGCTGCTGGCCCCCGGGCAGCCGCGCGACATTTTCTGGAGCGTGTTCGACAGCGCCGAGCAGCCGGTGTGGTCGAGCGCACAAACCGAAAGCGCGGTTCTCCTGCGGCCCGGCCCCTACCGCGTCGTGGCGGAGACGCGCGAGCGGCGCCACGAGCACCGGATCGACCTGCGCGCGGGCGAGGACCGCGCGCTGGACGTCGAAGGACCGTGAGCAAACCTGCGAGATGCCTTGAATTTGCTGCGGTCAGCCGACACGCTCGGCCCCGATTCGCACTGTTTGGAGACATCGTCGTGTATCGCCTGCCCCTGCTGGCTGCCCTGGCGGCATCCTGCATCAGCGCGTTCGGGACCGTCGCCGCGGCTCAGTCCGAGCCGCCTGCGAACACGACGGTCGTGCCGCGCTCGCCGTCCACGCTCGCGCCCGGCGACGAAGCCGGCGGGCAGGTTGCCGTCTCGCTCACGGCCTATCTGACGGACGACAGCCAGCCGATCGTGCAAGGCCTGGTGTGGCGCATCTACCGCGACGGACCGGGGACGACTGCCGCGCCGGTTCCCCTTTCCACCCAGCGGACGGCCAATCCACGGCTACGCCTCGAGCCGGGTGACTACCTGATCAACGTCGCGTACGGGCGCGCCAACCTCACGCGTCGCGTTTCGGTCACGTCGCAATCCTCCGAGGAGCGGTTCGTTCTGAACGCCGGCGGCCTGCGCGTCATTCCCGTGCTTATTGACGGGCGGCCTGCAGCAGACCAGCCCGTATCCTTCGACGTGCAATCGGACGAACGCGACCAGTACGGCCAGCGCACCAGCATCGTCAGCGGCGCCAAGCCCGGCGTCGTGCTGCGCCTCAACTCCGGCATCTACAGCGTCGTCAGCACCTATGGTGATGCCAACGCGATCGGCCGCGCCGATATTTCCGTCGAGGCCGGCAAGCTGACCGAGGTGACGCTGGTTCACCCCGCCGCGGAAGTGAGCTTGAAGCTCGTCACGCGCCGTGGCGGCGATGCGATCTCCGACACGCAGTGGAGCATCGCCAATGCCGGCGGAGACACGGTGCGGGACAGCGCGGGCGCACTGCCGCGGCACTTCCTGGCGCCGGGGAGCTATATCGTGACAGCGCGCCACGCGGGTCGCGCCTTCCGGCAGGAGTTTGCGGTGAAGGCCGGCGATGTGGCCAACATCGAGGTCGTGATGCCGTAGCCGCTCACGCGGCTACTCGAAGCGCGGCGCAAAAAGCAGTCCACCTTTGCTCGCCAAATTGTTCAGGCGCCGTTCGAGCTTGAGGGGCGACTTCTGACCCAGGTTGCGATCGAAAATTTCCCCATAGTTGCCGACTTGCCGGACAATGCGCAGCGTCCAGTCCGCATCCAGGCCGAGAAGCTTGCCGACGTTTTTATCGGCGCCGAGGAAGCGCCGCGCCTCCGGGCTGCCGGCGGTCCGCACCGTATCGGCGTTGGCTGACGTGATCCCCATTTCCTCTGCGGCGACGAGCGCAAACAGCGTCCACCTGACGATGCCGAACCACGTGCCGTCGCCCTGCCTCACGATCGGCCCGACGGCGTGCTTGGCCGCGACCTCGGGCAGGATGGTGTGCTCCTCCGCATCGGCCAGCGCGACCCGCGCGAGGGCCAGCGTGGGTTGATCGGCGGTCAGCACCTGACAGGTCTTGCCCGCGTAGGCCCTGACCGCCTCGCTCCAAAGGCCCGTCTTGACGAGGTCGACGGGCATCTTGAGACCGCCGAAGTAGTCCGCGACCGCTTGCTCGGTCTTCGTTTCCGCCGCCACGCAGATGCGCGCGCCCGACAGCTCGAGTGCGCTGGTGATGTTGTTGGCCTTGCGGACCAGGAACCCCTGCCCTTCATGCACAAGCACGCCGGGAAAGCGGACGCCGAGCGCCGTGTCGAGGTAGGAGGTCATGGCGATATTGCTGGAGAGCACATCGACACGGCCCGATCGCACCGCCGCGATCTGCTCCGCGGCCGGTATCGGTTCGAATTTCACCGCGGTCTTGTTGCCCAGAACTGCCGCCGCCAACGCGCGACAGAAGTCGACGCTCATGCCCGACCACGCACCCTGCTTGTCGGCGACGGCGTAACCCTTGGCGTCGATGCCGACGCCGCACACGACGTGACCGCGGGCGCGGATGTCGTCGAGCGGACCGGGCATGGCCTGCGCCGCCGGCCCCAGGCAGGCAAGCACAGCTGCAACAACGAATAGCACGCAAAGTCCGCGGCGGACTTCCAATGGCATTGCCAGCCTTTCGAGGTCTTGGATGGTTCGGTCGGCTGCGGGGCTGGACCCCGCTCCGCCAGCACGCCGATCGCCCATCGATGCGCTACAATTGGACGATGCTGCCCGAGGGTCAAGACTTGACCTTGTGCCGCTATTGTGAGCCAGAGGCTCGCTGGAACTTTCGATGAAGGATTGATGACATGAGCTCTGACAAGGAGCAGCGCCCACGCCGCGCGGGCACGCATGTGGTCCACAGCGGCCGCGATCCGTTCGCGCACCACGGTTTTGTCAACACGCCCGTCTATCGCGGCTCGACGGTTCTCTTCAAAACCATCGAGAGCTTCGAGAACCGTGCGCAGCGCTATGTCTACGGGCGCCGCGGCACGCCGACCTCGGAAGCTCTGGAGGAAGCTATCGCCACGCTGGAAGGCGGCGCAAGAACCGTGCTGGCGCCGTCGGGCGCGGCGGCGATTGCCGGAGCGCTGCTCGCCTTCACGAAAGCAGGTGATCACATTCTCGTTGCCGACACCGTCTACCTGCCGACGCGCAAGATTTGCGGCGGTGCGCTGAAACGCTTCGGCGTCGAGACCACCTACTATGATCCCGCCATCGGCGCCGGCATCTCCGAACTGATGCGGCCGAACACAACCGTCGTCTTCACCGAGAGCCCGGGCTCGCTGACCTTCGAGGTGCAGGACATCCCGGCCATCGCGGCGGCCGCGCACAAGGGCGGCGCCATCGTCATGACGGACAACACGTGGGGCACGCCGCTCTACTTCAAGCCGTTCTCGCACGGCGTCGATATCTCGATCCAGGCGGCCACCAAGTACATCGTCGGGCACGCCGACGCGATGCTCGGCTCGGTGACGGCCAGTGCCGCACTGGCCAAGACGATGGTGGATGAGATCCAGGGTCTCGGCATCTGTGCCGGCACCGAGGAGATGTACCTCGGTCTGCGCGGCATGCGCACGCTCGATGTACGCCTGGAGCGGCATTGGCGGTCGGGGCTGGAAATAGCCGCCTGGCTCGAGCAGCGGCCGGAAGTGTCGCGTGTGCTGCATCCCGCACTGCCGAGCCATCCGCAACATGCGCTCTGGAAGCGCGACTTCACGGGCGCCTGCGGGCTGTTCTCGATCGTGCTCAAGCCGTGCCCGAAGCCGGCGCTCGCCGCGATGGTGGAAGGCCTGCAGCTGTTCGGAATGGGCGCCTCGTGGGGCGGGTTCGAGAGCCTCGTCCTGCCGTTCAATGCCACGCAGGCGCGGTCCGCGACCGCGTGGCAGCCGGAGGGGCCCACGCTGCGCTTCCACATCGGGCTGGAGGACGTCGCCGATCTGAAGGCGGATCTCGCCGCCGGCTTTGCGCGCCTGACCGCCTAGTCGAAAATCTACGACCTGGGAATTCGCCTAGTCGCGACCGTCGCGGCCGTGTGTCACCCTTCACACGTGGTCGCAAGATTTTGCCCACGGACGTTCCGGATTGAGCCCCTCCATTGGGACACTCCGTGGGGTCGGCAGTCAGAATCTTGCGACCACCCTATCCGGCCTCGGCTCTGCGCGCGCGTCGCGCGAAGAGCAGCGCGAGCGCGAGCGCAGGCAGCAGGAAGGCGAGCGCCAGGGTCGTGATTTGCAGCTGCGACACCGGCAGGATGCCGCCGCCCGGCGTGGCGAAGATGAAGCCGCCGATGACCAGCATGATGCGGATCGGCCATTCGAGTGCGCCCGCAGCCCGCAAGTCGCCGACGCCGACCTGATACCCCTGGATGCCGCCGCAGATGCACAGCGTTCCCGTGGCGATGACGAGCGTCTGAAGCACAGCCAGAAGGTAGGGCGCATCACCCTGCAGGACGAGGGCAGGACTGAAGACGAAGAAGAACGGGATGAAATAGATGATGCTGCCGACCCACATGCTCTCCCAGCCTGTGCGCATCGGCGGCGATCCGGCGATACCGGCGGCGGCGAATGAGGCGATGGCCACCGGCGGCGTGATGGAGGACAGCATGCCCCAGTAGAAGATGAACATGTGCACGGCCATCTTGTTGAGCCCGAGCTTCTCCAACGCGGGCGCCACGAGAATGGCGAGGAAGATATAGCAGGCGGTGGTCGTGAGGCCGAGACCGAGCACCAGGCTCGTGATCGCACACATGACCAGCAGCAGCAGCGCGTTGTTGCCGGCGATCCGCAGCAGGTCGTTGGCGAGCGAGGAGACGACGCCCGTCATCGAGAACGCACCGATCAGCAGGCCGCAGCCGGCCAGGATCGCCACCAGCTCCACGAACGTGCGGCCGTTCATTTCCAGGAAACGCACGATGGTGCCGAAGTTCCAGCGTGTGTCCTTCGAGAACAGCTGGTTGAGCACCAGCAGCAAGGCGGTCGCGTAGAACGGCGCATGGCTCTCGCGCTTGAAGTGCAGGAGCATGACAATCAGCAGCACGATGACGAAGACGTAGTACCAGCCCTCCTTCAGCGTGGTGAGGACGCTCGGCAGCTCGGCGCGCGAGATACCCTGCAGCCCGTGGCGCGCGGCGTACGCGTCAACCTGCATGAACAAGCCGATGTAATAGAGTGCAGCAGGAATGATCGCGGCGACGGCGACCTCCGCGTAGCTGACATTGAGGAACTGCGCGATCACGAATGCGGTGGCACCCATCACCGGCGGCGCCAGCACCGCACCGGTGGAGGCGCACGCCTCGATGGCGCCGGCATAGGATGCGCGGAAACCCGTCTTCTTCATCACGGGGATTGTCATGGTGCCCGCGGTCAGCACGTTGGAGACGATGCTGCCCGACATCATGCCGAGCAGGCCGCTGGCAAAGATCGCCACCTTCGCCGCCCCGCCGCGAAATGTGCCGCACAAGGCGAAGGCAAGGTTGATGAAGAACTTGCCCGCGCCCGTCAGCATCAGGGCGATGCCGAACACGAGAAAGCCGATCACAACGTCGGCGAACGCCTGGATCGGGATGCCGAGCACGCTCTCGTTGGAGAGCACGTGGTAGGAGGTGGCCTGCTCCACGGTCGACTGCTGGCCGCGCAAGGGGCCCAGCCACACGGAGTCGGCGAACAGCGGATACACCGTGAAGGGCAGGACGCTGAACAGCAGGCTGAACCCGCCCGTGCGGCGCAGGCCTTCCATCAGCAGAACCCACATTGCTATGCCGGCCACGACGACAGGGGTCGGCGCGCCGCCGAACTCCCAACCGAGCTCGGCCGCCCGGCGCACGCTTCCCATCAGGTACGCGGAGGCACCGATCGTGGCGAGGAACAGCGCGACGTCATACCAGGGGACCCAGTCGAGCGGCGCAGCCTTGCTCGCCGGAAAGATCAAGAACGTGAACGGCAGCATCAAGGCGATGAGCAGATAGAAATATTCGGTGTTGAGCTGCGTGTAGCCGACGAAGAAGCGCAGCGTGAACTGCTGGTTGATGCAGAGCAGAATGGTGAGCGCCGACGCCACAACGAGCAGCCAGCGCCACACGCCCTTCAGCGCGCGCACGCGCGTGACCTCCGCTTCCGCCGGACCGGCGTGCGGATCTGCGAACTCGATCTTCCTCGGCGAATCCGCCGGCTGTGCGGTGCTTGTGGATGTCACGGCGCGCTCCCGGCAGGCTCGGAGGCAGCTCAATCCGCGCTTCGAGGCGACGCGCCTGCGATAGGCGCGCCGTTCCCGTGCTCTATTCGAAGATCGGATCCAATCCGGCCTTGGTCAGCGCGTCCTTGCGTGCCGCCATCCAGCCTTTCTGGAACGCATCCTTGTCCTCGGACGGATTGGTCTTGAGATATGCTGCCCATCCGCCGGAGAGCGCGGCCTGCCGCTTCAGCAGACCCTGGTTGTGCGCCTCGTGCTCGGCCTTCCACGCACCGGCTTCCTTGAGCGCCTTTACGGTGCCTGCGTGGTACGGGATCACCCACGTCAGGTTCTGGCGATCGACTGCAAGGCCGCCCGAGCCTGGCGCGCCGTCCTTGTAGTCGTTGTAGTTGACGATGAACGCCTTCGTGATGTTGTAAATCAGATCGTCAGGCTGCGACGCGTAGGCCATGAAGATCGGATAGGGATACGACGGCAGCTCGAGTGCAGTCTGGGGTGTGATGCCAGCTCCACACGTCGTGCGATGCGGATAGTAGTGCGGGCCCACCTTCTTCATGCGCGCCCAGCCTTCCTTGTCCGCTGCCGGTGTCGGGGGATACATGATGCCGCGCGGCGAGGTCTCCAGTTCCTTGGTCTGGCCTGAGATCGTCGAGGCGATGGCTGCATCAACCTCGTTGTTGACCATGCCCTTCCACATTGCGCCGTAGCCCGAGAACTCCACGAGCTTCACGTCGTTCTTGGTGAGGCCGGCAAACGCAAGCACGGCGAATGCGTTCTGGTTGAGAGCGGGCGAGCCGACCACCATGCCGACGCGCTTGCCCTTGAGGTCCTTCACCTCTTTCACGCCGGTATCCTTCGCAACGCCCAGCGTTACTGCGTTGCAGTCGATCACCGACAGCAGAAGCTGAAGCGGTTGCGGACCCCATTCCTTCACGCCGAACTCGAACACGCCTTCCTGCGCGAAGTAGGTGCCGATGCCCATGGCGGAAACCTGCGCGCGATTGGCCTTCAAGGGCGCCAGGCGGGCGACGTCGTTGCCGGCCGGCAGCACGCGCACGTCGGAGTTATGCTTGTCCTTGAGCATCTTTCCGACGGCCACGGCGATATTGAAGCCCGACGAGCCCGTGTCGTAGGCGGTCATCGTGATCGTGGATGGCAGCTTGAGGTCCTGGGCCACGCCCGCGGACGCCCCGAGGGCGGCAAAGGCCGCGGCGGCGGCATAGGTCATCGGTTTCGAAAATGGGGTCACTTGGTCTCCTCCCGTGCGACGGCTGGTCTTGCCTGGCGCATGGTCTCCGGGAAATTCGGAGACGTCCGCGCCGGAGGGTCCTGGATAGACCCTGATGCCGCCGAGCAACTCGGTGATAACACCTGGACTCCCTTCGAGCAATTGCATTGTCCGACAAACCGACTGCGTCGGTGCGACCCCTTATGTTGGGGCGCCGTCAGCCTAGAATGGGCACCGATACGAGGGGCGGCAGACACTGATGACTGTGACGGCAAGACGGGGACTGAAGCGGTGCGGCGGCCTGTTGGCCAGCCTGCTGGCCGCGCTCCTAGCGCTGCCCGCGCCGGCGCGCGCAAACGATGTTTCACCCTTCGAGAAGCTGCTCGGCCGCTGGGTCGGAGAGGGACGCCTCGGCGTGCGCAACGGCGACACCGAGCGGGTCAAGTGCCGGGTGACCTACCTTCATCCCAATGCGGAGGAGCCCCTGCAGCAAACCATCCGCTGCGCCGCGGCCAGCGGCAGCATCGAAGTGAGGAGCTGGGTGACGCACGAGGCCGGCAAGCTCACCGGCACGTGGGAAGAGCTGGAACGCAAATGGAAGGGCGACATCGCCGGCGCGGTCACGCCGCGCGGCTTCAAGGTGGCCGTGCAGGGTGAGAACCTGCGCGCCAACATGGACATCATCGTTCTGGGAGCCAAGCAGGTGATCGAAATCCAGTTCATCGAGAGCAGTCTGATCGGGCTGACGTTGATCCTGGAGAAAGGCTGACATAGCCTGCCGGGAAGCCGCGGCAGCCGCCGTCGCCCGCAAGACGCAGGGCGAGCCGCTCGCCGCAACTGTAGAGGCGCCTCTTGTCCAGCCGCGAGCGCCGTTCCGGTCAATCCTCGCTTGAGGACGCATTCAACTCGGCCGTGAAGCGTCTCGACCAGCCGCTGCGCGCCTGGTCGTTGATTGTGACAGTGTTCGGTGACGCGGTGGCGCCACGCGGCGGCTCACTCTGGCTCGGCACCCTCAACGAGATCATGGGCGCATTCGGCATCGGCGAAGGCGTGGTGCGCACGGCCATGTCGCGGCTGGCAGCCGACGGATGGGTCGAGCGCGATCGCACTGGCCGTAACAGCTACTACCGGCTGACCCCCAAGGCGATGGCGCTGTCGGAGGCCGCCGCGGTGCGCATCTATCGGCTACCGCAGCGCGGCTGGTCGGGCACCTGGTCGCTGGCGGTCCCGGCGGAGGGGCCGGGTACGCGCGTTGCCGATCGCCGCGCGGCCCTGCGCCGGGCGGGTTTCGCCCAGCTCAATGCCGGACTTTTCATTGCGCCCGCGGGTCGGAACGTACCCAGCGAAACCGGGCGCGTGTTCATGTTCAGCGCAAGGTCGGGCAGCGCGAAATCCGATGATCCGGAGCAAGACCGCGAGATTGCGAGATCGGCCTGGAAGTTGGATGAATCCGCCGACGCCTATCGCAGTTTCTGCAATCTCTTCGCGCCGGCAGCCTCCGCTCTGGCGCGATCGCGCGGAGTCTCGGACCTCACCGCGCTGGCCGTCCGGTTGCTGCTGGTGCACGAGCTGCGGCGGATCGTGCTGCGCGATCCGGGGCTGCCGCTCGATCTGCTGGGCAGCGACTGGGCTGGCCTTGAAGCGCGCGCACTCGCGCAGAGGATATGGCTCGCCTGCCTCAAGCCCTCGGAGCGCTGGCTCGACACGCATGCGAGCGGGTTCGATGGGCCGCTGCCGCCGGCATCGGCGGAGCTTTTGCGTCGCTTCCGCGGGTAAGGTACAGGCATGCCATATGTTACAGAGTTTATTGCATGTCTAATTTTTATGTGACATAAAAATCCCATCCTCGCCCGCTCGAAAGGACCGTGCGATGTACACCCAGGGCCTCAACAGCAACGACAGTGCGCCGGCTGCAGCCGAGGACGCCGGCAAGCTCGCGCGCTTCCAGGCCAAGTGCGATGCCGAGGACAAGATCGAGCCCAACGACTGGATGCCCGGGGCGTACAGGAAAACGCTCGTGCGCCAGATTTCCCAGCACGCGCATTCCGAGATCATCGGCATGCAGCCCGAGGGCAACTGGATCACCCGCGCACCGTCGCTGCGGCGCAAGGCGGGCCTGCTCGCCAAGGTGCAGGACGAGGCGGGCCACGGGCTCTATCTCTATTCCGCCGCCGAGACGCTCGGCATCGCGCGCGAGGAGATGTACGAGCAGCTGCTTTCCGGCAAGGCCAAGTATTCCTCGATCTTCAACTATCCCACCCTGTCGTGGGCCGACATCGGCGCCATCGGCTGGCTGGTCGACGGCGCGGCGATCATGAACC